>CAYZVB010000395.1:0-5012 GCA_964481315.1 uncultured Granulosicoccaceae bacterium
ACACTATGCTCAGACAGAGACCATTGAAGGAAAATTGATACGGGGATTACCGACCCTACCAATGGCAGTAACACTCGAATAGATCAAGGTCCGGTTGTCCGTGACAAACAGCAAAGCCCTCGGCATTAGCAGCTGAGGGCTATTAACAGCTGAGAGCTATTAGCAGCTGAGGGCTCTGGAACTGTTGCTAACGCCACATTGCTCTGTTCATCTTCTTCTCCAGCCGCAGAGCACTATTGGTTATGAAAGTTCTACCGGGGTCTTTTGGGAAGCCATCGATGTCGTCAGGAACACCATCACGGTCAGGTGCCTTGAGCTGCTTTGAACTGCCGTATGGGCTTCCATCCTTGCGGTTCCTTACGCCATCACCATCTATATCTTCATCGTCGACATCTGGTATCCCATCACCATCGGTATCTTGATTCGGGTCAATATCCCATGTAGCGCGAACATCCTTGTCTTTTACTGGCCAACCCATACTGAACAGCCGGATCATCCAAAATCCAATCTTTGCATCGTGCCCGCCCTCAGCGAAAGAGGGCTCCCCGGATAGCGCATCTGCGATGTCATCGATCTCACTGTTGTTTAGGAGAAAACCAGCGTTCGCAACGGGAGACACGAAAAGGATTATAGTGTAAAGATTCCAATCTTCATAACGATCTCCATGTCTATGGTGGATAGAATACACTGACACTTCTACATAAATGGTTCGATCCCTGAAATACGGGATTTTGTGTTTTACCTCACGTAAAAGCGTTGCGCGCCTGTTCATCGGTTGGGTCAGTAGCAGACGGGAACTTCAAAGCAAAAGGGCCGCAGCAGGAATGTCGGTTTACACTGGCTTGCCAGGTGTAGATCGTTTAATATTTTGGATTAATCAAGCGTCGTGCTCCGGCCATCGATTCAATCGCCGACTGACAATCTCGACTGTTCCAGATAGCCCTGTTTCAGGAGTCAGGCGGCATGCCACTAATTGCATAAATTGCCACCTATCCTGGTCAACATGTTGGAAAGGAATCAACCACAAACCGTTGCTGAGCTGCAAAATCGGCTATCTGCTGTCTTACAGATCAATTCTGGACCAATAAACCTTCCACCGCGCCTGATCGAGCTACCAGCCCGTGGCTGATTTTCCAACCCATCCTGACGAGCTCGATCTGGCATGGCTGACAGACAGCACCGGCATTGATTCACTCGGGGCATTCACCGCCGAACGCATGACCGGCGGGTTCTGGAGCAAAATGGTGCGACTGCACCTGAAACACTCTGATCCGACAGTACCAGCCACCCTCGTTGCGAAATTCGCGAACGGGTCTGATCAGGCGCGTTTTATTTGCGCCACCTTTAGACTTAATCGCACTGAGCTCAACTTCTATCAGACTGCCGCCGCCGACTTAGCCGTAAAGTGTCCGACGGTTTACTCGGCCCAAAGCAATGATGATTTCACCAATTACGCACTGCTGATGGAAGACATGGGAACACAGCAGTTGGATCAGCTTGTTGGTTGCCCTGCCGAGCAAGCCACTGCCGTAGTCGACGCGTTAGCAAAGCTCCATAGCAGCTGGTGGGAGCAGCCACGCCTTGGCGACCTTGAGTGGCTGTGCAAACCTGAAGCGATGGCAAATCGTTTGACACAGGTGATGTCTATGGTTGCAGATCAGGCGCTTGCAAATCTGCAAGACTGCCCGCGTGAAATTGCAGACGCATGGCCACAACTGATGCACGCCCTGCCCTTGTTGCTGAACCAGCTCGACGATCAGCCAGCAACGCTGACACATGGCGATGTGCGTCTGTCGAATCTTTTTTTCACTAAGCAAGGTCCGGGTTTTGTCGACTGGCAAGCCGCTCGACACGCGCATAGCTGTTACGATCTCGCATACTTCCTGACTCAAAGTCTCAGTACTGCCACACGACGCGAGCATGAAGCGAATCTCATCAGACACTATCAACAACAGCTGGTGCAACACGGGACAGATGCACCGTCGATCGATGAACTCGACCATGCCTATAAGCTGTGCGCAGTGTATTGTCTGGTGTATCCGATCATTGCCGCGTCTTCAGCACACGCCAGCGACAGTCCAGAGGCATTGCAGATTGCAGAGCGCGCATTTAGCGCGGTTATTGACACCGGTGCGCTCGAGTTAGTTATATAACTTGTATGGACACCACCGATCCATCTGAAGCCGGTCAGCTGGCAGCAACAGATCTGACGTTCATGCTCACCGATATGCAGGACAGTACCCGCCTGCATGAGCGTTTCCCCGACGAGATGTTCGACGTCATGGAATCCCACGACGATATCCTTATCAAGGCTATCGAAGGTTGCGGTGGCGAACAATTCAAACACACCGGCGACGGCGTCTGGGCCGCTTTCCCAAAACCGATACAGGCGATTCGCGCCGCGATAGATATTCAGCACGGTATTTCCCGCCTGCGAATTGGTGGCACGAAAGAGCTGAGTCTTCGAATCGGAATAAACAGTGGTCAGGCACGTCGGCGACGAGGCGATTACTTTGGCCCGGCGGTGGTCGTCACCGCGCGCCTGGAGGCGGCAGCCAACGGCAGGCAAATTCTGGTTGGTGCCGCGACCCGGGAGTTACTCGATACACAGGATTCAGACATCGGCTTTGAGCCTCTCGGTGAGCATCGTTTCAAGGGCATTCAGCCTATAGATGTGTTTCAGGTACTCGCGCCGGGCCTTGAAACTCAATTCGGTCCGCTGCGTGGAAAACGCGAGGCGAGCACAGGCAACCTGCCGGTCGAACTGAATTCATTCATTGGACGCAAACAGGAAATAGATGAGCTGACCAGGCTCGCAACCAGCAACCGCGTGACGACGATTCTCGGTCCGGGTGGCATGGGCAAGACACGCCTATCGATCAAAGTGGCGGAAGCGCTCGATAGTTCCTTTCACAATGGCACATTCCTGATCGATCTATCGTCGCTTGAACCTGACCAGGATGTGTGGCCAGCCTTCACTGCGGCTTTGCAAATCCCCCCGGTGGCAGACGCCACACCGCAGATTCAGGTGATCGATCACCTGCGCAACACCGAGGTGTTGCTGGTCGTCGACAACTGCGAGCACGTGCTGGACGCGATTGCCACAGCCATCACCGAGCTTTTAACGAAAACAACCGTGCAGGTCATTGCTACCAGCCGCCACACACTTAGCATCGCCGGTGAAGCGATCTACGATCTGGAACCACTGCACGAAGCAGGTCGCAGTACCGACGGGTTTAACCCGGCAATCGAGCTATTTGTCGACCGTGCAAAAATGGCATCGCAGGCGTTCGCGCCTACCGATACTGACTTTAAGCAAATCGGACTCATTTGCCAGGGGCTCGACTACCTGCCATTGGGCATCGAGATCGCCGCCGCTAATGTCAGACGACTGGACCTGACGCAGATTCAACAGCGCACACACGATCCACTGGCGCTGAAGGCATCGCGTCACCGACGGGCAATCGGCCGCCAGCAAACCCTGCGCGAAACGCTCGAGTGGTCGTACTCGTTGATAGACCCGGTATTTACCGACATTCTGGACCAGCTATGCGTATTTTCCGGGGCTTTTAAACTGGAAGCCGCCGAAAGTCTCTGCAGCTACCTCGGAGTCGAGGAATATGATTTTTCGGACGCAGTCGATGAACTGGTCGACGCCTCGCTGCTGAGCAGAGATCCCGGTGATCCGGATCGCTTTCGCATTCTGCAAACAGTTCGAGCGTTCGGTCGCGAACGACTGGAAGCACAGGGCCAAAGCAGTCGTGTTGAAGATGCGCACGGTAAGGTGTGCGCTGGCAGACTCAAAACCTTATGTGATCAATACGACTCGGCCGACGAACGCACCGCAGCCGACGAACTATATCGCGAGCTGCCAGACATGCGTGCCGCGTTTGATCGGGCGCTGGAAACAGACCTGGAGCTTGCAGAGAAGCTAACCGCGCCCCTGTTCTTTTTCAGCTATGTGCATCGCGGTGCAGAGTATGGTAACTGGGCCAGTCGACTCTTGCAAAACCCGGCCAGTGATGCGCTTAGCGAAGCACCCATCATTTGTGCTGCGGCGGCAGTTAAGGCGCTGCATGGCAACGGACGTCCTGAAGACGCACGTGATTACATCCGCCGCGGCAACGACGCGCTGGCCAAAGGGGCGCAACCCAGTCGTGGCTGGCTTGCCGGTGTGGCAGGCCAAATGGCCTATTGGTCAGACGACTACAAGGCGAGCCTTAAGCATCACCTCACAGCGGCGGCAGACGCGCAGCAATTCGACAACAAAACGTGCCGTGTGGTGTCGCTGTCGCTGGCGGCATTTTCGGCGGCAAAACTGTCCAACCCGAAGCAGGCCTATCAGCTGGTCGAAGAGGCTGCACAGGCCAGCGAGATGGCGAGCAACCCGTCCGCCATCGGCTACTCCTATTTCGCCAGGGGCATGCTGGCTATGCATTCCGACCCGAAGCTTGCGCTGCACAATCTGCAGGTCTCAAGTGAATGGGCGGGTGTGGGTGGTAACCGACAGGGCGCCATTCGCGCGCTGCGCTTTATCGCTGACCTGAAGGCCTCTAACGCCGAGCCGCAAGAAGCGCTGCAGATTCAGTCCAAAGCGCTGCTTAACTTTCCTGAAACGGGCGATACCATCCACTCGTGGTCATGTCTGGAATCACTGTTTAAACCGCTGTTCGATCTGCAGCTGTTTGAAGAGGTAGCGGTCCTTGCAGGTGCAACCGACAACTCCCCCATTACGATCGCACGTCACACCCAAAAGCTTATCGAAAAGACCAGCGAACAATTGGGAGAGGCGAAGTTTCTGGCAGGCAGATCCGGCGGCAGAAGTATGGGCCTGAAGGAAGTACGCAACTATGTTCGGGATCACTACCTCGGAGCTGAGCAATAACACAGACACCCAACGAATAACATAAGAGACCCATTGTAAAAAGAATAGCCAGACGCAATCCGCACGCACTAACAACTCACCAATCGCGGAAAATTTTTGGACGGTTCACTCAGTGTTCCCACTTTTA
>CAYZVB010000396.1:0-2801 GCA_964481315.1 uncultured Granulosicoccaceae bacterium
TGCTGTGTGAGCCCGACGGTTTCTGCGGCCTGTTCAATCGCGTGGTCCGACTGCAGTAATGCTGCAGTAAAGGCAAGATTCTCACGCGGAGTGAGGTCGCCTTTGATCGCTTCACTGTGGCCGACGTAACACATTTCGGAGAGGTACTGATCGCGGGATGCCGGCAACGCCTCGCCACGCCAGGCAATAGTGCCCTGTTCGACAGGCAGCAGTGTACATAACGCACGCAGCAGTGAGGTCTTGCCGCTGCCGTTTTCACCGTGAAGTTGCAAAACCTGCCCGGCAGCCAGCGAGAAGTTAAGCCCGGAAAACAGACAACGCTCGCCGCGGAACACTGCAAGATCGCTTATCTGCAGCAATTCGGCATGCAGCGCATTGGGGACGGCGGGATTGTTCAGCTTGAACTCACAGGCAATCAGTTGAGGGTGGGCAGCGGATCGGGTTCCGGAATTTTCCGGTTACTGTCGGACAAGCTGCTACGCAACGTATTGTAGACCGGACCGAGGGTGATCGTCGAAGCACTTCGCGCATACAATGACGATTCCAGCGCACGCAACTCGGTGGCAAGCTTTTCACTACCGAGTCTGTCGGCAATTTCGACCGGATCGCCGGGTGGATTTTGCGGCCAACGCACAGCGCCCCAACCAAGCAGGGCTGCGCGAAAAGCCTTCGCATCTTCGGCATCATGGGCATGGCGCAACTCGCGAAGCGCCTGTTTCTCGGTTTTCACCGCATGTCGTTGCTGCGCGGATTTGCGCTTTTTAAGCGTCACCAGCCACCACAACAGTGCAGTGGTCACCCAACCAATGAGCGCAAACAAGGCCAGCCATTTCCATTGCTCGGCGCGATTTGTGAGCGCCGCCGCCGTTACGCTGCCAGCCTCTGTCGAATCGTTAGTTTGCTGTGCGGCGTGCTGCGGTTCCGTTGTGTCACTTACCACACCCGCCACAGACTGAGCGGTGTCAGCCACTGCAGGGTCACCGGCAACGATCAGAGTCTGCGCCGGTATTTTCGCTTCACGCTCAACATCGGCAACGGTATCCCACCATTTGACTGTGATCTCGGGCAGTGTCAGCTCGCCGCTGCGCTGAGGAATCACCGACCATTTTTCACGACGCTGGCTGGTCAGGCCGTCTTCTGCGGGTTGCGAAGCCAGCTCCGGCACATCCGGATAGATTCGCATGCCATCAATATCGGGCACAGAAAACTCCGGCAACTGGTTGGATGTAGAGCCTTTGGTGGTCAGCGCAAGCGTCAAAGTCAGCGGCTCACCTACATTACTTTCACTAATATCTTCCGACCACTGATGCTGCAGATTAAGCGCCTCCACCGGCAGCCACCAGTCTGCAGTGCTGTCCGGTGCTCTGGCTGTGGCAGTAAAGCTGACCGGTGCGGTGCGAATCTGAATACGCCGAGTGGCCATGCTGCGCATGATTAACCCGCCACCGTAGTCCGGGTCACGCACACTACCCGGAATTAAAATTCGCGGTATCTCAATAGTACCGTTGCGCTGTGGAAACAACGCATATCGCCACGTGTGCACACGATACTCTTCACCGTCACGTGTCTCGATTCTCTGATCACCGCCGGGCAGTCTTTCAACCTGCACGTCATCGATCACCGGTACCGGCGGATCAACCGATGCGAGGCTGCCGTCGTCGAAAATATGTAACGACATAACAATCTGCGCCTGCACATAGCTGCTGTCCTTGTCGAGTGTCACTTCGGCAAATACCTTGTCTCTGGGTACGGCACCTGGCGTACCGCGCTCTACCACATCAATTCTGATCGGTTGCGTGGTTTGACCATTGGCAGTGAAAGCAGGTATTTCTGTTTGACCGAGGTTTTTAGGCAACAACTCAAAACGCATAAGGAACTGGGTTTTACGCACACCGCCTTCTATCACCTGACTGTTGGATCGTCGCGAATCGAGCACATCAAACTGCTTACTCAACATGGAGACGTCCGGTTGTTCAGTCAGGTTTTCACCTTTGATATACAGCAGCACCGATTCGCCATCGATCACCGTCTGTCGTTCAACGGAGGCTTCAAGTGACTGTGCGTTAACTGCCACTGGCATGACAGCCAACATAACTAACAGCAGCACAATAAAATGCATTCGGGATTTATCGGCCTGCGACCGGTCAACGGTTGTACGATTTACCATGGCTCTTCGGTATCCCCTACATCGGAGTGTTCCAGCATATGGTTAAGCTTGATTTTATTTCGCAGCAGTTGCGAAGGATCATCCGGAATGCGTCTTAGCCATTGCTCGGTCGCCTGCTGATCTTCACTGAGACTTTGAGATGCCGGCACCGTCGCGGGTTCGGCATTAGTGTTGTCGCGATCCGGCGCGTCGCTTTCATCAATCTGTTGCTGCAGCTGTTCACGCAGCGCCTGCTCAGATTCATCGTCGGCCTGGTCCTGTGCTGTTTGCTGTGCTGTTTGCTGTGCTGCCTGCTCTGCTGCCTGTTGCGCAGACTCATCACTCAGCTCACCCTGCTGCAGGTTATCCTGTTGTGCACCTGCACTACCTTCGGACTGACTGTCGCTGCTCTGCGAATCTGATGACTCGTTTTGATCAGTATTTTGTGACTCGCTATCTTCCGATTGCTGCTGCTCTGCAGACTGACTTTCCTCTTCGCTTTGGTCGCTGCTGTCGCTATTGTTTTGGTCGTTATTCTGACTATCGTTGTTTTGGTCTTCGCTATTTTCTTCGTTGTTCCGGTTTTCTTCTGACTGTTGCTGCTGCTTTAGCGCTTTGGCAATATCAAGGTTATGCGCCGCGTCTTCATGTTCGG
>CAYZVB010000396.1:2901-4998 GCA_964481315.1 uncultured Granulosicoccaceae bacterium
TGCTGCTTTAGCGCTTTGGCAATATCAAGGTTATGCGCCGCGTCTTCATGTTCGGGGTTACGTTTTAGCACTTCCTCGAATGATTGTTCTGCAGCATCGTATTGCCCGGCTTTCACTTCAGCCACACCTCGATTATAAACCGAGTCGATATCATCACCGGCTGCGAACGCGCGCTGTGCCTCTTCATAATTTTCTGCCTGAAACTGACTGACACCACGCCATTTCGGATCATCAAATAATTCTGCCGCACCCTGCGCGTTGCCGCTTTGCAGTAACTGATGAGCCTGCTGGTCTTTGCGTTGAAATAGATCACGCCACTCCAATGCATGGGCGGAAGACACCAAAAGCAACATTCCAACGACAAAACAAAGGGCCTTCATAACCAGCCCCTTCGGAAACTTAAGGCTGCAAACGGCAACAACAGCAATACGATGAACGGTCCTCGCTCAAGCCAGATATCTGCCTGACGTTCCACATCACTCACACCCGACACACTTTGCGAACTATCTGCCCTAAACAATCGATCAATATCTGCATCGGAGTTTGAAACCGCTGTATACACACCACCAGCTGCAGCAGCCAACTCGTTCAAAGCAGGTTGTTGAAGTCTGGCAATAACAATATTGCCCTTACTGTCTTTAACAAAGCCGCCGGTGGCAGCAGGAATGGGCGCACCCTCGCTACTGCCTATGCCAACCACATGCAATCGAAAGCCGGAAGCTTTAATTTCAGTTGCTGCTGCCATTGCCGCGCTATCGGGTTCGCTGTCGGTAAGCAGCCATAAACTGCCTTGTTGACTGCCACTTTGCCTGAGTAACTCCAACCCTTTAAGTAACGCCGCAGACGTCACACTACCCTGCGCAGGCACCACATCGGTTGACAGCGATGGCAGCATCGACTTTATCGTCTCTACATCATCAGTAAGTGGAGATATGACATACGGTGCTGCGGCATAAACAATCAGTGCTGTCTGACTGTCAGCCGATTGTTTCAGGATGTCCTGCAGCTTTTGTTGTGCACGCTCAAGTCTGGACGGTTTGGTATCACGCGCATTCATTGAGTAAGACAAATCCATTATCAGCACACGCTCCTGCAGCCCGCGAAAAACCTGTGCAGGCAATTTTTCCCAGACAGGTCCTGCCAGTGCTGTCACTGCCAGTAACCATAACAACGCCGGTGTAATCACCGCCGCCTTACCTAACGGCGTGGACTGACCGTTAACCAGATGCGGTAACAGATCTTCATCTACCTGATCACGCCAGGCATTGCGCTGCGACTCATTGCGATACCACTGGTACAACAGCAACGCCAGCGGCAACAACGCCAGCAGCCACCACGGCCGCAGAAAGTGAAACGTTTCCACTATTGCCTCCGCTGCCAAACAACCACAGCGCTGCAAAGCAACGCCAACGCCAGTGGCCAGATATACAGCTCGGTTAACGGCCGCAGGCTGGCCCCATCAATTTCACTGGGCTCAAGTGCATTAATCGCATCGTAGATCTGTACCATCTCGGCGGTGTTTCTGGCTCTGAAATACTGACCGCCGGTGGTGTCGGCGATGGCCTGCAAAGTTTCTTCGTCTAAAGAGCGCGACGGATTAATCACTCGCTTGCCAAACAACCCTTCAACGGTCACTGCCTCGGCACCCACTCCAATGGTGTGGATACGAATGTCGTTTTGCGCTGCTACCGTTGCCGCTTCTACCGGAGATACTGCGCCGGCGGTATTGGCACCATCTGTTAACAGTATAAAAACCCGCGACTCTGCCGGCCGCGCACGCAGACGTTTAACCGCAAGCCCGATAGCATCGCCAATTGCAGTGGAAGAACCAATTAAACCGACAATGGTTTCACTTAAAAAATGCTGCACCGTTTGCAGGTCATAGGTGAGTGGTGTTTGTACCTGTGCGTTATCACCAAACAAAATCAACCCGACCCGATCACCCTGACGCTTGGCGATAAACTCGGAAGCCACAACTTTAGCGGCTTCGAGCCGTTCGACAGTACGGTTGTTCACGTTAAAATCGCGCTCACGCATACTGCCTGATATATCCAGCCCGAGCATAATGTCGCGGCCCGTCAGCGGTACGTCCAGTGG
>CAYZVB010000397.1:0-4988 GCA_964481315.1 uncultured Granulosicoccaceae bacterium
GTGTACCGGAGATCCGCCTGGTTAACCGAACACAACAACGAGCGGATAATCTGGCCGGTCGCTTCGGTGCTAATGTCAAAGTCATTGAGTGGCACAACGCTGAAAAAGTAATGCGCGGAGCCGGCACCATTGTTAATACCACCAGCATGGGCATGAGCGGTAATCCGCCGTTGCCTTTCAAGCTAGACCATGCAGATGATGACGCTATTGCTGCAGATATTGTAGTCACACCACAGCAAACTCCCTTCATACAGCACGCTCAGGAGCGCGAGTTAACCGTGGTGAAGGGGCTTGGCATGCTGCTGCACCAGGCGCCACCCGGGTTTGAGGCATGGTACGGTGTCAGACCTGAAGTTGACGACGCCGTTCGAGATGAAATGTTATCGGCGCTGGGCACTGGCAACACTTCGTAGTTGCCGGATAAGTTGTTTGACCAGCCACAGCTTCAAGCAGGGTGCTTTGTCTATAGGCCGCCGGATTAAACAACTTCTTCGTGGCAGACCACTTCGATGTTGTGTCCGTCCGGGTCAATAACGAACGCCGCATAGTACTTTCCGCTATATTGCGGCCGCAGCCCCGGCGGGCCGTTGTCTTTGCCGCCTGCTGCAAGCGCCGCATGGTAAAACGCATCAACCTGTTGCCTGCGTTCGGCGACAAAAGCAATATGCAGGTGTGCTGGCTTTTCATCTGTTTTATACAGGCATAATGATGTGTCGCCAGTGGGTTGATACAGTTCAGCACCATCAGGCCAGTCAGTCACGCCTGTTACGCCGATCGGTTCGAGTGCTTTCAGGTAAAAGTTTTTGCTTAACGCAAAGTCACGTACACCGAATTTGACGTGATCGAACATGGGTTATGCTCCGGGGTGAAAACGAACCGTTTGATTATGTGTTTCGGTAAGAAAGTAGTGGGCGCACTAGCCCGGCAACTCAGGCAACCTGCCCTGGTGCTTTAACGTCTGAAACGCCTTAATAGTCGCGTCTATGCCGTCAGTGACAGTAATTTCAGGATACTCTACAACATGCGCCCGTAACGGACCTTCATCAATGTCCGGCGGAAACGGGCACGGAGACCCGCTGGTGGCTACCTTGTGCCCTGGTACCACAGTATCAAGTGTGGCTATTGCATCTTCTATCGCAACACAGCGGCCGTTTAAGTCAAACACATGTGCACCCTCGATATCCCGGCTTACAGAGGCGATAAACGCTGCTGCACCCTCGCCTGCATACAGCCAGCTGTAATTCCCTGTGTAACCAATATCGAAAGGCTGCTCTGCAACGGCTGCCAGCAGTCCAGCCGTGGTTCGTGATGTCATGCCCTGATCTCTCGCCACTCCATAGATCACGTTTGGACGTAAGCAGATGGATGGTACCTGCCAGTCGGTCCAGTATACGTAAGCTGTCTGTTCATTAGCGACTTTGTAAGCGCCATAGAGCGTTTCCTTATACGGACCTCCGGCAGGAAAAGCGTGTGCGGCAACTGAGGAGGCATAGACTGTGCGTCTGATACCTGCTTTTTTTGCAGCCTCGAGAATATTGATAGTGCCTTCGACATTCACTCGCGCACCCATCGCAGGGTTGGCTGCACAAAATGGCACCTGTAACCCCGCCAGATGAACAATCGCACAAACACCGCGCGACTGAACCAACGCCGATACCGCCGCCCCGTCAGTGACATCGAGTGATACCCAGTCCAGCGCTTCCGCCGCTGCTGTTCCGATAATAAGCGATGCTCTGTGCGGGCTTTTTTCAAGGTCACTGGCAATCACCTGAACCCCGGATCGACTCAGAATAAAGCACACCCAGGCACCTATACAGCCACCGGCTCCAGTCACCAATACCGGTCCTGCGAACAGATTCGAGTCGATTAGAAAATTGTCAGTTAAAAAATTCAGGCTGCTGTCTGCAGACATGATGTTTCCCCACTAAATGATTTAATACCGACATAATACGCTAACAGCGGCCTGACGACGATTAGTGATCTACTGACACGGGGTGCAGCCGTGTGGTGAGCTGGAGGACAATTACGCCATGCCTTTCACCAGTTCTTTTCGAGGGGTTGCAGGCAGTTGCTACAGTGCCTGCTGATAGCGACAGACTATGAGTTAGTGATTGTGACTTTGCCTGATTCCGGATCAACAGTAACTGAATCACCGGTTTTGACTAGGGTTGTAATATCACCGTCTTCAAAACGATCGCAAAGCGGCAGTTCAGCAAGTGCCGCTCCCTGCGCAAGAATGGTATTCGCAGTATTCAGCAATAGTGCTTTTGGAGCCATGCCGCGGGAGGCCATTTCATAGAGCATCCATGCGGTAGCTACCCCACCTTTGGCGGTATTGAGTACCAGTATTTTGCCAACGTAGCTCTGCCCGGCTAACGCATGTTCGGGACGGGAGAATATGCCTTTTATTCTGTCGAGATCATAACGGGCAGAAAAGTTATCATTGGCAACCAGTGCTTCACCGGTAACCGTTGAACCGATACCAACATGGCATTTAAGTACCGTGGACACTATACAATCTCCCCGGCTACCGCTGCGTCGATACAGTCAGACATGGACGCCAGTGCCGGCTTGTATCCGTACCCTCCTAATATATTGACGATTTTGGTTGAATTGGACAGCAGCCGCGTCCAGCGGTTGGCCTCTCCAATTTCACGTGCGTACTGCTGGTAGAAACAGGTGCCCTGCAAAACACGCGCACCAAAAGTTTCAATGGCTTCAATGTATCCGGCCTCACGTGCGTGTACATAGACGCTTGCCGGAGTACATACCAGCATATCAGTGTTTTCATGCAGCTTTTTGCCACGGCATAGATCGGCAACGCTTTGCATTTCTACCAGTGATAGTTGAGGTGCGGCAAAAACAACCACGTCGACTTTCTCACCAACAGCACCAAAAGCCCCACGCAGTTCAGCAACATCCTGTGCTGTGACGTTTTCAACAGGCAGGTTTTCACCGCCGACGTCGCTGAGCGAATTACACTCCGGAGTAACACCGACAATATGGAAAAGCGGCGTCGATCCGTAGCTCGCCATTGCCGCACCCATGTGCTTGGCTTCGTCTGAAGACGGTACTCTTTCAATACCCTCTACCACCGGTACTTCCCAGTACGAGCCGGCGCGTCGACCGATCACAGCCCCCAGTACACCCCATTCCGTTAACTCTTGCGGCTGTTTTTCAACAACAAAACGCCGGGTTGCTACGCGGTTTTTATCAAGATGCAATCCATAGCGTGGCGTGTAACCGGTTAAACCTGCAGCCAGTGCGGAAGGACCGCCCTCAAAGTTTGAGCGAGCACCACAGAAGCTATTCGAGTAGATCACCACACCGGTATCGCCATAAGCTACGTGGTCTCCCCGCACTGGTGGCATAACGGTTTGATAGTTAATGCACGTGTTAGTCATTACGATGCCCATGGCGCGGCAGGCGAAGATGAATCGCCTTTCAAGATCTGCCATCGCTTCGGTCTGGCCCAGCGGATCGTAGTAATTGAGATCAACTCCGCGTGGATCGGTAATCATTGGGATGGCCACCCGCCGCTGTTCCTCAGGCAGTGCCGCAAAACGCTCAACCAGCTCCACCCCGGCCTCACCGGTCGATTCGGGGTCTGCCATCATGTGAGCCTGGCTCACCTTTACCATATCAGACGCATCGAACATTCGTCCGATCTGGATCTGGTGTTCTACCGCCCACTGACGTGCAGGACCGTAATCGCCGGCCAGCATGGCATTAAGTTCAGGTGTTAGTTTCATCAGACTGTCACTGCGCCGTTCAAATTTGGATTTACTAAGCCAACTCAGGATGCGCTGAGCCAGCGAATAGTTCACCGGATACTGCATTTATACTGACCAATGTACAAGTACCTGCTTTTTTTAAGTATGGATTTAGCCGATTATGCACTGGCTGTTTATTTTCGGTGAAACCGGCTCAGGCGACTCCAACTGCGCTCAGCGTACTTTTCTTTTATTAGTCTATTGCGGTCGCTCTTTAGACAATACAAACTTTGAGTTTGCTTCATTCAGCCATAAAGATGACCAACTTTGAATACGACTACATTGTCGTTGGCTCGGGTTCCGCCGGTTCGGTGGTGGCCAACCGGCTTTCAGCAGACCCTGATATCAAGGTGCTGGTATTGGAATCCGGTGGCTGGGACAGCAATTTCTGGCTCAAACTGCCGGTGGGTTATTTCCGGTCTATTTACGACCCGCGATTTTCCCGTGAGTTTACAACCGAGCCTTCAGAAGGTGACGGCCAGCGAGGTATTGTCTGGCCACGCGGTCATGTGATTGGCGGTTCAAGTGCTATTAACGGACTGATCTTCATTCGCGGCCAACATCAGGACTTTGACGACTGGGCGGCAGCCGGTGCGCACAACTGGCCCTTCGATCAGGTATTGCCTTTCTTTAAAGAACTGGAACATTGTGAAAGTGGTGACGATCATTACCGGGGCCGGCACGGTGAAATTTCAGTATCAAACCTGCGTAACCACAACCCGGCCTGCGCAGCCTGGATTGAGGCGGCAGCCGAATACGGATTGCCCGTAAACAATGATTTTAACGGCGAGACTACCTATGGCGTTGGGGCCTATCAGTTATCTATTGCCAAACGCTTTCGTCACAGCGCAGCGGGTGCTTTTCTAAAACCCGTTCTAAAACGCCCCAACCTTAAAGTTATTACCAATGCCCACGTGTCGAAAATTCGGTTTACCAACCGGCGTGCCACCGGGCTAGACTGGGTGTGCAATGATCAGCAATTCAGCGCTCGCGTGGGTCGTGAGGTAGTGCTCGCTGCCGGTGCACTGCAGTCACCACAGATATTGCAGTTGTCAGGCGTTGGTCCGGCAGCATTACTGAAACAACACGGCATCGATGTGATTTTCGATTCACCTCAGGTTGGTGAAAACCTGCAGGATCACTACCAAATGCGAATGGTAGTTGAACTTAAAAACAAGATTTCTCTAAACGATGATATTCGGAACCCGTTTAAAC
>CAYZVB010000398.1:0-4983 GCA_964481315.1 uncultured Granulosicoccaceae bacterium
GTTAAGCAGTTAATCGAGGGAATGCCGGAACTGACATTCTCGATTATTTTCCTTGGTGGCCAGGCCGACGACTCCGACGAGCCGGCCTACGATATCCCCGACAATGTTGTGCATATTGAAGTGCATTTTCTGCTTGGCGAAGACGAAGTAGCGCCGGAGAAGAAAAAATTCTGGCAACGCAAGGCAGACAAATCCGCACTGTTTACACGCAGCCACCAATTGCACGATGAGTTGGCAGATACCAGTGCTGCACCGGACAACACCGTGGTACGTGACTTCACAAGTCTGCTAACCGGACCGGATGCACTGAAACGCAGTGATCTCTACCACGGTGAAGACGCCTGGGAGACGATTCGAAGTAAGTATATCGATGCGCCCGAAGGCCTTGATTTCAATCACTACTTCTGGACCGTGCGTACTATGCACGGGCCACTGTTCACTCTGGGTGAAATAGCCGGCAACCCGCCATCGGCAGACCTTAAAAACAAAACCAACAAACCGTATTATGTTACCGAGCATGGTATTTACACTAAAGAACGCGAGATCGACCTCGCGCATGTCGACTGGATTCCCGATGAACTCGACCCCTATCGTGTAGGGCTCGATGACAGCATGGGCTTTCTGCGACAAACCTGGATACGCTTCTTTCAATCACTTGGTCGCATGACGTACAGCTCGGCAGACCATGTGTATACCCTTTTCGAAGGTAACCGACTGCGACAGATTGAAGACGGTGCCAACGAAGATGCACTAACCATTATTCCCAATGGTGTAAACGTTGAAAAACTCAGCCAGGTACGAAGAGCAGACGATGCCGCCATACCACCGGTACTGGCGCTGATTGGTCGAATTGTACCAATCAAAGATATCAAAACATTTATTCGCGGCATGCGGATCGTCTGTGCGAAAGTGCCGGAAGCTCAGGGCTGGCTGGTGGGCCCTGAAGATGAAGATCCGGACTACGTGGCAGAGTGTCGCGCCATGCTGCAAAGCTTTGGGCTTGAAGACTCAGTTAAGTTTTTAGGTTTCCAGAAACTCGATGAAATATTCCCGCAGATCGGTCTCACGGTACTGACTTCAATCTCGGAAGGCCAGCCACTAACCACACTGGAAGGATTCGCGGCCGGCATCCCGGCTATCACTACCGACGTCGGCAGTTGTAGTGAGCTCATCCACGGCGGAAGCGAAGAAGATAAAAAGCTTGGCTCAGCAGGTGCCATTGTGCCAATCGCCAACCCGGGTCTTTTTGCCGAAGCATCAATTGCACTGCTCACCGACGACAAGGCATGGCGTGAAGCAAGCGCGGTCGCCCGCAACAGAGTCGAAACCTACTACGACGACAAAGACATGCTGCAACGCTACAGCGATATCTACCTTGATGGTATCGCTACCGGCTCAAGGCTCAACACGTACAAAAAGGTAGAGGGCTTCTAACGATGGCAGGTATTGGATTTGAGCTTAGAAAGTACCTCGACGAAGACTCGTTTACCGGTACGCTAAAAGCCTACGGGTTTGCCGGACTGATCAGCGCCGGACCATGGGTGTTGTCGATACTTGGCGTAATGCTGATAGGCATTGTGGCAATATCACAAAAGGTCGGCGGCCAGCAGGTAGAGCAGTTCACCACGTCGGTTACGTGGATTATGGGAACGTCGCTTATTTTGTCCGGCGTACTGCAGCTGGTTTTTACACGCTTCATTGCCGACCGGTTGTTCGAGGGTAAAGACCACCTGATCAACCCCAACCTGTTCGGTGCGCTGTTACTGACAACGGTTGTCAGCGGACTGATGGCGGTTGCTGTGATGTTTATGTGGTTCGAAGAATCACTGGCCTATGAAATTTTAATGGTGGCTAACTTTGTTACGCTATCAAACATCTGGATTCTGGTAATTTTTGTTGCCGGCCTGAAGAAATTTAAGGTAATCCTCTACTCTTTCTTCTTCGGCTACACCACCACTGTATTTCTTTCAATTCTGTTAATGCCGTACGGCCTGAGCGGATTGCTAAGCGGCCTTCTGGCAGGCCATGCACTGTTGTTTTTCCTGATGCTCGCCGTGATCATTCCCGAGTACCCGGTTAAGGACACAGTGCGAATGGACTTTCTGCGCCGCAAGCAGATTTTCCCGGTACTGATTTTTGTCGGCATCTTTTACAACCTCGGTATCTGGATAGACAAACTTATCTTCTGGACTAACCCCGGCACGTCAGAGGCAGTCATCGGGCCGCTGCGCGCGTCTCTGATTTACGACCTGCCGATCTTCATGGCGTATCTGTCGATCATACCTGGCATGGCTGTATTTCTTTTGCGTATTGAAACCGACTTTGCCGAAGCCTATGACGGTTTCTTTAACGCTGTGCGAGGGAATGCCAGCCTGCAGGAAATCGAAACGCTCGGAAATGAAATGATTCTGGCTGTGCGTGAAGGTATTTTTCAGATCATTAAAGTTCAGGGTATTACGGTACTTATCCTCTACATGCTCGGGCCGAAGATTGTCGCGTGGCTCGGCATATCCGACAAGTTTATTCATCTGTACTACATCGACCTCGTCGGCGTTGCTGCACAGGTGTTGATGCTGGCTGTTCTCAATGTTCTGTTTTATCTCGACCGCCTAAAAGACGCGTTCTGGTTGACACTCACACTACTTGTCACCAACGGATGCTTTACCTGGATATCACTTGAACTCGGCCCGGTGTACTACGGATACGGATTTGGTATTTCAATGACACTCACTGCATTTGTCGGTATTTACCTGCTGTCCAGCGAGCTCGAAAGCATTGAATTCCGCACGTTTATGCGACCACGAGAAATCTCTGCCTGATTGGGCGTTTACAGTTCCGGATTGGTTAAATCATGCATAACCTGAGAAACCTGCTTGCTTTACTACTGGTGATTCTGTCACCGGTAACCGCAATGGCTAATGGCAGTGAACTCGCCTTTTTCTACGGCGCTAACCCGCCGGTAAAAGCACTGTCGCAGTTTGACAGAATTGTTCTCGAGCCAGACAACATCAAAACAGAAGAACATAAAGCGCTGCGCCAGCACGGCGCCAGCATGTTTGCGTATCTTAGTATCGGTGAGATAGGCCCTACCCGCCCGTGGTTTAACACACTGCCGGATTCGGCAACGTTCGGCACCAACAACGCCTGGAACAGCAAGGTGATGGATCTGTCCAGCAATGCCTGGCAACGTTTTGTATTACAGCGTGTCACTTACCTGGTGTCTCGCGGGTACAGCGGATTGTTCCTTGATACTATGGACAGTTATCAGCTGTTTGCCAAAACCCCGCAACAAAAACAACAACAGGAAAAAGGCCTTAGCAACCTGTTGTACAGAATTAAACGACAGCACCCTAATATAAGACTCATTGCCAATCGCGGTTTTGAAGTGATTGATGAGATTGCCCCCTACCTCGAGGGAATCGCCGCAGAGTCACTGTATTCAGGCTGGAACAATGAAGCACAAAAATACGTTGATGTACCGGAAAACGATCGTCAGTGGTTAACCACAACACTCGCACGAATAAAGCAACAGCATCAGCTGGATATTATTGTTATCGACTACGTTCCGCCGGCTGAACGCGGCAGGGCGCGTGAGGTGGCAGCAAAGATCTCCGCGCAGGGTTTTATTCCGTGGATCGCCAACCCGTCGCTTGACTATATCGGGATTAGCACGCTTGAAGTGATTCCCCGCGATGTACTAATGATCTTCGACAGCCGCGAAACAGAGTCGCAGGCATTGTCTGAAGTGCATACGCTGCTGGCCATGCCACTGGAATATATGGGTTACGTACCGGTGTACCTCGACATCGCAAAGCAGGCCCTGCCAGCAGGCGTACTGAAAGGCAGCTACGCAGGTGTGGCGATGTGGAACCGTGGCTATGTCAATAAGCCCGACTATCGCGAATGGCTGGTAAAAAACCTGAAAGACAAAACACCGTTTGCATTCTTCGGCAACCTCGGCACTCAGAACGACGCCGAACTGAATCAGCTACTGGGCATTACCGGCGTGGCTGACGTTAAGCAGGACACGCTGAAGTTAAAAACCACCGATGCGATGTCCGATTTTGAAATTGATATCCCGCCGCGACTATCGGCACTCTCGATGGTGGTAAAAAGCCAGCACCCGGCCAACACATCACACATGCGGTTTAACGATGAAAACAACAACGAAATCGATACAGTTATAACCGGCCCCTGGGGCGGTCTGGCGCTGCAACCCACGGCGGTTGAGATTGATATCGACAATCAGGTTGACTGGATTATCAACCCGTTCAGCTTCCTGCGTAAAGCACTTCAGCTGACTAATGCACCGATGCCGGATATCACCAGCGAGAACGGTTATCGCCTGTGGCTTGCACACATCGACGGTGATGCATTGCCTTCATGGGCCGAGCTGCCGGGCAGACGCCTGGGTGCAGAGGTTCTTTACGACGAAATTTTATCCAAATACGATTTGCCGCACACAGTATCGATTGTTGAAGCAGAAATGACTTCACTGGGACAGTACTTTGATCGCGGCCCGCGCATGGTAAATATTGCGCGCAAAACGTTTGAGCTCGACAATGTAGAACTCGCCACCCATACCTTTAGTCACCCGTTCAAGTGGAACCTTATTCGCAATGGCGATGCAAGCGGTAAGGTAAACCTGCCGGTCGGCAACTATCGCTACAACACCGAAAGAGAGATTCTGGGTTCACTTGACTACATTAACAAGAACCTGGCTCCGCCCAACAAGCAGGCCAATATTGTGTTGTGGACAGGTACTGCACTGCCAACTGAAGAGGCGCTCGAAATAGTACAGCGCCACGGTTTGCTAAACATGAACGGCGGCAACACCCGTATATCGAAGGCATCCCCATCGGTTGCATCTATCAGTGCCAACGCGCGAGTGATAAACGACATCATTCAGGTGTACGCCCCCATCATCAATGAAAACGTCTACACCAATGACTGGACCGGACCTTTCGATGGTTTCCGCGATGT
>CAYZVB010000399.1:0-4978 GCA_964481315.1 uncultured Granulosicoccaceae bacterium
TACGAGATACACGAAGCCTTCGCCGCACAGGTACTGTGTACGTTGGCAGCCTGGGAGTCCGAAGAATATTGTCGCGAGCGACTAGGTTTGAATGAAGCGCTTGGCAGCATTGATCGGTCAAAGATGAACGTGAAAGGCAGCAGTCTGGCGGTAGGTCATCCGTTTGCGGCGACTGGCGCACGAATTGTTGCGACCCTTGCTAAAATCATTGATCAGAATCAGGGTGGCCGTGGCCTGATATCAGTCTGTACGGCCGGAGGTATGGGTGTTACAGCAATTCTTGAGCGCTGATTTATTTCCGGCGCGTGCAGGCGTATTTTCAGGAGCGTTAAATGGACAGATTGAAAGTTCTCGTCGCTGTGCTGGCGGGTTTTCTGTGGAGCATGAGTCCGGTGGTGATTAGTGGTGAACAACATCAGCCGGTGTACGATCAGTACACCCTGCAGACCAGTGCCGAGAGCGAAGTCGACAACGATTTAATGCTGGTGCGGCTGCAGGTGGTTCACGAAGACCGCGACGCCGCGCGACTGGCGAACAAAGTGAACACCGATATGCAGTGGGCACTTGATCAGGTCAGTAGCGTCGATTCTATTCAGACCAAAACCGAAAACTACACCACCCATCCGAAGTACGAGCAGCAGCGGGTTGTCGGCTGGCGGTCGGCACAGACTCTGTCGTTATCGGGATCAGACTTTGACGCGATCAAGGCGGCAGTACAAATATTGCAAAGTCGCCTGCAGATTCAGAGTATGGCTTTCCAGCCAAGTGATGAGACCCGGCGAAAGACAGAAGATGAACTGATCAACGCGGCGCTCGACAACATGAAACACCGCGCACAAATTGTTCAGGAAAACATGGGCGCCTCAGGCTACCGTATAATGCATCTTAACATCGACACCGGGCACCGTTATGCAGGCCGGGGCAGAGTGGAAGCTACCATGATGCGCAGTGCCAGCGTCGAGACAGCGCCGGCTGTCGAAGGTGGCGAATCAAGAATAAGCGTAACCGTCAGTGGTCAGATACAATTGCAGTGATCGGCGCGGTTTACAGCGCTAAAATACCGGGCTGAGCGGTGCATTTGCGTCGTCAAGCCTGCAACCGGTGTCGTTGCCAACATGCATCTTTTGCGTGTGTTGCACTACATTGGCGCTATTGGTAAGAAACCCCAAAATACAACCCAACTATTGAGGATGTACGGAATGAAAATACTGGTCGCGGTAAAGCGTGTACTCGACTACAACGTCAAGGCTCGCGTCAACGCGGAAGGCACCGGCATCGACCTGGCCAATGTCAAAATGTCGATGAACCCGTTTGACGAAATCGCTGTCGAGGAAGCGCTGCGTATCAAGGAAGCGGGCAAAGCCGATGAGGTGATTGCTGTTTCCATTGGCGTGAGTCAGTCGCAGGAAACTATTCGCACCGCGCTGGCAATGGGTGCGGACCGCGGTATTCTGGTCGAGACCGATGAAGAAGTTCAGCCGCTTGGTGTGGCCAAAATACTGGCGGCCATTGCAGCCAAAGAGGAGCCGGGGCTGGTTATTGTGGGCAAGCAGTCAATTGACGATGACAGCAATCAGACCGGTCAGATGCTCGCTGCACTAATGGACTGGACCCAGGCTACTTTCGCCTCTGAAGTCGACGTCGACGGCGACTCCATGAAAGTTACCCGTGAGGTTGACGGCGGGCTCGAATCGATAGAAATGCAGCTGCCTTCGGTCATTACCACCGACCTGCGACTCAACGAGCCGCGGTACGCGAAGCTGCCGAACATCATGAAAGCCAAAAAGAAACAGCTCGATGTAATGACGCCAGCTGAGCTGGAAGTCGACATTGCTCCGCGCCTGGTGAATGTGAAAGTGGAAGAGCCACCGCAACGTAAAGCGGGCGAGATTGTCGGCAGTGTTGCCGAGCTGGTCGATAAGCTCAAAAACGAAGCCAAAGTTATTTAAGCAGTCGCTTTAAATACGACTGAAATCAACAGATTAATCGGGAAATAACATGACAATATTAGTGATTGCCGATCACGATAACAGCGAGCTCAAACCAGCTACGCTTAACGTTGTGGCTGCGGCTCAAGCGATTGGTGGCGACATAGCAGTGCTGGTGGCCGGAGAAGGATGCAGCGCTGTGGGTGAGCAGGCAGCGGCGGCGGCCGGAGTAAGCAAGGTGCTTGTGTGTGACAACGCTGCCTATGCCAACCAGCTTGCAGAAAACATGGCCCCGCTGATTCAGGGGCTGGCGGGCGACTATTCGCATGTGATGTTTGCCAACACTGCCAGTGGTAAAAACGTTATGCCACGGGTTGCTGCCAAACTCGATATGGCCGGCATTTCAGATATCACCGGTGTGGTCAGCGACGACACTTTTGTTCGCCCCATTTACGCCGGTAACGCAATGCTGACTGTCCAAAGCAAAGACAGCTGCAAGCTCATCACCGTCAGAACCACAGCCTTCGAAGCAGTTGCTGGCGAAGGTGGATCAGCTGCTGTTGAGTCGGTTGCTGCGGCAGAGGTTAGCGATAAAGTGAAGTGGGTAGGCCAGGAGCTGACCAAGTCCGATCGTCCGGAGCTGACAAGCGCGTCAATCGTCGTTTCCGGTGGTCGCGGTATGCAAAACGGCGAAAACTTCGCCATGCTGGAGTCGGTAGCTGAAAAACTCAACGCAGCGGTAGGTGCATCGCGTGCTGCGGTTGATGCCGGTTTTGTGCCTAATGATTATCAGGTTGGCCAGACTGGTAAAGTAGTAGCGCCTGATCTCTATATTGCTGTTGGCATTTCCGGTGCAATTCAGCACCTTGCAGGCATGAAAGACAGCAAGATAATCGTCGCCATCAACAAAGACGAAGAAGCACCGATATTTCAGGTCGCAGACTACGGTCTGGTGGCTGATTTATTCGATGCGGTACCGGAGCTCGACGCAGCACTTGCTGCCGGCTAGTCCGGAATTCGACACTGTTGTTGCAAAAAGCACCGCACAGCGGTGCTTTTTTTTGCTCGTCGCCTGCCGGCCGGCAATCGCGGTTGTGGTCGGGAAATGCCGGTGAACCGTAAATTGCTTTAAACTTATGTAGTCACCTAATCCTCGGAGAGAGTCATGAGCTATAGCCCCCCAGTGAAAGATATGCGCTTTGTACTTGAGCACGTCGCGGGAATGGATGATGTCAGCAAGCTTCCGGGGTTTGAAGATGCTACGGGCGATATTGTCGCGGCGGTACTTGAAGAGGCCGGCAAATTCGCGTCGGAAGTGCTCGCCCCGTTGAACTGGGAGGGTGATCAGCACGGAGCGCAATGGTCTGAGCAGGGCGTGACAACGCCACCGGGCTGGAAAGAGGCGTATCAACAGTTTTCGGAAGCCGGCTGGAACAGTCTGGCCTTCGATGCGAAATACGGCGGCCAGGGCATGCCCGGGCTGCTGTCGGCAGCAGTGCAGGAAATGTGGCACAGCTCGAACATGGCGTTTGGTCTTTGTCCGCTGCTGACGCAGGGCGCGGTGCACGCCATTAGCTCGCATGCCTCAGATGCCCTTAAGGAGACCTACCTCGAAAAAATGATTTCCGGTGAATGGACCGGCACCATGAACCTTACAGAGCCACAGGCGGGTTCCGATCTGGCGGCAGTTCGTGCGCGCGCCGAGCCTAACGGGGATCACTACCTGATCAGCGGTCAGAAAATATTTATCACCTATGGTGATCACGACATGACTGACAACACCATTCACCTGGTACTTGCCAGAACGCCGGATGCACCGGCCGGTGTTAAGGGTATATCACTTTTTGTTTGTCCAAAGTATTTACTTAATGTCGACGGCACCTCCGGTGAGCGCAACGATGTGCGCTGCGTGTCCATAGAACATAAGCTGGGTATTCACGCCAGCCCGACCTGCGTGATGTCATTTGGCGACAACGAAGGTGCTGTCGGGTATCTGGTCGGTGAGGAAAATCGCGGCCTGATGTACATGTTTACGATGATGAATGAAGCACGTCTGGCCGTTGGTATTGAAGGCTATGCGATGGGTGAAATGGCTTATCAGCGGGCCAGTGCTTTTGCCAAAGATCGCAGGCAGGGGCCGGTATTGCTTGGTGGTGGCAATGACGGTGAGGGGATCATTAATCATCCGGATGTGCGCAGAAACTTAATGACTATGCGCAGCCAGGTTGAAGCGGCCCGGGTGCTTGCTTACGACTGTGCTGCGGCTTTTGATTTTGCGCACAAGCACCCGGAAGACGACGTTCGTGATCGCTTTAACCGCCGCGGTGCGTTGCTGACGCCAATCGTAAAAGGGTGGTCTACCGAAGTCGGTGTCGAAATATGTTCCCTGGGTATGCAGGTGCACGGTGGCATGGGCTTTATTGAAGAAACCGGTGCTGCCCAGTACTTGCGTGACGTGCGGATAACGCCGATTTATGAAGGTACCACCGGTATCCAGGCCAATGATCTGGTTGGTCGTAAGACCCAGTATGACGGTGGTCAGGGGGTTGAGGAACTGCTTACAGATATGCGCGCTACTCAGGCAGCTCTGGAAAGTGCTGGTGATGAACACAGCCAGTATGCAGCCCCGGTGCTCGGGCAGCATATCGAAATGATTGCAGGTGCCAGCCGACAGATTCTTGGCGAAGAAAACCCGGTGCTTAACGCCGCTGTCGCCAATGACTATTTAATGATGATGGGGTATGCCACAGGCTGCTGGGCGATGGCACGCTCAGTACTGGCCGTTAACAACCATGCTGATGAAGATTTTAAGACGGTAAAGAGGGCAATGTGCCGCTTTTATTTTGACTCTGTTGCGCCAAAAGCGGTGGGTCACTATCAGGCACTTGAAAATGTTAATGAATCGCACTTTGTTGTAGCGTCAGAACTGCTGTAGCAAAAAATACATCAGGCCGACCGGGGTGGTGCGGCCTTTGAATAGCTCCTTACCTTAGACCCGCTGCGGCACGGCAGGCTGGTGTAAGCGCGTGCCGCGCCATAAGTCCCTCTCC
>CAYZVB010000400.1:0-4108 GCA_964481315.1 uncultured Granulosicoccaceae bacterium
GTTTCTGGAAGGTTTCTCTGTCAACGCACCAGATTTTGAACACTGGATTCAAACTGAACGCCAGCGGCTGGAAATCCGCTTTAACCATCTGCTCAGAAATCTGTTGCAACTTGCTGCCGACTCCAATAAACACCAGCAAATTATTGATGTTGGTTCACAACTGATACTGACAGAACCGTACGACGAGTCATTACAGAAACAGATCATCGAAAGCTATCTTGCCACCGGCCAGCGTTCAGCAGCATTACAGCAATATGAGCGCTTCAGGGAAACGCTGCAGCAGGAACTCGGTACAGCCCCCGACGACTCAATTACCCGTCTGATTGATGCTTCCGGTAAAAGCACTGCTCCAGCAAAGCGCAGAATACAATCGCAAAGTACCAGCGGCAAAGACAACACTGCATCTCAGTTGACCAGCCCGCATTCTCCAGAGCAGATGACACCAAAGCAGACGGCACCGAAGCAAAAGTCATCTGCCAAAAACGACTACAACGCTTTAAACAACCAGGAGGTTTTGGCGCCACAGAATAAACCGTATCGTTTGCGAGTAGCTGCATTGGCCGCAACTGTTGTGCTAGCCCCTGTACTATTCATGAGAATTATTGATACTGACGACACTGAAAACAGGCTGGCAGCCGGGCTCGATAATACAGCTTCAGACGCGGTTGCACTGCCATCTGAAACACCAAGACTCGCGATTCTGCCACTTCGCAACATTAACGGTGACGATAGCCAGAATTACTTTAGTGACGGCCTTACTGAAGATTTGATTACTGACTTATCTCGTGTCTCCGGTCTGACAGTGATATCCAGCACCACAAGCTTTGCATATAAAGATTCTACGGATAACCCCGGAGCAATTGCCTCTCAGCTCAATGTGGACTACCTGCTTCTTGGAAGCGTGCAGCGTGACAGCAACCGGGTGAGAATCTCGATGCGGCTGGTTGACGCAAAGACAGACAGCTATCACTGGACTGCGCGCTACGAACACCACATGCAAGACATATTTCAGCTGCAGGATCAGGTGGTTCGTGAATTGGTGGATGCTCTCTCTGTCACACTGACTAAATCAGAACACGCCCTGATCACAGAAACCACTGAAGTAGACCCGCAAGCTTATGATTTGTTACTACAGGGCCTCAGCCCACTCAGAGAATTTTCTGTTGCCGGTATAGAAAGGTCGAGACAGTTGTTTCTTAAGGCACTCGAAATCGAACCGGACTATGCTCGAGCGCACGCGAATCTGGCACTCGGCTATGGACGCGAAGTTGTGTTTCGCCTTGCGGAATATCAACCAGAGCTGATCAGGAAGGGTTTAGCAGAAGCACAACTGGCTGAGGACCTGGACAACACCATTCCACAGACTGAATTTGCACGGGGAGTATTACATCTGGCCGACAGAAATCATCAGGCAGCAGTAAAGGCATCTGAACGCGCCATCGAGCTGGATCCGGAGTACGCCGACGGTTTTGCATTACTGGCACAAACAACGGCTTATGCAGGACGTCTGAATCAGGCATTACAGGCAATTCGTCGCGCCAAGTCTTTAAACCCGAGGTACCCGTTTTCATATCTGTGGGTCGAGGGGCACATACTTTATTTGCTCAACCAGTTCGATGAAGCATTGCCGTTACTGGAGGAGTCAAACGAACGTAACTCGACATTTCTTCTTGGCTTACTGACACTAACCGCCACTTATGCACAACTCGAGCAGTTTGAAGATGCAGACTGGATAAACCAGGAGATTCTATCCCTGGTACCGGATTTTTCATCTCACCAGGAGGGAATACAGGCGCCCTACAAACTCGCAAAACATCGCGAGCTGTATATCGACGGGTTACTAAAAGCAGGTTTACCGGACTAACACAGTAAAGCGCATATTACCGTTCGTAAGTTGCACTGTCGGTCACTATAAAATCAAGCGGTACATCCCAGCTCTCGGGCTGCAATTGATTTTCACATTGCGACTGATGCGCCACACCGACCAGACACGGGCTGGTTTCAGCGGTTTCTCTGCGGTGCGCAAAGGTTCGGTCGTAAAAACCGCCGCCCTGGCCAATCCGGTTACACTGCGGATCAAATACAACCAATGGTGCCAGTACCAGATCAAGCTCTCGAGGATTAACACAGGCATCGATGGGTACATCAGGCTCAAGCAATCCGAAGCCCTTTTTGACCAGTTCCTGGCCCGGATTCCATGCTGCAAAGTGCATTGATTCGCCATTTAGGATTGGCAGATAAAACTGTTTTCCCTGTGCCGCACCGGCGACCATTAACTGCGAGAGATTAATTTCTCCCTTTATCGCAATATAGGCAGCAATACGTGTCGCGTGCCGGTATTGCGGTAACTGCTCAAGCCGGGACTGCAGCGATATGGCATTGCTTTGCAGCACGCCTGAATCGAGCGCGGCACGATCTTTTCGGTGCTTGCTACGCAGTTGTTCAATGCTAGTGTTCATATTGGTGCTGTACACAAATGACTACCGGAATCTTACAACACTTGTTGCGAGATCTATCGGTAATATTTCAGGTTCAGGCCGCTGAAGCTGCAGACCCCGGTCAGTATAAATAAACAACCGGTGATTAAAAAACTGATGGCGGCTGTTAGCATAGATATCGTCAACGTAGTCGGTAAGACTGGCATTATCACTCGACCGTTCAACGGCATACTGCTGCAACTGCCCGATGGATAACATGGCAGTAGCAATCAGCACGTAGAGTGTGAAGAAACCTGCGATAGCTGCAAGACTTTTTTGCAGCAGTGGCGGACAGTTGAAAGTTAGCAATACGATCAGCACTGCCACAATAAGAAAACGCTCACCAAGGTTAACCACGCCGAACGTGTTGCTGCCACTGAGCAGGTACACCACAAAACTAAATCCCACCACAAGTACCAATGGCAGTACAGCCACAGAATGACGCAGCTTTTGGTGCAGCTTTCCACGTACGCAAGCCCATGTTAGCACCAGTAACCAAAGCCCCAGCAAGGCAGCGAACACAAAATTTGCTGCAAACCCGAACTTATAGAAAAGATCAAACCCGGCCAGGTAGCTCTCGCCGGTATGTTGAATAAAGTTATGAAACGGCCCCTGTTTGGCCAGCGTATAGGCTTTGTACTGCACCCACTTCGACAACCCCATGCCAGTGTCGAATTGTGCTGAATTTGCAGTCAGTAATATTGTGCTGTACCAGCAGAGCAAAATAACCGATGGCAGCAGGCAGCAAAATAACGTGAGCCTGCGCCGCACTGGTGATGATTGGTCTGTTAGTGTTTTAAGAACCGTGTAGAACAGAAAGACCACATATACCGCAGCATGTGAGAAGAACAAAAGTAAAGAAAACAGCAACAGCAGGCCGCCGGAATCAGCTGTTCGACGGGAATCGAGCAATAAATAAAGCGCAAACAACAGCAGGGCAAATTGAAAATTGATATATCCGTTCCAAAAGCCCGGCCCGAAGATAATCACTGCCGTCAACAGCAATACCTGCAGCGAGTCACCGTTTTTGCGGTAAACGCCATAACAGACGCTGCCAGCTAACAGGAAATAAGCCAGCAACCACAACCGACCGGCATTGACCGGAGAGACCAGAAAGTTCAGCGTGGCCATTGCCACCTGACTCAGTGAGTTCGGCACCGGATAGTGCGCAACGGCATACTGCGCAGCGACAGCATCCGAAGTTCCACCGATCAGATGATGCAGCAGCCAGCCCTGATACATCCACTCCGGAAAGTCGTGCAATACCGGAAATGGCTGCACCAGCAACAGACACGCTGCAATGCCCAGCGTCAACGCGAGAGTGAAGATCGCAATGATTTTATGCATGTGTCAGAGATACTGAAAAAGGGGCATTAATAAAGACAGGAATGGAAAGTGTCGTCACCGCAGCGGAACCTCCCCGCCACACTACTGTAAATCGGCAGCTTTGCGCATTACTAACCGACATTGTTTGAGTGTTCTTCACACCTTTGTCCGCTGCAAACCGTATTCGTGAGTACTACACGAATAAGCTGTAAAAACTGCAACAAAATCAGGTGCTAATCAACACAGAGGCTCGCTGTAGCGGCCTGCAGCCGGATCGATTACCGGAAATCAGAGCCAGTTACTTA
>CAYZVB010000400.1:4118-4970 GCA_964481315.1 uncultured Granulosicoccaceae bacterium
CTTAACCTCGGGCCGGCTGTCCCGATACATCTCTTTTACCCTTTGAAGTCTGACCGGATGATTTCTCGACACGGACCGGGCACCCTCGATAACTGTCTGATTTGCATGGGCGGACAGGAGACGGAATCGATTTCACGAGTCCGTGAGATCCTGCCGTACGCGCTCGAATGCAATATCGACTACTTCACATCAGTGATGTCGGAGCTATCGGCGCTGCTTACCAATTTCGACAGTTATACGTTTGTGTTCACACGCAGCGTGACTGAATTGCCGGATCGGTTCGACCAGATGGACAATCTTGTGGTGCTGGTGATGGGTGATGAATGGGCCCGTGTCCCGACTTACGCGGCAGATGCGCATGCGGTATTTAAAGCACCGGGGCAGGACATGAAACTTGCACTGCACCGCCGCTGGCCGCGCTTCAATGCGATGGCGGTGGTTCAGTATCTGCGGCAGCAAAGCAAGCGCTTCCCGAAGCACTTTAACAATCGAAAAAACAATATTTACGCTATTCCGTACGGCTACTACCGGTTGCCGACGCGAGACAAAGTCATTCCAATCAACAACCGTTCAATTGATGCAGCATTTACCGGCAGCGTCGATCACAAGCACCGTCTTGGCGGGTTGATAAAAACCAACAAGGTACTGTCACGTGAGCGCATGGTGGCGACCGTTGACCGCTGGAAGGAAGGCAAGCCGTATCAGGTAGATGTGAAGCTCTCGAGCTACTTCCCGAAGGCTAACGACAAGCCGCAGTTTGACGACTACCCGGCAACCCTGATGCAAACGAAAATCTGCCTGTCGCCACGCGGCACACACCTCGAAACCTATCGGTTGTGTGAAGGCATGTAC
>CAYZVB010000401.1:0-4938 GCA_964481315.1 uncultured Granulosicoccaceae bacterium
CCACTGCATTGAACAGACCGGCTGCTGCCGCAAAATCGTATTGACCGCTTTGCAGCCCCTGCCGGTAGACAAATGTATTGACTACATCGGCGGTGGAGTAGGTGGCGGGCTGGTACAGCAGAATAATCAGTTCAAAGGAAACTTCCATGATATTGCCAATCCGGATAATCAGCATGATGATGATGGTCGGCAGTATGGATGGCAGCGTTATCTTCCACATCATTTGCCAGCGGCTTGCGCCATCGACCACCGCACTTTCGTACAGCGACGGGTTTACACCGGCAATTGCGGCCAGAAATACAATCGATCCGAACCCGGCCTCCTGCCATATACCGGTACCGACAAAGATGGGTCTGAACCATTCGGGCTTGGTTAAAAAGTAAATGGAGTCTATGCCAAACCAGCCAAGTACAGTGTTGACGATACCCACCGACGGCGAGAACGCGGTAATTACAATGCCCGCGATAATCACCGAGGAAATAAAGTGCGGCAAATAAACAATCGTTTGTGCCGTACGTTTATAAGTGGCGTGCAGAATCTCGTTAAACATTAACGCAAGAATAATCGGCGCCGGAAATCCGAATAGCAGATTGAGCGCGCTGATTTTTATGGTATTGGATACAGCGCGAAGAAACTGGTCATTGGAAAACAGAGTCTGAAAGTGCTCCCATCCCACCCATGGGCTGGCAGCAACACCCCGGAAAATTGAATAGTCTTTGAATGCGATCTGCAGCCCGTACATTGGTTTATACAGGAATACCAGAAACCAGATGATTGTTGGCAGCAGCATCAGATAGATCTGCCACTCGTTGCGAACATGGTCGGCAAACCATTGCAGGCGGTGTTTAAGCGAGCGCTTGCGCTTTACGCGTTGTACACCACGCACCTGTTTTTTAGATTCGGCAGTCATGAGGCCGGGGTCGGATTTATCGCCAGGCCGCTGTCGGCGTCAAATACTTTAATCAGTCGGATCGGTGCATAAACCTGCGATACGCCAGACAGGTGTTCGATTTCACCCTGTGTTTCAGCCTTGACGATCATTGGCTGATCACCGCAGGTTGCATGCAGCAATGCTTCGGATCCGAGTGTTTCTACCAGATCAAGAGAGATTGGGATAGCCGAGGCGTCTGCACTGTTGCTAAGTGACAGATGCTCTGGTCTGATACCGACAATTACGGGCTGACCGGCTTCTACGTCGAGGCCATGTGGCAGCTTAAAGCTGACGTCTTTTACCTGTACATGTAACCCGGAGTCGCTGGCGTTAACCACGCCGTTGAGTTGATTCATTGGTGGTGAGCCAATGAATCCTGCAACAAATTGATTGGCAGGGTTGTTAAACAGCTCCATGGGTGTGCCGATCTGTTCGATAATGCCATCGTTCATCACAACAATGCGATCAGCCAGTGTCATGGCTTCGACCTGATCGTGGGTGACGTACACCGATGTAGCATTCAGCCGTTTATGCAGTCTTTTGATTTCAGCGCGCATTTGCGTGCGCAACTTTGCATCGAGATTGGAAAGCGGCTCATCAAACAAAAATACTTTCGGATGCCTGACAATCGCACGCCCCATCGCAACGCGTTGCCGCTGGCCACCGGAAAGATCTGCCGGCCGCCGTTCAAGGTATTCGGTCAGGCCCAGAATAGCGGCGACGTCAGAAACCGATTTTTCGATTTCTGCTTTGGGGACTTTGCGAATCCGCAGTCCAAAGGCGATGTTGTCAGCGACATTCAGGTGCGGGTACAGCGCATAGTTTTGAAACACCATCGCAACATCGCGGTCTTTGGGAGCAACACGATTCACCAACCGGTCATCGATAGATAACGATCCATCGGTAATTTCTTCTAAGCCGGCGATCATTCGTAAAGTGGTTGATTTGCCGCACCCGGACGGGCCGACAAGCACGACAAATTCCTGCTCGTGCACCTGCAGATCAATGCCGTGGACAACCTGAACGTCGCCGTAGGATTTGAAGATACCTTCAAGCCGGACCCCGGCCATATTGCCCCCAAATGAATTCGCTGTACCCGGGTAGCCGGGAACCCCTGAAGGTAGATTACTAGTATTAAATCTGGAATACTAGTATTAAATGAGATGGGGAATTATCTGCCTTTGTTCGCGATAGCTGCGTGCCCATCAGGCTGATTTCTCTGGAAATTGCCCGTATGACAAGCAATCTACCGGCAATGGCAGTCGATCAGCTGCCAACCTGATCTAATACTATGGAGGTGCGAATGGCTTCATCAGGCCCGTCCCGGGACCGGCGAACCAGTGTCGATGAAATCTTCGATTACCTGTACGAAGAAATCCGGTCGCTGCGGCTGCGGCCCGGTGACAAGATTTCGGAAGCAGACATTGCTGCGCGCTTCGGGGTTTCCCGACAGCCTGTGCGTGATTGTTTTAGTCGGTTGGAAAGCATTGATCTGCTGAAAATCCGTCCGCAGCGTGCCACCGAGGTTAAACGCTTTTCACTGCGTGAAATAGAAAAGTCACGGTTTGTTCGCTCTGCCGTTGAGGCCGAGGTTTTGCGCCGAGCTGCCAAATACTGCGATGACACCGATGTTGCCAAACTCGACGCCAGCATACAGCCGCAAAAAGACGCCAGAGACAGTGGCAACTATCAGGCGTTTGGTGAGCTCGATTACCAGTTTCATCAACTTCTGTGTGACATTGCGAAGGCCGGTTATGCGTTTGAAGTTATATCTTTTGAAAAGGCAAAGGTTGATCGACTGTGCATGTTGAGTTTGTCTCACGAGCAACGCATGCCGCAGCTGGTTGAAGATCACGAAGCGATTGCCGGTGCTGTAAAGGCCGGTGATGCTGAAGCCGCAGTCGCAGCCGGTATGCTGCACCTGTCGAGGCTCGACGATACGATAGACGGGATTGTTAGCAGCCGCTCTGACTACTTTGAGCCTGGCTAAAGCGCGAATATAGAGAGAATAACCACTGTTATTATTAGGTTGTTTGTGCAGCGATGAGCTTTGCCTGACGAGGCAGGGCTGTTGGCAGCGATGGGGAAAGTTAGCAGTTATACCGTTAAGTGAGTGGTTTCGGTAGCAAGAGGTTGTATTCCCATAAAATGCTTTGGTTATGCATGAATTAAGGAAAAATTTGCAATCTTTACATGTGCCCTTTAACGCCGTGATAAATTAAAAATGCACCGTAACAAAGGACAATGACATGGCATCAAAATCAAATACTGTCACTAAAGACGAAGTCGATATCGAAGACCTTGAAATCGACCCGCGTATTTATGAGTTATATGATCTCTACTGTCACGGCTACATCAGTCGACGGGATTTTCTAAAACGTGCCGGCGCTATTACAGTCGCCGGTGTATCAGGCTTAACCATGGCGCAGGCGTTGTTTCCGCGTTATGCGCAGGCACAAACCATATCCTTTACCGATGAGCGTATGAAGGCGCAGTACGTAATATATCCATCGCCCGGTGGAAACTCCGGTGAAATGCGTGGTTATCTGGCGGTTCCTGCTTCCGAGGGGCCTTACCCGGCTGTATTGGTGGTGCATGAAAACCGTGGCTTAAACCCATACATTGAAGACGTTGCAAGACGGCTTGCTGTTGAGGGGTTTTTGGCATTGGCACCGGACGCTTTGTACCCTGTTGGCGGATACCCCGGCAATGATGATGACGGGCGGGCACTGCAAAAGAGCCTCGATCGCGCAAAGATCATGATCGATATGGCAAACGGTGCCGAGTTCGTAAAATCTCAAGAGCTGTCAACGGGCAAACTCGGTGCAGTCGGGTTTTGTTTTGGTGGTGGTGTGGTTAATTTCCTTGCCACAAAAATGGGTAATAACTTCCACGCAGGCGTACCGTTCTACGGCAGTGCTCCTCCGGCAGAAAATGTTGCAGCTATAACAGCACCGTTAATGATTCAGGCCGCCGAAAACGATGATCGAATCAATGCGCAATGGCCGGATTTTGAGGCGGCATTAAAAGCCAGTGGTGTCGACTATCAGCGTCACCTTTATGCCGGCACCGGTCATGGTTTTCACAACAACTCCACTAAACGCTACAACGAAGAAGCAGCCAATCTGGCGTGGGAGAGAACGCTGGCATTCTTTAAAGAGCATCTGTCCTGAACTACTAAGCCACTGCAGCCCTCTTCTTTGCGAGGGGGCTGCGAACTTGTTGTCGGAAGCAAATCCGGCCACTCGAAATACGGCATTTCGCAACCCCCGTTGGGCTTTCGAACAGCGCTGATAGTCTACCCAAATCAACTTAGAACTCTGTTTTTACTCACAAAATCCCACCCTCGGTCCTGACGGTTCAATGTGAACAACGGTGACGAATCAGAAAAACGGATGCACTGGTATTATTGTCAGGTTGACGATAGTGTATTGTCCGTCGCGTGCAGTGCTCATGCTGTCTCCCACACTTGTTTTCTGTGAGTTGAGCTGTTAATTCACTGCTATAATTTCGGCTATCTCAACTGCATTCATTTATATGAAAATCACCTTAGTAATGGGCACATTGCTTTTGTTCGCAGCCCATGGTCACGCATCGTGGAAAACGGTTCAGCCGGAGTCGCGCCCGGAGATGGCTTTTGCTGTTTCGGACAAAACCGCTAATGCCGGCCAAAGCACTGCCGGACCGGATGTGGCGGTATTGGGGGTGGGTTGCGATTCAGACGGGCATCAGTGGGTTTATGTGCGACTATCCGATGCAGTCGCATTGCCGGGTAAGGCTGTCCAGGGTCAGCTCAACTGGGGCAATGCGGTCTCATACGATGCGCCGTTTAGCTACCATAGCGAAAGCCGTACGCTGTATCTTGAGGCAGGCGTCGAAGATGCAGTATCGCTCCTGCAGGGCAGTGAGTTTGTCACCGTCAGTATCAACTGGACCGGTGCTCAGAAAAGCACTTTCAAATTCGCGCTTGATGGTTCCAGAAGTGCGATCAAAAATGCGTTTAGTCG
>CAYZVB010000402.1:0-4929 GCA_964481315.1 uncultured Granulosicoccaceae bacterium
TACCCTGACTGTTATCCCCCAGGGTATCCCAGTCGATAGTCGCCGTGTTTGGCACAGTGGTACTTGCCGACGCTGTGGTATTAACTGTCGCACTGACCGTTAGCGTGATCGTCTCTCCCAGTGGAAGATCATAATCACTGTTACTGACCGTGTTGCCTGAGACTCCAAAACCGCTTACCGGGATATTGCTGCTGTCTACAGCCGAAACCACGCTGACATTGCTCAGCTCTGACGGCAGCGTATCACTGAATGTTGCATCGAACGCTGCTGCCTGTGAGGCTCCGGTATGCTGTATAACAAACTGATAGACAATTGTGTCACCGGCATCTGACGGTGTGGTGGTGATGGATTTGACGATTTCCAGCTCCGGCGCGATTACCGTCACATCCGGCGCATTTGCTTCTGTGGTGCCGTCCAGCGGGCCGTCGTTACTGCCGTCTCCGTCTATATCCCACTTGTAGTCAACTGCATTGTTCAGTGTTTCACCGACACCGGCGTTAACTGCATCATTGGCTACATACACCCGATAGGTAATGGTAAGCGTTTCTACTGTGCCTGCCGGTGCGGTATTGGTAATGTCCCCCAGATCGAAACTTACCGTGTTGCCGGACACGATCGCTGCAACGCTGCTGAAATCTCCAGGCGCAAGCGATGTGCTCAGGTTTCCGCTACTTGGCGTAACTGTGACTGCAGTTGCACTGTCGTATACCAGCCCTGCATCCAGCACGTCTTCTATTTCAGCCAGTGCGCTAACACCGTGCGGCACATCGACTTCCAGCTGATAGGTAATGTACTCACCTGTCACTACCTCGCTGTTGTCGTTACTCGCATCGCCTATTCCAGTACTGACAATGCTTTTTCGAATGTCAGCCAGGGAGAACCCGGCACTGTTACTGGCAGTATCTGTCGCTTCAGAGGTTTCAATACCATCATCACTGGCGGCATCCAGCGTGGTCCAGCTGATATTACTGGTATTGGTGACGGTATCACCTTCGGTGATTGCAGCTGTCGTGGTGCCGCTAACGGTTACCGTGACGGTTTCACCGACAGGCAGGTCAAAACTTAGGTTTTGCACCAGGTTGCCCGAAACGGTAAAGCCAGCCACCGGTGCACCACCGCTGTCGACCGCAGAAACTACCAATACACCACTAATACCTGTTGGCACCGGATCACTGAAATTTACGTCGTAGGCGGTGGCGTTGGAGGTTCCGGTATGGCTGATCACCATCTCGTACTCTACGGTATCACCAACATCACCGGGCACAACGCTTACCTGTTTTGCTACCTGCAACTCGGGGACTATCACTGTTACCGCTGTACCATCAGACAGGCTGCCGTCTTGCGGATCGGTATTGTCGCCGTCGGCATCACCATCCCAGATCAGCGTTGCAATATTCGGTAGACTGCCAGCCAGGGTGACATCGCTGTCTGTATAGACCCGATAAGTGATGGTGACCGTGTCATCAACGCTGTCGTCCGTGTTGCTGTTAACAACAGTACCAAGGTCGAATGTCACATCATTGCCACTGACCGACGGGCTGGTCGGCGTGCCGCTGAACGTCACACCACTGCTGCCAACTGCCGTGATGGTATAACTGCTGTCGAATAGTAAATCAGCATCCAGTGTGTCGGTGATCTGCGCCATCGGTGTGGTACCTTCCGGCACTGTGACCGTTAGCGCATAGGTGACATACTCTCCGGCCGTCACTTCGGTATTATCATTCGTTGCATCGCTAATGCCGGTGGCGGCAATGCTCTTTGCAAAGGTCGGCGATGCCACGACAAACGACGCACTATCAGAGTCAATCCCGCCACTCTCAAATGCCTGATTGCCCTGAGTGTCGTCTCCCAGCGTATCCCAGTCGATGTTAGCTGTATTAACTACGGTGCTGCTGGCCGATGCGGTATCATTTAATACTGCACTCACAACAAGTGTTATTGTGTCTCCCAGCGCTAAATCATAGTGGCTGTTGCTAACAGTATTGCCACTGGCGGCAAACCCTGCAACGGGAGCTCCTCCGCTATCTACTGCAGACACCACGGTTACGTTACTTAACGCGGCAGGCAGCGAATCGTTAAACGTCGCATCAAACGCACCCGCCTGAGATGCCGCCGTGTGACTGATGACAAACTCATACTCGACCGGATCGCCGCCATCAGACGGCACTGTGGTGATACGCTTTGCAATTTCCAGCTCAGTACCGATTACCACGACAGCAGTACCGTCAGTCAAACTACCGTCTTCTACATCGGTGTTGTCGCCGTCGTTGTCGGCATCCCAGATAAACAATGCGCTGTTCGGCAGGCTGTCTCCGACGGTGATATCACTGTCTGCGTAAACTCGATAGGTGATCGTGACTGTGTCATCAATGCCATCGTCTGTATTGGTATTGACAATAGTACCCAGATCAAAAGTCACGTCGCTGCCACTGACTGACGGACTTATCGGTGTGCCACTGAATGTCACACCACTACTGCCTGCTGCTGTGATGGTATAGCTATTGTCGAACAACAGGTCCGCATCCAGCGTGTCTGTGATCTGTGCCATTGGCGTGGTACCTTCCGGCACCGTTACTGTCAGTGCGTAGGTAACGTACTCTCCTGCTACTACTTCTGTATCGTCGTTACTCGCATCATTAATCCCGGTGCTAACAATGCTTTTGGCAAACCCTGGCGAAGCCACCACAAATGACGCATTGTCCGACGCACTGCCACCCGCCTCTACCGCCTGACTACCCTGACTGTTATCCCCCAGGGTATCCCAGTCGATAGTCGCCGTGTTTGGCACAGTGGTACTTGCCGACGCTGTGGTATTAACTGTCGCACTGACCGTTAGCGTGATCGTCTCTCCCAGTGGAAGATCATAATCACTGTTACTGACCGTGTTGCCTGAGACTCCAAAACCGTTTACCGTGTTATTGCTGCTGTCTACCGCCGAAACAACACTGACATTGCTCAGCTCTGATGGCAGCGTATCACTGAATGCTGCATCGAACGCTGCCGCCTGTGAGGCACCGGTGTGCTGTATAACAAACTGATAAACTATTGTATCGCCGGCATCTGACGGTGTGGTGGTGATTGATTTGACGATTTCCAGCTCCGGCGCGATTACCGTCACATCCGGCGCATTGGCTTCTGTGGTACCGTCCAGCGGGCCGTCGTTATTGCCGTCTCCGTCTATATCCCACTTGTAGTCAACTGCATTGTTCAGTGTTTCACCGACACCGGCGTTGACTGCATCATTGGCTACATACACCCGATAGGTGACGGTAAGCGTTTCTACTGTGCCTGCCGGTGCGGTATTGGTAATGTCCCCCAGATCAAAACTTACCGTGTTGCCAGACACGATCGCAGCGACGCTGCTGAAATCTCCAGGCGCAAGCGATGTGCTCAGGTTTCCGCTACTCGGCGTAACTGTGACTGCAGTTGCACTGTCGTATACCAGCCCTGCATCGAGTTCATCTTCTATTTCAGCCAGTGCGCTAACACCGTGTGGCACATCGACTTCCAGCTGATAGGTAATGTACTCACCTGTCACTACCTCGCTGTTGTCATTACTCGCATCGTCTATTCCAGTACTGACAATGCTTTTTCGAACGTCAGCAAGAGAAAAGCCGGCGCTGTCACTGTCGGTGTCTGTCGCCTCTGACGCTTCAATACCATCGTCACTGGCGGCATCCAGCGTGCCCCAGCTGATGTTACTGGTATTACTGACAGTATCCCCTTCGGTAATAGTGTCTGTTGTAATTCCGCTGACCGTTACCGTAACGGTTTCACCGACAGGGAGGTCAAAACTTAGGTTTTGTACCAGGTTGCCCGAAACGGTAAAGCCGGCAACCGGTGCGCCGCCACTGTCGACCGCAGAAACTACCGACACACCACTAATACCGGCAGGCACCGGATCACTGAAATTTACGTCATATGCGGTTGCGTTCGATGTACCGGTATGACTGATTACCATCTCGTACCCGACGGTATCACCAACATCACCGGGCACCACGCTTACCTGTTTTGCTACCTGCAGCTCAGGAGCTATCACAGATACTGCCGTGCTGTCACTTAGACTACCGTCTTGCGGATCTGTATTGTCTCCGTCGGCATCTCCATCCCAGATTAGCGTTGCGCTGTTTGGTAGACTGTCAGCCAGGGTGACATCGGTGTCTGCATAGACCCGATAGGTGATGGTGACTGTGTCATCGACGCTATTATCTGTGTTGCTGTTAACAACAGTACCAAGGTCGAACGTAACATCGCTGCCACTGACCGTCGGACTGGTCGGCGTGCCACTGAATGTCACACCACTGCTGCCTGCTGCTGTGATGGTATAGCTATTGTCGAACAACAGGTCTGCATCCAGCGTGTCTGTGATCTGTGCCATTGGCGTGGTGCCTTCCGGCACCGTTACTGTCACCGCGTACGTGACATACTCCCCTGCGACGACTTCCGTATTGTCATTGCTAGCGTCATTAATACCTGTACTGACTATGCCCTTTGTAAACGTCGGTGAGGCCACCACAAATGACGCATTGTCCGATGCACTGCCACCCGCCTCTACTGCCTGATTACCCTGACTGTTATCCCCCAGGGTATCCCAGTCGATAGTCGCCGTGTTTGGCACAGTGGTACTTGCCGACGCTGTGGTATTAACTGTCGCACTGACCGTTAGCGTGATCGTCTCTCCCAGTGGAAGATCATAATCACTGTTACTGACCGTGTTGCCTGAGACTCCAAAACCGTTTACCGTGTTATTGCTGCTGTCTACCGCCGAAACAACACTGACATTGCTCAGCTCTGATGGCAGCGTATCACTGAATGCTGCATCGAACGCTGCCGCCTGTGAGGCACCGGTGTGCTGTATAACAAACTGATAGACTATTGTGTCACCGGCATCTGACGGTGTGGTGGTGATGGATTTGACGATTTCCAGCT
>CAYZVB010000403.1:0-4894 GCA_964481315.1 uncultured Granulosicoccaceae bacterium
CCCATCTCCGGCCACAGTTCGGGCGGAAACGCATTGTTGCTGTCAATTTCTGCCGCCATTGGTGCGACGCGATCCTGCGCCCATCGGTGCACCATCTCGCGGAGTGATTCTATCTCTTCGCCAAGCGCGAAGTTCATCGACGCATTAAACATGTGCCACCTGTGTGATGTTTATGGAGGAATGCGGCAACAGCAGTGCCAATCGCAACAGAGCGACCGTCACAACCGGGACTTTGACACACGCATTATATTTACGTTTACGTAAACGTCAACTTACACCGGATATCGCTACGGTGTTTAATATCAAAGACTTATGGCGTACCGGACGCCCGATTGACGGACTCCCATCCCTGCACAGCAAGCTTACGCCCAAGGCCCCAGCGGTAGCCGCCGGGCTTGCCATCGCCCCGAATAACGCGATGACACGGAATGAGTAATGCCACCGGGTTGCGCCCGACAGCAGTGCCGACGGCGCGCATCGCAGCGGGTTTGCCAATTACCTGCGACAGATGGCCATAGCTGACGCGCTGCCCTTCAGGGATTCGCAGCAGCGCCTCCCACACTTTTAGTTGAAACGCGGTACCTGCGACCAGTACCGACAAGTGCGTGGACTCTGCAGGGTTAAATATACTGCTGACCGTTGCAGCGGTTTCCTGCTGACTGTGCCGGTAGTCTGCGTGTGGCAGGCGCTGCATAAAGGCTTGCAGCAATGCCTCACGATCGGTGCCCGGCACATTGAAATGCAGGCCGCAGATACCGCGCCCGGTAACCCCGATCAAACATTCACCAAACGGAGTTTCGTGAAAGCCGTAGTGAATCTGCAGACCTTCCCCGCCGCTTTTGTATTCCCCCGGCGTCAGCGCTTCAAGGCGGATAAACAGCTCACCGAGTCGCGCCGGGGCGGCAAGCCCTACTTCATAAGTGGTTTCAAGCGTGGACATACCTGCTGCCAGACACTCACTGGCATGTTGCAGTGTCAGGTATTGTAGAAATTGCTTGGGCGTCACCCCGGCCCAGCGCTGGAACAGGCGCTGAAAATGATGTTCACTCAGATGAACTACGGCCGCAATTTCGGCCAGTGACGGTTGCTGCTGATAATTTTCGGCAACATAGTGCAACGCCTTTTCAATGCGCTGATAGTCTTTTTGATCCGCATCGGTAATGTTCATGGCAGTAGCTTACCGCCTGCCTGTGGCAAATACCTTACGGATTCTTGCTGCAATAGCAGATTACTTCGTGTTTGAAGGTGCCCTGGCTGCAATCAGTCGACTTTCCCGATAGGCAACATAGACACCACAGGCAACCACCAGTGCCGCACCTGCCAGCGTTCTAACAGCGGGCACTTCCCCGAAAGCCAGATAACCAACGATAATCATCCAAACCAGATAACTGTATTCAAACGGTGCAAGTGCGCTGATGGTAGTTATTCTGTACGCCTGAGTAACGCAGAGAACGGCAATTCCGAATATCATGCCTGATAAAAACATCCAGCCCAGTGACACAGCATCGGGCACTTGCCACGGCAGAGCGATACTCTGTAGCAATGCCGGCGCGTCGGCAGGTATAGGAATAATCCGCAGCAACAACAGTGCGAGCAGGCAGGAAACAAGATAAGCCCCAACATTGTAAGTTGTCATGGCCAATACATGTGCAGACAGCCCAACCTTGCGCGTAATTACCGGGATGATGGAATAAAACAAAGCGCTAAGGAGCGGCAGTGCAGCTTCAATGCGAAACAGTGAAGAAGTCGGGTTAATTATCAGCAACACGGCAAGGAAGCCAATGGTGACAGCGGCCCATCGATGCACACCGACTTTCTCACCGAGCAAAGGCACCGACAATGCAGTGATAAATAGCGGTGCTGTCATAAACACAGCCGAAGCATCGGCCATGGGTATAACAGCAAGCGCGAGATAATAGCTGCCGAAGGCAAAAAACGCGATCACGCCACGCAACAGCAGTAACCCTGTATGTGCAGTGTTCAGGATGTGCCATCCTTTAAACAAACCGGTAGCACTAAGAAAAAACACCAGCACAAAAAAGATACGCACAGTCAGTAGCTGTAATACCGGATACTGATCAGTTAGTGACTTTACTATCGCATCCTGTACGGCAAAGGCAAGCAACGCTGAAATTAACAACAACGTACCCGGCAGCGAGCTGCCTGTGTCTGCCCTGGTCATTTATAGTTAGTCATTTAGTTGGAATACAAAACATAAGGCTTGGCTGCTGCAGAATCCGACTGCCAATCTACCTGCTTTTTGCACCAATTGCCCGTGTTAAATTGTGCGGGTTTCCGTGGTTACCGGTAGCGCTTTACAGCCTCCGTTAACAAACCCGACCCAACACTGTTGTACAAATCCCCCGCAACCAGTCTGGCAGCCGGGAATGCGCGGGTAATTTGCTGCTGTATTAATGGCAGCGCAGTGGAGCCGCCGGTTGTGAATACCGTATTAATATCGGTGACAGTCAGTTGTGCCTGCAGGAGTGTTTCATTAAGACTGGTAAAAATTCGCTCACAGTCCTGCTGCAGCGATTGTTCAAGTTGCGCACGTGAAATGGTGCAGTCATCAGTTTTCTGCAGGTTATCCAACAGGTCAGACAATGCGATACCTGCCTGAGCGTTTGTCGACAATTCAATTTTCGCCGCCTCGACCAGGGTCGCCAGATGATGGCCCTTCTTTTTCGTGAGCAGTTCTATCAACAAATCAATCGGTTGTTTGTTTTGCAGTGTCGGACGCAGATCCTGTAGCTCACGCAGCGTGGCACGGTCGTACAACAAATGCACCTTGTGCCAGGTCGCCAGATCAAAGTAGTAGTGGCGTGGCATTTTAAGCGATGGTTTGTGCGCCAGCGGCTGTCCCATCCCAAAGGTGTTCATTACACTCGATAACGACAGCCTTCGATCAAAATCGGTACCGCCGACATGCACACCATGGCTTGCCAGAAAGTCGTCTCTGCGATCAGTCAGCATGTGTCGCTCCGGGGATAAGCGCACGATGGTGAAATCCGAGGTGCCGCCACCAATGTCGATTATCAATGCCAGCTCTTCACGCTGCACGCGCTGCTCGTAGTCAAACGCGGCGGCAATTGGTTCGTACTGAAACGAAACTTCAGAAAACCCTGCCCTGTGCGCGATGTTTTGCAGGTGCTGTTCGGCTTCGCGATCAAGCTTTGCATCAGTATCGTTAAAAAACACCGGTCGTCCCATGACGACGGTATCGAGCGGTGCTGCATTGTCACCGCGAAATTCATCGGCACGATTTTTCAGGCTGGCGACAAAAAAGCCGATGATTTCATCGAAACTGTAGTAGCGGCGTTTTACCTGCGTTTCATCATCCATTAACGCCGTCCCCATGATGTTTTTCATCGAGCGCATTAACCGGCCGGGCTCACCGGTGGTGTAACGGCGAATCCCTTCACGGCCAAAGCTGATCAGGTCATCTTCAAAGGAGAAAAAAAGTGCACTTGGCAAGGTGGTTTGCCAATGATTGTCATTGTCTTTTTCAAGCGGCACCATGGCCTGCTTCTGGTCCTTCAGCACGCCAATGGTTGAGTTGGAGGTACCGAAGTCGAGACCGCTGATATTCATGCTTTTACCTGAAACCGCTGTAACCACCTTTTCAACCTTCCAATTTTTTCAAAGTAACGAGCACTTCGATCAAAAACTTACAGCCGACGAAGTATATACTGCAGCATTCAAAGCGACGAGCGGAGCACAACATGCCAATGGACGCCGACTGGATGGTTTGGCATCGCAACCCACGCCAACCCCGCTACCAGCCACCGGCAGGTACGGTAGACGCACACTGCCATATCTTTGGCCCGGAAGATCAATTTCCGTATTCACCGGAGCGTAAATACACGCCATGTACAGGCTCGAAGCAAGACTTGTTTGCGCTGCGCAACCAACTGGGATTCTCCCGCAACGTGATTGTGCAGGCCTCGTGTCACGGCAAAAACAACGATGCGCTTATCGACGGTTTGCGCAGCGCGGGCGATCTGGCGCGCGGCATTGCCGTTGTCGATGAGGCAATTACCAGTGACGAGCTACAGGAGATGAATGACGCTGGAGTCCGTGGTGTACGATTCAACTTTGTACGCCGGCTGGTCGACCCGAAACCCCGCGACCACTATGAACGCATTATCGAAAAGATCGCCCCACTGGGGTGGCATATTATTGTGTACATCGAAGCCGATGATTTTGCTGAACAACTGCCGTTTTTAAAAAGTGTACCGGTGACCGTAGTGTTCGATCACATGGCTCGACCGGATGTTAGCAAGGGACCCGACCATGCAGACTTTAATCGCTTTATTGAATTGCTGGCGGATGAGAAGTTCTGGAGCAAAGTATCCTGCCCCGAGCGCTTAACCCGTCAGGGCGGCAACCACGAAAATTATTCGGATGTAATACCTTTTATGAAACGTGTGGTCGACACCTGCCCGGACCGTGTGTTGTGGGGCACCGACTGGCCACACCCGAACATGAAATCACACATGCCGGACGACGGTCAGCTGGTTGAGCTGATACCACAAATAGCAGACACACCACAGAAGCAGCAGGCGCTGTTGGTAGACAACCCGATGCGATTGTATTGGCCGTAAAGTTACCAGTGGAATAAAACCCCTTGCAGTACCTGCAAGGGGTTTTTAGAGTTTAGTGCCACCGGGAATTTGTGTCGCGGTGGCTCCGACATTACTGGCTCTGGAGGAGTTATTTACTACGGTTATAAGACTACCGGCAGGCCGATCACCGGCATAGTGCTTATTCCGCAGCACCGTAGTGCATTTTCAGCACAGCCCCTAAGAATCTGCGAGGAGAACCTCTTCTGCTGCGCAGAATAAATATCCCCCGGCAAAGCCGGGGGTATTAGAATCAGGGCCGCTCAAAGCGG
>CAYZVB010000404.1:0-4891 GCA_964481315.1 uncultured Granulosicoccaceae bacterium
GCCGCGATTGGTGTATTTCTTGGCAATTGAAATAACCAGTCGCAGGTTGGCTTCCACCATTTCTTTTTTCGCACGGCGTGCTTTTGCTTCACCAATAGACATGCGGCGGCTGATTTCTTTAATCTGCCCGACAGTCACTGAAGAGTCGTCTTCAATATTGGCCAGACGACGCTGGTGACGCTCGATATATTCGCGGTAGGTGGCCATATTGTCGCCGTACGGCTTGCCGCTGTCGAGCTGCTGCTGCAGCCAGTCGGCGCTGACTTCGTTGCCAGGGAACGTGGCAATGAATTCTTTGCGCGGCATATCGCAGTAGCGTACGCAGATATCGCGAATGGCTTTTTCCTGCTGGCGGATTTTGTCGACGCGACCACGCAGGTCACGCGTGAGTTCATCGACGAAATTCGGTGACAGTTTCAGTTCCATGATCATGGCGGTGGTTTTTTCCGTTGCCTTGACCAGCTTGGTGGAACTGCCGTCGGTGATTTTCTCGATGGCTGTCATTGCCTTGCGGTGCGCTTTTTCAAGCGCCAGCATGCGTTCGCGAACTTCTTCCGGATCCGGTCCGGTATCGACAACTTCTTCTTCCTCGTCGTCGGAGTCTTCTGCTTCAGCGGCAGCCTTCTCCCGGTTGGCCTGTTGCTGTGCCGGCGTCGGGATTTCATCGGGTGCGTTCGGATCGATGAAGCCAACCAGCAGATCGTTCATGCGAACTTCTTCAGCGGCCACTCGTGCGTAGCGATCGAGAATTCTTTGAACAGTAGACGGGTACGCCGACAGTGCCGCCTGCATTTGCCCCAGACCTTCTTCAATACGCTTGGCGATTTCGATTTCGCCTTCGCGGGTCAGAAGCTCAACCGTTCCCATCTCACGCATATACATACGTACAGGGTCGGTGGTGCGACCGAATTCACCGTCTACACTTGCAAGTGCTGCAGCGGCTTCGTCGGCAGCATCTTCATCGGGTGCTGAGCTGGTATCTGAAAGAATAAGAGTGTCAGCGTCCGGCGCGGCTTCGTGTACACCCACGCCAAGGTCGTTGATCATGGCGATGATCTCTTCAACCTGGTCGGGGTCAACAATGCCTTCGGGGAGATGGTCGTTAACTTCGGCGTAAGTCAGGTAACCCTGTTCCTTACCCTTGGCGATCAGTTCTTTCAGCCGGGACTGCTGATTCTGGTTCATTGATGTTTTTCGCGCGGATCGAGCATTCACGAACAGGACACCTTATTGAAAGCCAAACCACCAGTCTAGCGAAACCACGGTTTCATGTCTATGGCTGGTGTGGCGTTGGGAATGGTGGAGGGAAAGTAGGGCGAAATTGAAATTATTCAAGTTTTCAGCAGAATTTCAGTATTTTAGCGGCTGAATATCGAAATTATCGCAGCATCGCGGGGCGGCTGGCGGTTTCGAGGCTGTGTCACAAATGTTAGAATCCGCGCGCAGCGTGCCTGTCGCAGGGCAAAAGCTGCAAATTCACTTCGAACATTTTCGTTCACTGTGGTGCTGCGATGCATCGGGTTTTCACGCAACTCCTGCTCGTTCATCACCCCTTTTGAATATCCGGTCACCGAACCGCTACAGGAACCGATAACAAGACATGGCTGATCATCGAACGCTGGCGAATGCTATTCGCGCGCTGAGTATGGACGCAGTTCAGCAGGCAAACTCCGGCCACCCCGGCGCCCCGATGGGTATGGCCGATATTGCCGAAGCGCTGTGGAACGACTTCTTAAAGCACAACCCTGCCAATCCCGACTGGCCGGACCGCGATCGATTTGTGCTGTCTAACGGTCACGGCTCTATGCTGCTGTACTCGCTGTTGCATTTGTCAGGCTACGATCTGGATATTGGTGAGCTTAAAAACTTCCGCCAGTTGCATTCGAAAACGCCGGGGCATCCGGAGCACGGTTATGCGCCCGGTGTCGAAACGACTACCGGTCCGCTCGGGCAGGGTCTGGCCAATGCGGTGGGTATGGCAATCGCCGAACGCACACTGGCAGCACAGTTTAATAAGCCCGACATTTCACTGATAGATCATCACACTTATGTATTCATGGGTGACGGTTGTCTGATGGAAGGTATATCGCACGAAGTCTGTTCGCTCGCCGGCACGCTTGGTCTGGGTAAGCTGATTGGCATTTACGATGACAACGGTATATCCATCGATGGCGAAGTTGAAGGCTGGTTTACCGACGATACGGCTGCCAGATTCGAAGCATACGGATGGCAGGTAATCCGTGATGTCGACGGTCACGATCGCGCTGCGGTGGTTGCAGCACTGAATGAAGCTAAAGCACAGACGCAAAAGCCCACGCTGGTTATTTGCCGTACCACTATTGGATACGGGTCACCGAACAAGGGTGGAAAAGAATCATCTCACGGCGCACCGCTTGGCGATGATGAAATCGCGCTGGTGCGGGAGTCGCTTGGCTGGTCGCATGCGCCTTTTGACGTACCTAAAGACGTCTACGAAGGCTGGGACGCAAAATCACAGGGTGCTACGCGTGAGTCACAGTGGTCTGAGAATCTTGCTGACTATGCGAAAAAATATCCTAAGTTGCATGCCGAGTTTGTCAGACGCATGGCAGGAGAACTGCCGGAGCAGTTTTCTCAAACCATCGACGAATACATTGCCGCCACTGATGCTGCTGCAGAAAAAGTCGCTTCACGTAAGGCGTCGCAAAACGCACTCAACGCGTTTGGCCCGGCACTGCCTGAGTTGATTGGTGGTTCTGCTGATCTTGCCGGTTCGAACCTGACAATCTGGTCCGGCAGCAAAGATATTAAAACCAACCCTGAAGGCAACTACATCTATTTTGGCGTGCGTGAATTTGGTATGGCAGCCATTATCAATGGCATGGTGCTGCACGGCGGGTTCAAAACCTACGGTGCGACCTTTCTAATGTTCTCGGAATACGCCCGTAATGCATTGCGTATGGCGGCACTGATGAAAATCCCGGCCATTCACGTGTTTACCCACGACTCTATCGGCCTCGGCGAAGACGGACCCACCCACCAGCCGGTCGAGCAGGCTGCAACGCTTAGGTTAATGCCCAACATGGATGTGTGGCGCGCCTGTGATGCCGTGGAGTCTGCGGTCAGCTGGAAAATGGCCCTGCAGCGCAACGACGGACCATCGTCTTTGTTGTTCAGCCGACAGGGTCTGCCGCATCAGACGCGCACCGCAGGCCAGATTGCCGATATTGAAAAGGGCGGTTATGTACTGGTTGATAGCGATAACCCGCAGGCAATTCTGATTGCCACGGGTTCAGAAGTCGCGCTGGCCGTTGAAGCTCACGGAAAATTGGCCGCTGAGGGTATTAGTACCAGGGTGGTTTCAATGCCATCGACCACTGTTTTTGACCGGCAGCCCGAAAGTTACCGCAATGCGGTATTGCCAGCTGCCGTCACTGCGCGTGTTGTCATTGAGGCGGGAGTTTCGGGTGGCTGGTATAAGTACGCCGGAACCAACAGCGCCATGGTCTGTCTGGATACCTTTGGAGAGTCCGGACCGGCCGATCAGGTGTTCGAGCATTTCGGGTTTAATGCGGCGAATGTGGTAGATCAGGTAAAAACAATCATTTCATGAAAAACGCTTACTCGGAGCAAAACTAAATGGCGATCAAGATAGCGATTAATGGTTACGGACGCATCGGACGTAATGTCCTGCGGGCACTGTTCGAAGCCGGTCGTAACAAAGAATTTGATGTCGTTGCGATTAACGACCTCGGCAACACCGAAACCAACGCGCATCTGACCAAGTATGACACCGCTCACGGCCGTTTCCCGGGCGAAGTAACTGTCGACGGCGACGACATGATCGTAAACGGCGATCGCATTAAGGTGTTTGCCGAACGTGATCCTTCCAAGCTGCCATGGGGTGAGCTGGGTGTTGATGTGGTGCTTGAGTGCACCGGTTTTTTCGCGTCAAAAGAAAAGGCCAGCGCACACATCGCCGGTGGCGCCAAGAAGGTTGTGATTTCTGCACCCGGTGGTGCCGATGTCGACGCGACGATTGTCTATGGTGTTAACGAAGGTGTGCTTAAATCGTCTGACACAGTAATTTCGAATGCCAGCTGCACAACCAACTGCCTGGCGCCAATGGTTAAGCCACTGCATGAAAAAATCGGTGTGGTCAGCGGCTTAATGACAACCGTACATGCCTACACTAACGATCAGGTGTTAACCGATGTGTATCACTCTGATCTGCGTCGCGCCCGTTCGGCGACAATGTCTATGATCCCAACCAGTACCGGTGCTGCGAAAGCGGTAGGACTGGTGTTGCCTGAACTTAACGGCAAGCTCGACGGATTCTCTGTACGTGTTCCAACCATTAACGTATCTCTGGTTGATCTGTCTTTTATTGCAGCGCGTGAGACTTCAGTAGAAGAAGTAAACAGTGTAATGAAGGCAGCGGCCGACGGGAAAATTCTTGCCTACACCGACGAGCCACTGGTATCGGTTGATTTCAACCACACCAGCACCACGTCAAACTTTGATGCAGGTATGACTCGCGTCAGTGGCGGTACCCTGGTGAAGTGTTGTTCGTGGTATGACAACGAGTGGGGATTCTCAAACCGCATGCTCGACACCACCGTGGCACTAATGAATGCCAAGTAGGTTAAGGTCAGGTAGGCGTACATAGCGCTTAATTACCTATGTCAACAACGCCGGGCTAACCCCGGCGTTGTCGTTTATACAGCTAAGAATAATGCCATGAAAACTCTTGATACCCTCGAATTAAATAATCAGCGCGTACTGATCAGAGCCGATCTGAACGTGCCGGTAAAAGATGGCGAAGTGACATCCGACCTTCGAATAGTGGCGTCACTGCCAACGATTAAGCTGGCGCTTGAAAAAGGTGCTGCTGTACTGGTGATGTCTCACC
>CAYZVB010000405.1:0-658 GCA_964481315.1 uncultured Granulosicoccaceae bacterium
CCTGCAGATCACCAAACCACTTCTCAACACCGGATAGTTTTATCGAACCCATGTAGTGTGATTCCTCTACGCTGCAAGCTTTTGTCGGTTGGGAGAAGCCCATGCAAGCCAGACTGCCGCCGTCCATGAAAAGTCGGTACCAATGCAACCCTCACCAGTCACCGGATTAAAACACTCGTAAAAACCGGACTGTTGAATCAGCGCCATCATGTCTTCGCGTACGTTTGCAGCCAGTGCAGTATGCCCCTGCTCCGCCAGCCCCAATGAGATCAGATAGTTCATCTGCGGCCAGACCGGTCCGCACCAGTAACGCTGCGCATCAAACATCTCGGCGGAAGGATCCCAGCTTGGCATTAGAAACTTCACCTGTTGCTGCACACGCTCAAGATGTTTAATTGTCATTTGTTGCTGCTTCAAACTGCCGGTGTTGGCAAAAAAGCAAAGTACACTGGCATTACTGAAGCCATTCGAGAACGCGCCTGTTTTAATATTTCTTGCGGTAAACGCACCGATAGATTCATTCCAGAAATATTCGGTGGCGCGCTCGCCTGCAGCAATAAACGACTCCAGTTCTGCAACGGCATCCTTTTTATTTAACAACCGGGCAAGTTCGAGCAGGTCTTTGTTGGCTCTAAGCAGAATAAAATGAATACCGGGG
>CAYZVB010000405.1:668-4886 GCA_964481315.1 uncultured Granulosicoccaceae bacterium
GGCCTTCATCGGTAAGTGTTTTTTGATTCCACTGTGTTTCTCGACCGAATTTAACAATAGACAGGAATTTGTCGTACTGTTCTTTGCTCGGGCGCTGTTCCGGGTTGGCGTGTTTAGTGTCCATACGCTGATAAGGTTCAAGTTCACTGTCGATCTGCATAGTCGACAACCCCAGCTCCCAGTCAGGACAATTGTCCCTGCCGGTCTCCCACGGATGAACTGTGGCTACCACCCCGTTCGCGGCACGTTCGGTCTGGTACCACCTGTGCCAGCTTAACGTCTTATCGAATAACTCCCCGGCACGCTGCAGGTCGTCACTGTCTCCGCTGTCGACCAGTTGCCGGATAACACAGGCAAGTATGGGCGGCTGTGACACCCCGGTAGATGGCATGGGCGGCTTCGGTGTATGTGCGGTTTGTGTCTGCCAGACTGAAGGACCGGGAAAGTAATCAGGATCGTCGTTCCTGAAAATTATGCTCGGCACCATACCGTTAGCCCATTGTCCCTCAAGCAGGTATTCGAGCTCGGTCCATGCACGTTCGCGGTCAAAGGTCGCAAAGCCAAGCGCGACAAAAGCAGAATCCCAGTTCCACTGGTACGGATATAACCGCGCGGTCGGAACGGTGTAACCGCCACGATCGTTCTTCTGCAGAATCTCTATTGCCTGTGTATCGAGATTTTCTGACATTCGAATTAACCCTTAACGCTGCCGGCGGTCAGCCCGGCGACTAAAAATCGTTCAAACCACAAAAACAAAACCAGCACAGGTACGGTTGCAATTACGGCACCGGCCATCAGATGCTGACGTGGTATTTCAGACGAATTCAATGACTGCACGCCTCTGGACAGTGTAAAAATGTCCGGATCGTCGAGAAACATGAATGCAAACAGAAATTCATTCCAGGCAATCATAAAGATATACAGCGACACCGATGCGATGGCCGGGAGCGACAACGGCAACGTAATTTTTAATATCACACCGAGCCTGCTCAGCCCGTCCATCAGACCCGCTTCTTCAAGCTCATACGGCAGACCGCGGAAGTACCCCTGCAACATGTAAACGGCTACCGGAATAGTGGTTGCAGGGTACACAACAATAAGGCCAATCAATGTGTTGCGCAGCCCCAGCTGTGAAAAAACTGCATACAGAGGTATGACCAGCACAATGGCCGGTACCATATAGATCAATAATATCGAACGTGACAAAACTGCCTGCCCCGGAAACTTCAAACGCGAAACAGCATAAGCACCGGGAATTGAAAACAGCAGAGTAATTATGACAGTGGCAACCGATACCATCGCAGAGTTAAGCAGAAACAAACCGAAACGGTAATCGGTAAATAGTTCGATGTAGCTTCGAAACAACTTCTTTGGGTCTTCCCAGATATTGATTGATAAATCCAGCGGATTGGCCAGCAATGACTGCTGACTTTTCAGGCTTGTCATAAGCATGACGTAAAACGGCAACGCCACCACAATGGTAAAAAACACAAACCCAATGCCTTTCATCACGCGGATAAAAATCACTTCTAGCTGGTAGCGCCCCTGACTGTGCGCCCGCATATCGTGAAAGCAAAGATGCCAGCTGACGGCACTAACCAAAAATGTACCGACCCAGGTCAGCACCTGCACCGTGGTAGGAACAGCTGCCACACCGGTGAACTTTTGCATGAGCCAGAACACCGCAAAGGCGACCGCAGCACTTACCGGTATCCATAACTCCTCACGTTTACCCAGCGGCGTTAGCAGATAGAACGCAGCACCCACGGCACCGCCAACCAACGCACTACCGACATCCGGAACAATGGTTTCACCGGTAACCAGCATCGAAAAAATACTGATCACAACGCTGAAAATCATTGCCCACAGCGCACCTACGAAAAGCCCGATGAAAAAAGTGTTACCGGGCTTCATTAACCGTCATCCTGTGGCGAGTATTTAAAAAACAGCAACGCAGACAGCAAGAGCACAACAAACACAACAACCGCCACTGCGGCACCGGCACCAAGGTTGGACACCGCAAAAGCCTGTTCGTACACATCGACGGTTAACGTCCGGGTACCTGCAGCACCACCGGTAAGCAGAAAAATGTCATCGAACTTATTAAACGTCCAGATAAAGCGCAACAAAAACAACACGGCAAGAATACCAGCCAGTTGCGGTAGCGAGATATACCAGAACTGCTGCAGTGGTGACGCACCGTCAATTTCTGCTGCCTCATAGGTTTCACTGGACATGGACTGCATACGGGCAAGAATAAATAGAAACGACAACGGAAAGTAACGCCATACTTCAAACGAAATAACGGTGGTGAGTGCGACAGGAAACTCAAGCGTCAGGCCAAAGAAATTGATTGGCACAGCGCGCTGCCCGAGAAAATTGATTGGCCCTTCCACCGCACCGATTTTTATCAGAATGGCATTTAAGGTACCGCCCGGTCCTGCGTCGAGCAACAACACCCAGGCAAAGGCGACAGCAATTACCGGGGCAACATAAGGAAACAGAAAAAAACCTCTAAGTATGCCGCGCCCCGGAAATGTGCTGGAGAGTAATTGCGCTGCAAACAATCCAAACACCAGTGCGCCAACAGTACCGAACACCGTGTAATAGAGAGACACCCTGAGTACCGTCCAGAACTCACTGGCAGAGAACACCTTTCTGAAGTTATCGAGCGTAAACTTGTTATTGGTGAGAATGTTGTCGGCGCTTCCAGACAGTTGCGGCTTAGTGTCGCGGGGGTTTACCGGTTGATCGATATACCCCTGCCCGGCCGTGACCGGTATTTTCAGCGTCTCGCGAAAACCGGGTTCGTATACACCAAGGTTACAACTGAGGTTATTGCCCTGAAGCTCGCAGCGGTTATCCAGATCACCGGCGAGCGTTAGCCCCGCCGGTAATTCATCGTTTAAGGTAACGTCGGTAATAGCGCCTTTCTGCGATGAATTTCGCAGCCGGTAGCTGATCTCTGTATTGTCGCCGGCTGCTTCGGGTTTTGGTTTGATGCGTTCGTTGGCAAGCACCGACGGCGCTCGTAAATCTCCCAGTTGAACCGGCTTAAAACTGATCCAGAAGTTCGCTAACAGTGGCAGCAATACAATCGACAATACAATCAACAGTGTTGGTATGATCATCGAGTAGGCAAGCAGCATTTCCGACTTGCCGAGCGGACCGCGTCCTGTTGGTGGTGTGCTTGTGTTCATTGCCGCCTGTTAGTTAAATCGGGGTGGCGAAATTCACCACCCCGTTTGATACAAAGCTTACAGAGCCTTGTGCTTCTCTACAATTGCAGCAGCCGCATCGTCGAGTGACAGATCACCGTCGATGTACTGGCGGATAACCTGCGCCATAACGCGGGCATTGACAATTTTAGAGGCAGTGGCAAGGTTACCTGAGTCAACGCCCCAGCGATCACCCACTGACAAACCTGCAACGATATCGTTGATCACAGACTCAGGGTAAATGTCACCCAGTGGCGCCTTGCGATCAACACCAACGTCAAGAGATGCCCACAACGCTTCGTATTCATTGCTGTCGGCAGCAGGACCACGACGTACCGGGAACTTGCCTTCCGGTGCCTGGCTCAGCCAGTCGCCGTAACCTTCAGAGACAACAAACTGAACAAATTCAGAGGCGACATCAGTGTTGGCATCTGCAGTAATGCCGAGGTATCGAACGTCGGCGTAGGCAGCACCTGCTTCATTACCCGGACCTGAAAAAACAGTCACAAAACCGGTTTTTTCGGCGAGTTCTTTAGAAGTTGGATCTTCAACGTAGGTCACCGGCGCGCTGTCTCGCAGACCACCGAGCTCATCCAGCAGCGAAGGCGACCAGATGATCATCGCAGCTTTACCATCGAGGTACTGTTCACGAGACTGCTTCCAGAACAACTCACCTTCAGGAGAGGCATCTGCAATCAGCTTGTAGAACTGCAGCACTTCTTTCAGCGCTGAAGTATCTTCATTGATAGAACCGTCGTCATTTACTGGGGAATATCCGGCAGCCAGAGAGATGTGCTCAATCAGCTGCATCATGTAGGTTTCATCGATTTTAGTCGCAGCAACAAAACCGTACATTTCAGGCGGGTTGTGCAGTTTTTCAATCGCTGCCTGAATGTCTGCAAAAGTCTTTGGCGGGTTCAGACCGGCATCGGCAAAAAGATCTGAACGATAAACCACCAGCTGCGTCCAGCCATCGGACGGTACAGATACAATTTCACCG
>CAYZVB010000406.1:0-4812 GCA_964481315.1 uncultured Granulosicoccaceae bacterium
TGTCAGCCAACATATTGTTCCGATCGCTGATATGGTGCCCTAGTGATGTTGTGCTAACTTTTGCTGTGGCTAGTGTGTATTCTTTTTTTTGGTTGTTAAGCGTTCAACTCAGGACAAGTGCTCACAGAGTCGTAGCTACAGTATACCGACCTCAGAAAATCACCATCGTGTACATCACGCTGTATATCCCAAACATATACTGAGAACCCAAATAGCCAGGGTGCTCCGTCTCGATTTCATAATGCGAAATACCACATCGCAGTATGCACTGATAAAGGATATATCTAGTGTTGTCCCAGCATTTACCGATTGAGGAGTATATTTCTCTCCCGTTGGCCAGTGTCAAAAACTTAGTAGAAAGTTGAAAGACTGTTGTTAGATGTCTCCCTGATGTTTCATACATGCGCATTGGTCAGTTATTTAGTTTTGGGACGCTTAAGCAGAGTTACTGATATTGTGCGTACTGCAAATGTAAACAATGGTGTCGGGAAAAAACGTTGTTGCTAGCCTGGTTAGCGCTCGTATCCATCGACGTCGGGCATCAGCCTATCATGAACACCAAGTGCAACTAGCTCATTCATCACACAAAGCCAGAACTTCACTCCCTGTTAGTGCGCTCCCTAACACAAGAACTTTTGTTCTAACACCGCATTCTCCGTAGATATAGAAGTTGAAGGTTCCATAAGCCCATATGCCTATGGACGATGTTGCTCACTGTGCTAATACCCTAGTTTAGTCGCCGCACTAGTGTTTTCGACTGTTAAAGGCTCGTCTGTGATTGCCGTTTACGCTTTTGTACAAACGAGTTTTGTGATGTATGCACAACTGGTTAATTTGTTGCAGGTACCGCGGTTGTATATCGATAGCGCTTTCTTTGGGTTGTTAATGGGAACGCTACATGTGTTAGCACCATTGGTTAGAAGTCACTTGTCAAAGTAGAAAAGGCATTCCACTATGCTCGTCAACATACTACGAATTGCGTGTTGCAATCCGCTCACTCGTACGCTTTCCAAAGCGATTGCAATGCTCAAGCGCTTTGTGAATCGTAAGCGTTTGTGTTTGTCTGTCCGGAAGCGTTCCCAACGCGAAGGCTGCAGAAGCACTGTACGGGGCAGCTTTTGGTACATCGGCATAGTTGCGCTGATAGTGATTCCAGTTTCTTATGTTCATTCGTTGACGACTGATACCGACAATGATGGCGTTATTGACGTCGATGATATCGATGACGATAACGACGGGATACTGGATGTAAATGAAGGAGCGACATACGAGACTGTCACACTGGATCAAGTGACTGCGATTCCAGCATCTGGCTTCGTCTCGGGTGGAGGTGTGGTGCCTGATGGCTCTACTGGTATACGCGTTAGTGATGCAACCGGGCAGGTTGTATTAGATATCTACGAAGGGCCAAACACAAGCCCAGGCAATAATCTCAACATGAACTCGAGCACTGGGCAGATCTCCGGTAGCAGCATCGACGGTACTGAGATTGTTGAGTACATTTACACAACGAAGAATTCCACTACTTTCTGGCGTCTCGAATCTTTCGCAATACTGGATATCGACAGTTTAACAGCCGGTCCAGGTGCGACTGGTGTACGGGACGCTTATGTCTGGTCTGAGACCGGTACATGGGCTTCAATCGGTACACCGGCTGGTGCAACAATAAGCGTCGACACATCGAGTGCTGATGACGTAGGCGTATTTCTGGTCAATGATCCAGACGGCGGTAATGTATTGGCGGATATAGGTCAGTTCACGCAAGTGACTGCCCTCGACAATACCCTGTCAGATGTGTATTTGAATATGGTTGGGACAGCTAACAACCATAATGTGGATTTCGTTTTTGATGAACCACAGGAGGAAGCCACTCTTTATACATTTAACTCAGGTGGCAGCGGGATGTATTTTTCGTTCTTCCCACAGATGGATGTAGTAGTACAGAATCTAGCAGGCATAGACACAGACGGAGACAGTATCCCTGATCATCTGGATCTGGACAGTGATAACGACGGCATCCCAGACATGCGGGAGGCCGGTGCAACTCTGGTGCAACTGGCTAGCGATATTGACACAAGTGGAGCGCTTACCGGTGCTGAGTTTGTTGACGCCGATTTTGATGGACTTCCGGATGCTTTGGATAACGACTCTAGTTCCGCAAATATAGCCGATTCGGTTGGACTCTCGCCGGTTAACAGCGATTCAGATTCTCTGAGTGACTTTTTAGACTTGGATGCTGACGGAGATGGAATTCCAGACACGATTGAGCTGCGCGGTACCAATAGTTACGCACTCAATGATGGTGATGTTTCAAATGACGACAGTGATAATGATGGTGTTATTGATTTATTTGATAATAACTCTGTTTTTGGTGGCAGTTTCTCCACCCCTGTCGACTTCGATGGTGATGGCACTCCTGACTATATTGATCAGGACAGTGACGCCGATACCGCAGAAGATGTCGTAGAGTCGGGCATTACGCCGTCTTCAACTGACGGCGACAACAACGGTATAGACGATGGAACTTCAGCAACCTACGCTGACCCAGACGGATCATTGTCACCACCTACAACTCAATTGCTTGACACTGATGGAGATGTCGCATCAACAGGAGATTTAGACTACCGCGATCTAGATGACGACAATGATGGCATTCTGACAAGCACTGAAGTAGGTGGTGATCCAGCAAACGCGGCCGACTCAGACGGAGATGGAATCCCTGATTTCGTCGAGGTAGATGCTGATAATGACGGCATACCCGATGCGATAGAGGGTGGCAACGACAGCGATGGCGATGGTTTGTCAGATTACCAGGACAGTGATTCTGACAATGATGGTGTGTCCGATTCCATCGAAGGACAGGCGGATGGTATTGATAGTGATGGTGACGGCATCGATGATGCGTTTGATGTCGATAGTACCGGCGGGGTCGATGCGGACGGTGATGGAGTCGACGACGCGCTTGAAGGGAGTGACACCATCGATAGCGATGGCGACGGGATCCCCGACTCACACGATCCTGATTCTGATAACGACGGTGTTCCTGATGCGATAGAGGGTAATACTGACAGTGATGGAGACGGGACGCCGGATTATCTGGACAGCGATTCGGACAACGACGGTATAGCGGACGGGACAGAAGCAGGGGCAACTGGAGCGGACGATGACGGCGACGGCATCGATAACGCCTTCGACGTCGATATCACGGGAGGTGCGGATACAGACGCTGACGGTGTTGATGATTCAGTTGAGTTGTCCGGCGGTACCAATTCTGATGGCGATTCTGTTGGAAACTTCATCGATGTGGATTCCGACAGTGATGGCGTGCCGGATGCGATAGAGGGCAACGTTGATAGCGACGGTGATGGTACTCCCGACTATCTGGACAGTGATTCGGACAACGACGGTATCCCTGATGGTGTCGAAGCGCAGGTATCAGGCAATGACGCAGACAATGATGGGATCGATGATCTGTACGATGTTGATCTGACCGGTGGTACTGATGCCGACAATAATGGTGTTGATGATACGTTCGAAACCAATGGCACGCTCGATTCAGACGCTGATGGCATCCCTGACGCGATCGATCCCGATTCGGACAATGATGGTATTCCGGACACCATCGAAGGCAACATAGATACCGATAGTGATGGTACACCAGATTACCTGGACGATGACTCCGACAACGACGGATTCATCGACGGCGATGAGGCCATGGTATCGAATACTGATGTGGACAATGACGGCATCGATGACACTTACGATGTTGATGCTACGGGTGGTGCCGATGCCGATGGCGACGGTGTTAACGACGCGCTTGAGGCAACACCCAATGCTGACGCCGATAGCGATGGCATCGCTGATTCTGTCGACAGAGATTCTGACGGCGATGGAATACCCGATACGCTTGAACCAGGCGACACTGACAACGATGGTATACCGGATTATCTTGACTCCGACTCCGACAATGATGGAATTGCTGACGGTATCGAAGCACAGATAACAGGTAGTGACTCAGATAATGACGGCATTGATGACTTGTACGATGTAGATGTAACCGGAGGGACTGATACAGACGGAGATGGCGTTGATGATTTCTTCGGAGCGTCGAATACTCTCGACAGCGACCTCGATGGCACGCCTAACTCGCGTGACGCTGATTCGGACGGAGATGGAATCCCTGATGCTATAGAGGGCACCGTCGACTCTGACGGTGACGGCACGCCGGATTATCTTGACACTGATTCCGACAATGACGGATTCACTGACGGGGATGAGGCGCAGATCAGTGGAAGCGACGCAGACAATGACGGTATCGATGACACGTTTGATGTAGATGTTACCGGCGGTACCGATGCCGACGGCGATGGTGTGGACGATAGTCTAGAAGCATCGGGTCCGGTGGACAGCGACTCGGATGGCACACCAGACTACCTCGACTTCGATTCTGACGCTGACGGTATACCGGATGCGCTGGAACCGGGTGATACAGATGCAGACGGCACACCGAACTATCTCGATACCGATTCAGACAACGACGGCATTGCCGACGATGTGGAGGCGCAATTATCAGGTATCGATGCAGACAACGACGGTATTGACGATCTTTACGATGTTGACGTCACAGGCGGGTCAGATGCCGATGCTGATGGAGTGGATGACTTCTTCGGCGCTTCTAACACAGTTGACAGTGAACTTGACGGAACCCCAAATTCGCTGGATACCGACTCAGACAATGACGGCATTCCGGATGCGATAGAAGGCAATGTCGACACTGACGGTGACGGCACACCGGACTATCTGGACACCGAC
>CAYZVB010000407.1:0-4754 GCA_964481315.1 uncultured Granulosicoccaceae bacterium
CTTAGACGCCGACCCTCCCACCGGAGGGTATTAAACGCAGCTTAGATATAGTAGGTGCCACAGCACCACTAACAAAATTCGAGCAAACCCACGGTAGGTGCCAAAGCACCACCAATACCAAACAACAAAATGGCGAACGAACCACCAACTCCATCCCCACCCACCAACACAGCGTGTGAATAGTTTTTTAAAATCATCTAGTCGGGTCAAAGCGCCAGGGATGGCGCGTGAGCGCTGCCGCACATGGATGTGTGACCAGCGCGGCCCGACGGAGGATCCAGATTAGCGGTAAGGCAAAAAATGCCGCAGGCACCCGCAGGGCTATTCACCAGCGGCCAACCACTCAAGCATTTTTGTTTACTTTTGTTGCGTTTGACAAAAGTAAATCGTACCACCAGGGACTGGTGTCGAAAAAAGGCATGGATGCCAAGCCCCACACGGCCGAGCGCAGCGAGCAAAACACAAACCAATCGCAGCCAGACAAACAAAAAAACAAAACCATATATACTCCACCAAACAAATAAAAAACAAACAACAGTGAGCCCAAAATCAAAACCCGCTCCCCTCTAAACCACATTGAATTCATACTGCTAATGGCTGCAATGTCTGCATTGGATGCATTCTCTATTGATGCCATGCTGCCGGCGCTGGATCAGATCGGTACCGACCTTGAACTGCAGACTGCCAACAGTCGTCAGTACGTGATCACAGCGTTGTTTTTAGGGTTTTCAATTGGTGTATTTTTCTATGGGTTTGTTGCCGACTGGATTGGCAGACGGATTCCAGTGTTGTTTGGCTTTGCGATTTTTTGTGTCGGCTCAGCGGCGTGCATCTTTTCACAATCGTACATGGTAATGCTTGCAGGCCGGGTGCTGCAGGGTGTTGGTGCTGCCGGTCCGTATGTACTGGCCATTGCGATTGTACGTGACAGTTACAAGGGTGAAGAGATGGCCCGGACTCTATCATTAATTATGATGGTATTTATCGGTGTGCCGATGATCGCACCGTTCGTGGGTCAGGGTTTTTTATTGCTATTCGGCTGGCGCAGTATTTTTATCGCACTTGCTGTTTTCGCTTTGCTAACCATGCTTTGGTTCTGGCTTCGGCAGCCGGAAACGCTGGACAAAGCAGACCGTACTTCACTGTCTGCAGCAACGTTTCGTCATTCGATTACTCAGGTTGTTACGCATCCGGTTACCTGCCGCTACTTGCTGATCATTGGCTTACTGGCCGGTGCTTTTATCGCCTACTTAAGCACGGCGCAGCAGATATTTCAGGATATGTACGGTCTAGGTACTCGATTTCCAATAGTGTTTGCGAGCCTTGCAGCCACGCTGGGTGTCGGTTCTTTTATCAATGCGCGGCTGGTCGAAAAGTTTGGAGCGGTTACCATGGTAAAAGCCGCTACCGGGCTCATCATACTAAGCTCGGTACTTTATATTCTGGTTTATCACAACCTGAACGAACTGCCGCCGCTTAAAGTGCACGTGATTTACAACGGTATCGTGGCATTTTGCTTTGCTTTTTTATTCGGCAATACCACTTCAATTGCCATGGAACCGATGGGTCACATTGCCGGCGCTGCTTCATCGGTGTTGAATTCGCTCAGTACAATAATTGCGATTATTGTTGCCACGGTAATAGGTTCTCAGCTTAATCAAACCGGCCACCCGATTGTGATCGGCTATTTGATTGCAGCTTCAGTTGCGCTGTTACTGGTGGTAACAACTCGCTACCACAACACGGACAGCGCTACGCCATAGCGGGTGTGCTTTCGGCATTAACTGCAAAGCGGGTTTGCTGGTCAAACTCCTGCAGGCTCTTTTCAAGCGCAGACACACCGGCAGGCACATCGACAACTGCCCCCAGACTCGACAAACTGGCACCCAGCGCATGAAGTGTTCTGAAAATGTTGTGTGCCCTGCTTTGCTCACCCATTTGTCCGATACGTACGATGTTGGCACCGAACGAACCTGAAATTTCAACGCGGTAGTGAGCCGACATACAATGCAGCAGCGCCGGGCCATCTATGTTCTCCGGCAGTGCTATACCCACTACTGAATTTAAGCGGTGTTGCGGCTGTATAAACAACTCAAGCCCCATGGCCTCGATACCGGCCTGCAACGCACATGATGAACGCAGGTGGCGCGAAAATCTGGCTGGCAATGTTTCGTTGCAAATTAACCTCAGCGCCTCATGTATGGCCAGCACACCGGATACCGGTGCTGTGTAGTGATAAGCCTTGCGATACCAGAACTGATCTGCCAGTTGCGCATCGAGACACCAGTGCCGCATAGGTGTGCGACGCCCGGTGATGCACTGCCAGGCCCTGTCTGAAAACGCCACCAGTGACACACCGGGTATTGATGAAAGACCTTTCTGGCCACCGGTAATAATCGCATCAATGCCCCATTCATCCATATTCAGCGGCATGGTACTTAACGTACACACCGCATCGACAATAACGAGGCAATTGTGCTGACGGGCCTTCTTGCAGATCTCTGCCAGCATGCGATTACATACGGTGTTGGAAGTTTCACCCTGAACAATGGTAAGCACCGCAGGCTGGTGTTCTGCAAGGCAGCGCTCGACGGCGGCAACATCGGCAGACTGTCCGTCCTGCACCTGATGACGAATGACCTCGGCACCGTTGCGACCGGCCATTTCCGCCAGTCGGTTACTGAAAAAACCGTTGCAGACACACAGGCATTTGTCACCCGGTTCAATAAGATTGGCAACCGCCATTTCCATTGCCGCAGACCCCGGACCGGCAACGCCAAGTATTCGCGACGAGCGGGTTTGAAACACATACGCCGACATTTGCTTCACCTGCTCGATAATCTGCGACATGGTGTCGCCAAGGTGATTAATGACGATGGAATTGGCCGCGGCGACACGTGCCGGTATCGGGACCGGCCCTGCCCCCATCATTAACAGAGGTTCTTCAGGCAGGATACTGTCGAGCGGTGCGATATTTCTTGGCGTCGAGATATACAAGAGCTTTGCAACTTATCTGGATACGACTCCTAGTGTACTTGAACGTATCCCATTTAAACACCGGTCATTTAGTGACTTGATCGACGAACCATTTGAGCCAAACGGTTTTTGAGGGGTAACCGCTCAGCGTTCTGCAGACGCCGCTCAAGCCAGCGCACACCGGCAGAGACAATTAAAATCAGCACCAGGTACTCAAGCAGTAACACGGTGTAAATTTCCAGCGGCCGGTATTCGGTCACCACCAGCTCGTTGGCTTTGCGCGTGAGTTCCTGCATACCAATAACCGATACCAGTGACGACATTTTCAACATGTACACCAACTGATTGCCAAGCGCTGGCAGGATACGTCGGATTGCCTGCGGCAGAATCACAAAACGCATGGTATCGATGTAGTTGAGTGCAACCGTATGCGATGCCTCGTACTGCCCTTTATCGATAGATTGAATACCGGCGCGGAATATTTCTGCTTCAAACGCGCTGTCGGACAACGCCAGTGCAATAACACCCGCCCAGAAAACCGAGATGGTAATATCCAGCAGTTGCGGCATGCCGTAGTACACCCACAAAATCATGACGAGTATCGGCACGGCACGCACCAGCTCGACATAAACGCGATTAAAACCACGCAGCAATGGATTTTTAGACAGCCCCGGCAGCGCCACCAGCAACCCGAGCACAATAGAGATAACAATCGCTGTCAGCGACAGTATCACCGTGTAGTACAACCCGCTAAGTAAAAACCTTAGATTGGTCATACCCTTCGGTGTTGAAGGGTCGACCACATACCAGCCCCAGTCGTCTGAACAACCGGCAACCATCAGCAACGACAACAATACTAAAACTGTTCTTAACATTGCCCGCAACCTCAGTGTGGCAGAATCTGTTGCAGGAATTCCTGACAGCGTTCGCTCTCAGGTGCCTCAAAGAATTTTTTGGTGTCTGACATTTCAACAATAGCGCCAAAATCCATAAACACCATTTTGTCTGCCACGCGCCGGGCAAAGCCCATCTCATGCGTGACGCACACCATGGTCATGCCGCTTTCAGCCAGTTCGACCATTACATCGAGCACTTCGTTAATCATTTCCGGATCAAGCGCGGAGGTCGGCTCATCAAACAACATTATTTTCGGCTCCATACATAAAGAGCGTGCTATTGCCACACGTTGCTGCTGACCACCCGACAGCTGTGCCGGATATTTGTTGGCCTGCTCTGGAATTCGTACCCGCTGCAGATAATTCATGGCGAGTTCCTCAGCCTGCGAAGGTGTCTGCTGTCCCGAACGCACCGGTCCGAGGGTCAGGTTGTCGAGCACGGTCAGATGCGGAAACAGATTGAACTGCTGAAACACCATTCCAACGTTGGCGTGAATGGCCTTCAGGCTCTGCTTGCTACCATTGAGTGTTGTGCCGTCAATAACAATCGAACCGCTGTCGTGAACCTCGAGCTGATTGATACAACGAATCAGCGTTGACTTACCCGATCCGGAAGGGCCGCAAACCACTACCCGCTCCCCGAGCTGCACATCAATCGATACTTCATTCAACGCCTGGAAACTGCCGAAAAATTTCGACACATCACGCATCTGAATGACTGGCTGATGTGAATTCTGATCTGCCCGCTGCGCCGGCTGCTGATCGGTAGTCTGCATATGAGTGACATTAGGCGCCGGACGCTGCCGGCCGGGAAGCTAAGCAATCTACCACATCAACTGGTCTTTTTATGCCCGAAATTCGACAATCCGTTCGGTTGCAAAG
>CAYZVB010000408.1:0-3233 GCA_964481315.1 uncultured Granulosicoccaceae bacterium
AATGATGCCGTCGTCAGAAACCTTCAGAATGGAGCCGTCACCACCGTATTCGGTAACGTACTTTTGAATGGTGTTGGAATACGAGGGCCAAAGCTCGCAACCGTAGTCGAGGTCACCGCTGCGGATGGCTTCGTCGCGACCGGGGCCGGATGGCATGACTATTCGCTTGACCTTGTAGTCCATTTCATTTTCAAGAATCTGATGGACTATCTCACACATTACAGCGCCACCGGTCCAGTCATTGACCGCTGACTTTAATACACCGCCGGCATTTGCTGTGCCGGATACCGAAAGACACAGCGCAGCCGCGCCTGCCGTTGCCGTTAGGTATTGTTTTATTTGCATGTTATTCCTCTCTGGAGAGTTTGCGTCTATCCGCCGCCCGCAATGGTGTTGAGCAAATCAACTCCGGCACTGCGGCGAGATCATGTGCACCGGAGTGCGCAGCATTAACGCCGCTCCGGAATGCCCGACAGTAAAACATTTGCGGGAGTTCATGTCGATATCAATTCGCGTCGCCCGCGACCCTGTTACCAAAACGTACACTGTGACAGCAGACAGTGGCTACAACCCAAGCGCCCGGCGCTGGTTGCGTGTCCAGCCCTGAGTCAGACGGTCCAGCAGAATGGTCAGCAGCACAATGCCAATACCGGCCGCCAGCCCTTTGCCCATGTTGGCGGTGTTCATTGCGTCGAACACTTCTTTCCCCAGCCCCACACCGGCCACCATTGGCGTGATGGCCTGCATGGCCAGCGCAAACACCACGGCCTGATTAAGGCCGAGCATTATCGACGGTGACGCCATCGGAAGCTTAACCTTAAACAGCGTTTGCAGGGTGTTTGATCCGAATGAACCGGCCACTTCATCCACTTCACGCGGCAGTTGCTGCAGGCCCAGTGTTGTCAGGCGTATGACCGGTGGAATCGCGTATATGACAGTGGCGATAACCGCGGTGGTTTTGTTGCCACCGAAAAAGAACAACGCCGGAATCAGGTACACGAACGCCGGCAGAGTTTGCATAGCATCGAGTATCGGCCGGGTGATCGCATCAACCGCTTTCGAGTAGGCAGCAAGAATACCCACCGGAATACCAAACAATAAACACAGCCCGACTGAAACCGATGTACCTGCCAGCGTAAACATCGATACTTCCCACAGATCTGCTGCCGCCAGAAACACCAGAAACACCAGCGTTACCAGTGCGAACTTCAGGCTGGTAGATTTCCAGACGATTAACCCGAGCAGCGCCATCACATACCACCACGGCAGGCCGGATAAAAACGAGTCCAGCGGATCAAGCAGGTATAGAAATATTGATGACCTGATAAATTTGGTAATACCGATAAAAGTCGGATTGACCGTTAACCAGTCAATGGCGAAGTCAATCGGCTCGCGAATAGAGAATTCAAGAAATTTAGGATACGAACTTAACCACTTGAAGTGCGGTGCCAGCAGGTAGGCAAGTAACAGTATTAATAGTCCCAGCAACAACAGCGGACGATTGTTTATCCAGTTGGATAGCGCCGGTGCAAAGGTACGCAGGAATGCAGCGACTGCTGTAGTTATTCGACGCCCGGCATTAATAAAGAAATCACACACCGCGCGTATTGGCCGTTCCACCAGATGTGCCAGACGTGAGCCGTCCCACTTTTGCGGCAGCAATCGAAAGACCACAGAATCTGCACCGGCACCATGCTTTTCATCGCGAACTCCGCTTACGGCATAGGTGAGACGGTCGAGTATGATTGCCATAAATACAATGCATATTCCGCCTTCAAAGGCCCAGCCAACCTTCAGTCGAGTGAGTGCTTTCCATACTTGCTCCCCGAGTCCACCGGCACCGATAAATACCGCCAGTACGGCAAGGCCCAGCCCCATCATGATGCACTGATTTACACCAAGCATGATCGACGGCAGTGCCTGCGGCAGCTTCACTTTTACCAGCATCTGCCAGCGGCTTGAACCGAAACTCTGCGCGGCCTCTACCATGGTGGCCGGCACCTGCCGGATACCGAGGTTGGTGAGTCTGACCGCAGGTGGCAGCGCATAGATAATAATGGCCATAGCCGCCGGTGTGGCGCCGACACCAAAGAAAAAGATCGCCGGTATCAGATACACAAACGCCGGCATGGTTTGCATGGTGTCGAGTATCGGTTTAAGAAAGTCGTCAAAGCGATCACTCTGTGAAGCGACAATGCCCAGTGCCACCCCTATTACCGCAGAGAACGCTACCGATACCACCATTAGGCTTAGCGTTGACATTGCCTCGTACCACATATCGACCATGCCCCAGAACATCACGCCAATGAACGTGAGTAACCCGAGTCGCAGACCACCGTAAGCCAGCGCCGGAAGCACCATGCCAAGCAGCACTACCGTCCACGGTAGTTCCCACAGGGTTTCTTCGAGCCATTCCAGTGGAACCTTGACGACTTCACCAACGGCGCGGGTATAAGAGCGCAGATTAGCTTCGAGCCAGCTGCGCCCTTCATTGATCCATTCGACAAACGGAAAAGCGTCTATGACTGCCTGTGGAAAAGCAGTTTTATGGCCAAGTAATGCGTACACGGCTAATGACAATATCAGGCCCGCACCGCAGTACAGGGGCAGCCGCAGGTCGTAGCCACGGAAGGCAAACCGCTGTGGTGTTGCTGTGTCTGAGTTTACGCTACTGATGTTGCCACCCTGGAATGGTTCAGCACGATGGTACGAATCCCCTGCCCGCTTGGCAATCCTGTGCGCGACCTGACATCTGCCACCGTCGTTCAGATGCTTGCAACTGCCGACCACCTGTTGTCTTATTAACGCACTGTCTACTGCCGGCCTCCGCATGCAATCAGAGCCAAAAATACGCTGTAACAACATCTGGAAACTGTTTGGTTCGCACCCCGAACGTATACTGAAAAACATCGACCGTGCTGCCACACGCGCTGAAATACAGGAGTCAACCGGACACGTTGTTGCGGTACGTGATGTCTCGTTTGCCGTGCAGGAAGGTGAAACCTTTGTGGTGATGGGCCTGTCGGGCTCGGGTAAATCGACTCTGGTTCGATGCCTGTCGCGCCTGATTGATCCTACCGACGGCCAGGTACTTATTAACAACAAAGACATCACCCGGGTGTCGCAACGCGAACTCAAAGACCTGCGCCGCCACAAAATGGCCATGGTGTTTCAGCACTTCGGGTTGTTTCCGCACCGCACGGTGCTCGACAACGTTGCCTACGGGCTTGAGG
>CAYZVB010000408.1:3243-4732 GCA_964481315.1 uncultured Granulosicoccaceae bacterium
GTGTGGGACTGGCTCGCGCGATGGCCGTTGAACCGGAAATACTGCTGTTTGATGAACCGTTTTCCGCCCTCGATCCTTTAATTCGCCGTGAAATGCAGGACGAACTCCTGGACCTGCAGGCCAGGCTAAAGAAGACCATGGTATTCATCACCCACGACTTCCTCGAGGCTATCAAAATGGGTGACCACATTATGATTATGCGTGACGGTGCGATCTCGCAAATGGGTACACCAGAAGAAATTGTCGCCAACCCGGCAGACCGCTATGTGGCGGACTTTACCGAGGACGTGCCAAGATACAAGGTGTTGTCGGCAGGAAAAGTCATGGTTCCGGCCAACGCAACTGTTATCAATTCAGATAAATCTGTACCAGAGTCGGCTAAAATAGAGAGCCTGATCGATCTGGTTGCAGACACCGACGAACCGCTGGGCGTGGTAGATGACTCAGGCGGTCTGGTTGGCATGATTGATCGCGCCGTGATCATGAAGGCCATGAACACAAGAATCTAGGCTCAAACATCGGGAGAAAACTCATGCAGGATAAAACCAGAATTGACGGTGATCTTCAGCACTACCCGAAACCACTGAGTAACGACCCGCAGGCATCATTTACACTACCTTCGTATCTGTACACCGACCCATCCGTGTACGAGCTTGAAAAAGAACACATCTTTTACCGTACCTGGCAGTATGTCGCGCCCCTCAGCTGCTTTAAACAGGCCGGGGACTATGTGACCCTTCAACTGTGTGATCAGAACCTGTTTGTGATGATGGGTGGCGACGATGAGTTACGCGGTTTTTATAATGTGTGTCAGCACCGTGCGCACGAGTTACTGCCACCGGGCTCGGGCAATGTGAGTAAAAATATTGTCTGCCCCTACCATGCATGGGCGTTCGAACGTGAAGGTAACCTCCGAGGTGCGCCTCGCAGCAGCAAGCGCCCCGGCTTTAACAAGGCCGACTACTCTTTAAAACAAACCAGACTGGAAGTGTTTCTCGGTTGTGTGTTTATCAATCTCGACCCTGACGCACAACCGCTTAGCGAGATTGCCGCTGATCTCGAAGCCGACATCCGTGAGAAGGTCCCGTTCCTCGACAAACTGAAAACACCTCTTGAAGGCGGCCTTGGTCAGACCACTATGAAAGCCGGCTGGAAAGTTGTTGTCGATAACTACGTAGAGTGTTACCACTGCGACTATGCCCACCCGGCGTTTGCAGACCTGATATCTATGGCAACGTACCGGCACGACACGTTCGGTTTATGGTCTCGACAACTCGGCACCGACATCAGCCCGGATAACTCTGCATACAAACTTGGCGAAAATGCACCCTATATGCAGTCGGCGTTCTGGTACCTGTGGCCGAACACAACCTTTAATATACTGCCGGGTGCAGAAGAAATGAACGTATCAGCCATACGGCCGATTGACCTTGAACATTCCGACTTCACCGGCCATACACTGTCTGTGACCGGTGAGTTTGACCAGGCC
>CAYZVB010000409.1:0-4714 GCA_964481315.1 uncultured Granulosicoccaceae bacterium
TGACTCACCAATGCCAAAAGAGTGAAACCTTTTAAGCCGCGTGACAACATGCAGGCCACTTTGCTTCAGAATTCGCGGGATAACCTGCTCGTTAATCATGCGGCGCATTTCTCTTGGCACCCCGGGTGTGAAGTAAAAACGCGCTTTGCCAATATTGATGGCAAAACCGCACGCTGTACCAATCGGGTTGTCAATGAACTCGCAGCCGGCCGGCAACATGGCCTGCTTGATGTTGTTTTCAGGCATGACTCTTCCGCGACTGCTGTAAAATGTCTTGAGCTTCTCAAGCCATGGCTCGTGCAGTTCCAGTTCGGTACCGGCGGCGCTTGCGGCAAGTTCCTGTGACAGATCATCTACCGTCGGTCCAAGCCCGCCATTAACAATCACCGCGTCGGCACGCTCCGAGGCCAGAGCAAAGGCACGCGACAGGCTGTCGCGATCGTCTCCAACAATGGTGCCATAGAAAACCTGTAACCCGGCTTCGGTGAGGCGCTGAGCAATATAGCTGTGATTGGTGTTAACTGTTTTGCCGGTCAGAATTTCATCACCGGTACAGAGGATTTCAATTTTCATTCGTATGGCACAACAGCGTGACTGTGGTATGAGGTGCCCGTAATTATACCAGTATCAACAACCGCTGTAGTGCTTCTCGGGGAGTTTTCCAACCGCCTTATGGCAGTTGCTGTATTAGTCTGTAGTCAGGGCAGACGACGCCGGGGCTTAGGCTGCAGTGCAGGCACCCAGCGCCCAAGCGTCAGTTGAAGCAGGTAGCGCAAGGCGAGATATGCAAAGGGACCAATACTGAGCAGCGGGATCAGCATCCATAAGAATGACGATTGGAAGCTCCGATCAATTACTGAAAGCTCAGGAAACCGTGCGCTGTAAAAGCATGGCAGATAAGTGTTACTTTTCAGGTGAGAAAAGTCCTGCTTAACTGACTGATACGAAGTGCGCCACGGTTCGAAATGATAGCGGTCACCGCGGTACGATCCATAGTCATCGCGATAGGTGTAACTTGTGACGATTTTGAATGTGATGTTAGTGCTCGACGAGCCGGACTTACTGGATTCCCGTCGGTCGTAACTCGCAAGTCTTATTTCGCATTGGGTTTCCTGCCATGTGTGCGAATAGACCCACAGCGCAAAATCCTTTGCCCCGGTGAAGTACATGATGACGCAAAAACCAACTATCACGACTAAGGAAGAAAACACAGCCCACAACGTGCGTAGCGCTGTGATGAACAGCCCATACAAACGTTGTAGTGGTGGAGTGGTTTTTTGCATTATTCGCTGAATTGAAACAACATCTGCAGGATACGTCGGTAGGTGCGGCGATTTCTGAATGGCAACAGGTGTATTTTTCTGTGAATTGATGATGACGTATAGTAGTGAGTGACTCTCCCGCTTTCTATGCGACTTATAATTAGGTACAAACCTCTAAGTTCAGCCGGCAAAAAAGGGAATACTAATGCTTAACCAAACCAGGTTTACAGTTGCGGAAATTCAGAAGGCGTTTCCTGCCATTGTGCTAAACCATCAGGCGTGGCCAAAAAGAAGTGTCGACAGGCAGATTCTGCTATTGAGCATTGCCGCTTACTTCAACGAAGCTCGAACTGACTACCGTGAAGTTGAAGTTAATGACGTCATAGAGTCATGGAATGCACATTTCGGCCAGCACCTTAACCTTGACCACGTGACGTTACGTCGTGAGCTTATAGATGCTCGAATACTGCATCGCAGCGATGATGGAAGTTGCTATTCGATTATTCCCGATCCGGCATTAGTCGATAATTTTGCAGTTATTCGTTCCGTTGACCTTGAAATGCTGGTAGTGAATGAACTGGGTAGACGGCAGCAAAACCGCGAACGATACAAGAACGGTACCGCATAGTCAGTGGTTTTCTGTAGCGGTATGTCGGAAAGTCGCTTATTTGCACTAACTTGCCAGAATAAACACTGCCCGGCAGCGTGTGGCGCACCTGCTGCACACCCCTGCTGCATCATTAGCAGCAGCGCGGCAAACCGGTCAGGAGTAACCTGGTTGCACGTTCAGGAACAGGCAGTCTCAGTGAAGCGTGGCTGCAACAACCGGAACGTATGGCAGTATCCTCCGCCGGAGCAACAGTGAATGTTGCGATGAGATGCACCGCATTTGCGGTGTATCTTTTTTTAATCGACTTTACGCAGAAAAACTTCTACGACCTGAAACGAATAGTCCGGTCAGTCCTGTTTTGACAATGCAGTGATCAGCTCTTCTATGCTGTTGTCAATTGTTTTCCCGGCTGAATCTATTACCAGCACCTGCTGCTGCCACGGCTCGTAGTAGCGTGAGCAAACCTGTGCCCAGGTTAGTGCCTGCTGTGGTGTTTCTGATGTCTGCCGTTTTTCTAGCCGCCGCTTGTGTTCGGCCAGGTCGCTACACTGCACTTCTATATTTACGCACCGTGCATTGCAGCTGATTGCAAGCTGAGTCCATCCGTTTCTGGAAACGCTGACCGGATTACAGCAGTCGACAATGACATCCTGCCCAAGCTTCAGGTTATCTCGGACCAGTCGGTGTGTCAGTTCGTAGCCCTGTGTTTCCACATCCAGCTCGCATAACTCCGCTAACGCCAGTTCTACGGTGTCTATACGGAAGTAAACCGCCTTAAATCGGCGCGCCAGTAATGTTGCCAGTGTGGTTTTTCCAGTGGCAGGGAGTCCTGCAAAAACATAGAGCGTGGGTGTGCGGCTCATAGGGATGCCGGGTAGCTATTGTGTTTAAGTGTCAAAAGGGTCTACCGGTGTGCCCTGATGAAATACCATTTTCCATTCGCCTGACTCGTTTCTCCACAACGAACTCCTGCGTGAGTAGTGTCGCTCGCTGTTACCTTTGGAAATGAGTGCAAGGTGTGTGGTTTGTACAATATCGTCTGACAGGGAACGCACCTGCCAATCGTGGGTTTGGCAATGCCAGTTGAGCGCAGACGGAAGTGATGTGAGTACTTTCGCCAGACCGAAGTATGCTCCCGAGGTGCCTATTTCGCGAAAGTCGTCAGATAACAGCGAGCTGATTCGTTCAGGTGACTCCCTTACCTCGCGAGTTAGCAGGGCTTTTTCACGTTCGATAATTTCGTTTTCCAGTGACATGGTCTTCAGCCATTGTCGGGTTTACAGCTAACCATCTGTCAATTTAAAAAGAAGAGCCCGGAGTCTTTAGAAATTCAAGCTCTTCCTGCGTCGACTCTCTGCCGAGTATGTTGTTTCGATGCGGGTACCGGCCAAACCTGTTAATGATTGCCTGGTGCCGCAGTTCGTAGTCGATTGTTTTATCCAGTCCGGTACTGGTAAAAAGTTCTACAGCGACTTCGTGAATTGCCACTGACTCGCTGTGCATGTAAGGCATGAGTAAAAAAGACTGCTTTACCGGATCGAGTTGTTCGAGGCAGCCATTTGCAACCGCTTCCTGCGCCAGTGCCAGTGCCAGCGGATCACTGGCAAATGCTAATGGTGTGTCGCGATGAATGTTTCGGGAAAACTGGTCCAGTACTATAATTTCTGCGAGCCTGCCTTCTGAATTGGTTCGCCATTGAAATAACTCTGCACAAGACGCTGATTGTTGCAGTTGACTGAACTGCGCTGTGAGCATCAGATCGAATTCGTTGTCTTTTTTAAACCACAGCGTACTGTCGATTGCGTTAAACCAGAAGTCGATGACATATTCAGGTGTATGGGCCATTGGCATCCTTATTCAACCGACGAAGCTTCTGCGGGCGATAGCCGAAGAGCATCATCTGGTGGTATGTTCTAAAACGTTGGTAAACGCAACTATCAGTTTACACCGGGCGCTGCGAATGTGTCACGACTGCACCAAGCCGTGCTTTTGCTGTCGTTTGTCTGGCGATTGCGGGTCATTGGGATTGGCCACACTGGCGGGCGGCGGTAAGGTGAAAGTAGTCTTGTCGGCGCTGGCTGGTGTTACTGCAACGATAGTAACAGGCCTTTAGTCAACAGAAGAAATACGCACGCAATAGCAGCAAACCCCTGCGCAGGGCCCGTGAATATTACCAGTCATTTTCATACAAGCAGGGCCGAAATATCCGGCCCTGAAAGTAACAAAGGTGTGGCGTTAATTACTGTGGTGGTATCAACACGCTTCTTATAACGTGAACAACACCTACAGAGGCGGTCTCGCTGTAGTTCGAGTCTGCGACCAGAATATCCGCACCACCGACTGATAAACCGGTAGGGGCCGTGTCAGATCCTGCCAGCGCCAGTGCAGCACCATTAACGGTTGTCAGGTCGGCAGGGGAAGCCGCCGCTGCGTCCGCCGCAACAGTGGTACCGCTAATCACGTGATACGTGAGTATTGACGAAAGTGTGGTTGGGTCTGCAAGCAGATCTTCAATGGCATTATCGTTTGGATCTGAATCTTCCAGTACCTGGAACGCCGCATTGTTTGGTGCGAATACGGTGAAAGGTGTTTCTTCGTTATCGAGCGTGTCGGCAAGGCCCGCGGCGTCGATCGCGGCCAGCAAAGTAGACAAGTTCGGGTCGTTTACAATGTTGTCGTAAACGCTGTTACCTACACCCGGTGTGGCGGCCGGAAGTGCGGTCATATCCATACCGCTGTCGTCATCGTCGTCATCGCTGGAGCAGCCAGCCAGTGTAAGACCCAGCGCTACAAGCCCGGTAACCATTAACTTCTTCATTATTTCTCCGTCCTTCGGTTATTA
>CAYZVB010000410.1:0-4664 GCA_964481315.1 uncultured Granulosicoccaceae bacterium
CGCGGGTTTTCGTTTACATAGCCTTGAGCGTTGCTGATCCCTACCGGCTGTGGCGGCCAGACACCTGCTTCCACCTGGGTATAAGCGATGTGGGTGTCGGTATGGTTATCTGTCGAAGGCGCGTCACTGCTTTGGTCCCCGATGACAGCCTGTTCACCGCCGCCACAGGAAAACACAGCCACAGTGGTAATGGCGATACAGCTTGTTTTTATGGTGTGACTAATCATGGCCGCCGTATGGTATCAGCAAGCACAGATGCGAGTTGGCGACAGATCAAAAAAGCACAGCATTATCAGCGGATTTTACGATGTTTCAGAATTGCAGCCACCACCCGCTGTTATTGCGACAGAAGTCAGTGCGATCAGCACACCGCGCAGCGTGTAGCGGCCGGAACTGTGTCCGTAGTGCAGCAGCTTTTTAACAAATGGCTGCAAATTCAACTGATTTGGTTCGGCACAGGCATGTAGCAAATTCATCAGCAGCTCGTTGGCCTGTCCGTCGCCGGCGGCAGACAAATGTGCCTGACTGATGAGATTGGTTTTGGTAGCTGCCAGCCGGTTGATAGCGTTGGCCAGCACTGATGCAGTGTGTTCTGCGTGAAAATATCTTAGTGTGACCACAGCGCCAAGCAGCAGGTCGTCTCCGGCCGGTGTGAGTCCGTCGCCGCAACCGAGTAAGTCAGCAATGAAATCGGGACCTGTTTCTGCGCTGCCCGCGAGCCACGCAGTAAGTTGTTGCTCGCTGTGGTTTATCCGCGCGTTAACTGCCGCTGCAATGGCAGAGCCGGTTGATTGCGATGATTGCAGCAGCGCTTCTTCAATGGTCGAGGCAGCGAGTTTCAGGTTATAGGCAACCGGGTAGCGGTCTGCCACCAACGGTGAAGACCAGTGGCTGGCGTTTGCGGTATCGATAACCGTCGCAGGTTTAAGCATTATGCAGTTACTGACAAATCGCCAGTGGCTGCCGGTAGTCGTTAGATGGTTAAAGCCATCAAGTGTGGTCGTGGCATTCAGCGGTCCCTGTGGCAGCGAAGCGGCACCAATGCAACACAGACCGGCTGCACTTTGCAGATACATCGAGCTTTGAAAAACTGCAACAACCTGACCGCTTCCGTGTTGCAGCACCGGCAATACCCGCTTTCCCAGTGAGATTACCTGTGCGGATGCAGGCACGGCATACGGCTTTGTCAGGCAATTGCCTGAATAACTTCAGCTGCAAGCTCTGCAGCACCGCAGTTGCTGTTGCAGACAACAATTCCAGCGTTGGTTAACGCGTTTCGCTGTGCCTGTAAGCGCTGCGGGTCCGACTCGGTGCCACAGACCGATGCGATCACTATCGGTGTGCTGTTGCCGGCAACGCTGTTGTGTTGTTGCAGTGCTTCAACAATGGCGTGTGACGGGTTTTCGTGTGCGCCATAGCCAAGCACAACATCTAGCAGGATCACGGCAATAGATGAGTCATTAAGGGCTTCGTTTAATGCATCGATGCGCACCAGCGGTTCCATCATCGGGTGCGGTCTGCCAACTGTGTATTCGTCGGCCCCGAGGTCGATAATGCGGTGGTGACCGACGGCATCTTCTGCTGCTACCGAGCTGCCCGCAGGTGCATTGGAGGCGGTGTTCAGTCCGGCGCTTTGCAGTGCGAGTTGTGTCTCGGTGCATAGCGTACCGCCACTGTAAAGACCGATAATCCGTTTGCCCGTGCGGTCACTGTTCTTTACTGTAAGCTCTGCTGCCAGCGGCTTTGGGTCTTGTTCGATCAGTAGGCTGTCACTGGCAAGCTCTGCTGCATGGCGCAGGTTTGCGGCATACACAATGCCGGCGGGTATATCCGATTCACTGTAGCCAAAGACGCAGGCAATCACGCGCTTGCCGCAGGTACTGAGTTTTTCAAATACCTGTTTTGCAGTTGCGGCTCCCGGTGGTTTTGATATCAGTACAATCTGTTCTACTGAGTCGTCGCCTGCGAGCAGGTCGATGGCCTGTAGCGTTGAGATAGCGCCGACTGCATCACTGAGATCTCGGCCACCCACGCCAATTCCGTGATTGAGGTTGCCGCCCAGACGCCCGAGCAGTACCGCAAACTCCTGCAGACCGGTGCCGGAGGCGGCAATTGCGGCAGTTGAGGCCGGTGCCGCAACGTGGCTCAGGGAATTGGCAAATGCCAGCGGTGTTCCATTGAGATAGGCAGTGCCACAGTCAGGGCCCATCACAATCAGATCATTGTCGCGGGCCTGTTGCTTCAGTGTGGTTTCGTCTTCAAGGCTGACATTGTCACTGAATATCATGACGTTAAGGCCGGCGTCGAGGGCGCTGCGTGCTTCGCGCGCTGCATAACTTCCGGGAGTAGAGACCAATGCCAGGTTGGCGTCAGGGTGAAGGTTAATTCCGCCGCGCAACGTACGGGCTTTTGCTTCACTTTTCGCAGAGGTTAAAGTGCCGCCTTCAAGAGATTTATTCGCGTGTGCCAGTGCTCTGTTGGCGCTGCCTTTGCCATCGGCACGCAGTGCAATAACCAGATCATTCGGGCCTGCGTTTTCACCGGTTGCGTTCAGTACACCGGCGTCCTGCATGATTTGCAGGTTTGACGGTGTGCCGATCATTAGCACGGCTTCTTCAATACCGCCCATTGCAGCGATTTCTGCCGACAGCCGCATCAGTGCAACAGAGTCGAGGTAAAACCCTTTGCGAACTTCGTTAACAATAGTGCTCACGATGCTGCCAGCCTTTCAGAAAGTGCAATACAGGCCTGTTCAAAACAACCAAGCGGTGCGTTAACAACGCCGGCGCCCACCTGACCGATACCGGGTTCACGATGTGCGATGCCGGTGTTAATGGTTGGCGTAATGCCCGAATTAATGACCTTGCAGATATCGATACCGGAGGGTACACCGGCGAAGTCGAGTGCCGGTATGGTCCACTCGGGGTTTCTGGCGCAGGTAATTTCAGACATTTGATTGGTATAGGTAACAGCATCTGCGGCACCGCCGGCGCCAACAAAACCTGCCACTGCGGGAGAAGCTGCCATCGCAAAGCCACCAAGGCCGATGGTTTCAACAATCGTAGAATCACCCATATCCGGGTTGGCGTCTTTTTCGGTAAAGCCTGGAAAATACAGACCGCGCGGCATTTCAACCGGGGCGGTAAACCACTGGTCACCGCAGCCGCTCACCCGTATGCCAAACTCGGTGCCGTTGCGACACATGGCGGTGACAACAGAAGAACCGCCGATGTCTCGTACCGGATCCATAATCGCCTTACCCATCGCCATCGCAATGTTTAAAAAAAACTGATCGTTACCGGCGATAAATGCCAACGCTTCACTGACAGTGTCTGGATCACCGACGCGTGCCATGGTCGGGGCAATTTCACGCAGTATTAAACTGGTACAGGCAACATTGCGCTGGTGCATTTCGTCGCCCATGGAAAGCCCGCGTGAAATGATATTTTTTAAACCGACGCCATCGCAGGCAAGCAGTGTGTCTGCCATTAGCGGCCCTAGGGTTGATTCCAGCCAGCGCAGTCGTTCAAGCACCGATTCGTCGTTACCGCCAAACCGCATGACCTTGCCAAGCCCTTCGTTAATGGCGCAGTAACTTTTATTGCCGAAGGTCTTATTTTCGACCACCATCAGCGGCATTGACTGTGTGACAATGCCGGTCATCGGGCCAACCGCACTGTGGTGGTGGTTGGGTTCGAAAGTGATTTTGTCACTGGCGGCAAGTTTAAACGCGGCATCGAGGTCCTTAGCCCAGCCTTCGAGCACAATAGCGCCTGCCACGGCACCCCGCATTGGTCCGCACATGTGCTGCCATTCAATAGGCGGGCCTGCATGCAAAATGATATGTTCGCCCAGGCCTTCAATACAGTCGGCCGCAAGTTGCACATCGGCCAGTACCGGGTCGGCACTGTGCATGCGTTCCTTGGCCTGTGCGTTGGCTTTGCCTACCAGGTCGGGTGCAGCGCGGCTGCTGAGTTGTTCTGCGGCGTCGAGTGCCTGAGGATTTTTCGAGGCCGGTGGCCGCCAGTCCAGCGCTGAAGCCTCAACGCCCTGCGACTTAAGATCGTCGACAAATCCCTGCAAGCCGACACCGATGACTTTCGGACCTGCGCTGAGTAAATCCTTTGCACTCATGATCAGCTGGCCAGTTTGGTGACTTGTGATTCGTTGTTATACACCGCCAGTGCGGCATCGACGCCGGCACCTGCTGTGGCGCTGTGGCCATTACGACGCAGCGTCATTTCAAGTGCAGCCAGACACGCCAATACGTTGTCTTTGCGACACCCGAAACCCATCGTGCCAATGCGCCAGATTTTGCCGTGCAGCGGACCGAACGAGGTGCCGATCTCAATGCCGTAGTCACTGAGCATTTCACCACGGACTTTATCGCCCTCTACCGTTGAGGGAATATAAACGCCGGTAACGTTGGGCATTTTGTTGGATAGATCGCCGAACACTTCAAGGTCCATGGCTTTTAATCCGTTAACCAGTGCTTCACTGGTCTGGTTGTGCCTTGCGAAACGTGCTTCCCAGCCTTCTTTCAACACAATACGCGCACATTCACGTGCGGCGTATAGCATGGAGGTGGCTTCGGTATGGTGATTAAGACGTGCCGGGCTCCAGTAATCCATGATCATCGATAGGTCAAAATAATTGGACTGGAT
>CAYZVB010000411.1:0-3653 GCA_964481315.1 uncultured Granulosicoccaceae bacterium
AATGGCTGTTGAACCCGGACTTCCGGATCACTGGAACAGCGTGCTTTACCTGCTCACAGCGCAGGTTCTGGCGGTAGAGCTGTCGCAGCGTTTGCAACTTAATGTCGACGACCCGTTTATTGGCACCAACACTCTGACACGCGTTGTGGCAGGCGTGCGTCTGCATCCGTGGCCTGCGGACTGATGTTACCGCTTGCAGGTGTTGACCTGGGTGGTACCAAAATACAAACCACTGTCTTTAACAGTGACTGGTCTGTGCTCGAGAGTAAACGTACCGATACTCCGCAGAGCGGCTATACCCCGTTGCTTGAAGCACTGGCAGAACACATCAGCTGGGCCGCAGGCAAAAGCACAACACCAATGCCGATCGGCATTGGTATACCCGGTGTTATCGATAAGCGCAGCGGTCAACTGCGTACTGCCAACCTGCCAGCCAATGGTCAAAACATAGGTGCAGATCTTCGCGAACTGACAGGACGTGATGTTGCTCTGGTGAATGACTGCAAGGCTTTTGCACTGGCCGAAGCCATTCTCGGCAGCGGAGCTGCATACCGGTCGGTACTTGGCATTAGCATTGGCACCGGTATTGCCGGCGGCCTGGTGATTGATAAACACATTCTGCCGGACGCCGACAGTATGGCCGGTGAGTTCGGTCATATGACACTGCCGGCAAGCACAGTGTCGCATCACTCACTGCCAGTTATTGAATGCGGATGCGGCAACCAGGCTTGTTACGAAACTTATCTCTGCGGACCGGGCTTTGAACGACTTGCGTCACTGGATAATAGATCCCATTCACGTTCGGTATCCGAATGGGCAGAGCTTTATATTAAACAAGACTCGTTGGCCACAGACATTGCCACGCGTTGGTTTGATATTCTGGCAGACCTGATCAACCAGCTAACACTGGTGTACGACCCCGACTGCATTGTATTCGGCGGTGGCATGAGTAACTTCCCGGATTTTATCTCTCTGCTGAGTCAGGCGCTGAACAACAAGCACAGGCTGATTGAACACTTACCAGCGCTAAAACCGGCTCACGCAAACGAACACAGTGGTGCTCAGGGAGCCGCGTTATTCGCAAAAGACCTGCAACAAACGACGAGGCAGGCGGTTTAATCATGCAACAAACAGACAGGCAAACTTCACCGTGCCAGTGGCTGCGCCCTACAGCTGTATTTGATGGCAGGCAGATTCACCACAATATGGCAGTACGAATTACTGACGGATGTATCTGCGACCTGGCGATATCCGACGACAACCACAGTACTGCAAAACCCATAGACGGTATTCTCACTGCGGGCTTTTTCGATATACAGGTGAACGGTGGTGGCAACGTGTTGTTCAACAACTCGCCAACGCATGACGGTGCAGCGGCTATTGCAGGGGCACACCGGAAGTTTGGCACTACTCACCTGTTGCCCACAGTCATTACTGATACACCGGAAATAATCGATGCCGCCTGTAATGCGATTGTGAACTGCGCGGGCGAGCACGGCATTGCAGGTATTCATGTTGAAGGACCGCATATTAGTACCGCACGCGCCGGCACCCACGATAAAAAGCGAATCCGGCCACTTGATCAAAACACTATAAATTCGCTGCAGAAACTACGCGTCGAAGATATACCGACGCTGATAACGGTCGCTCCGGAAGCGGTTGCGCCAGGGCAAATAACAACACTCACAGAAATGGGCGTTATTGTGTCACTTGGCCACAGTGACGCAACTGCAGAAGAAGTAAAAGTGTGTCTTGCAGAAGGCGCTACGCTGTTTACGCATTTGTACAATGCCATGTCGCCAATGCAGGGTCGGGCGCCCGGCATGGTTGGCACCGCCATTAACAGCAACGCCTATTGCTCCATCATTGGTGACGGCAGGCACGTCTGCCCCGATATGATTCAACTGGCAGTAAACGCGCGGCCACGGAATGACCGCATGATTCTTATTTCAGATGCCATGCCGACCGTTGGGGGAAACCCGGAATTTACGCTCTACGATGAGACCATCAGAGTTGTTGACGGCACACTGATTAACGCCAGTGGTTCTCTGGCCGGTGCACACATTTCCATATTGCAGTCAATTCATTACCTTTTAGAGCACACGTCATTGTCTCTCGAATACTGCCTGCAAATGAGTATTACTCATCCCGCGTTGCTACTCGGGCTCGAGCATCTGACAACGCTGCAATCGACACCTATTGACGACTGCATTGTGCTGCAGGAAAACGCTACCGGCTGTGCGCCACTCACCGACTATATTTAGCGGTCTGCGGTTACACAGCCGTTGCAGCTGTGTTCGCGATACAATAGTGGAATGCCGGTAAAGAGAGTCTGATCTGTACGCTGGCGATCGAGCCAGTCCGACAGCTCCGGATTCTTGCTCACCAGTTCGGCACGTGCCACAACCGCCTTATGCGACAAACGCTCACGATGCGCTTCGACCACAATGCCGGCTTTCGAACGCCCCCATTTCACCGGTTGATTAATAATACTGACCTCGGTACCAACGCTCACCATTGCGGCAAGCTCGCGAATATGTTGCGGGTATAGTCGAATACAGCCATGACTGACTCGCATGCCAACCCCTTCCGGCTTATTGGTGCCGTGCAATAGATAACCGGCCAGTTCAAGGCGAATGGCAGTATCTCCCAGCGGGTTATCCGGCCCTGCCGCGACCACATCAGGTAACTCCAGTCCGGCGTTACGGTATTCCTGTTTAATTGAGGCTGGTGGTCGCCACACGGGATTGTGGTCTATACGGGTGACGGTGGTATTGGCCACAGGTGTCTCCCACCCTGCCCGGCCAATACCCACCGGGTATATATAAACTTCGTTGGTGTCTGGCGGAAAGTAATACAGGCGCAGTTCCGCAAGATTCACCACAATACCCTTCCACGTAGCCTGTGGCAGTACAAAGCGTGTGGGAATCGTTACGGTTGTGCCGGCACCGGGAAACCATGGGTTAACCAGCGGATTAGCGGCGCTGAGTGCATCAAAACCAACACCATAGCGTTGCGCAATAGATGAGAAAGTATCATCGCGTAACGCAACAATTACCTTTGGCTCACCGACTACATGGTGGTTTTGTTCCGGCAACAACAGACCGTTGCCGTGAACGGAACACGACAGCCACACAGCCAAAAGAGTGAAGAGGACTTTAAGCAATACTAAGTTTCCGATTCAGCCTTAACCAGCTCTGCCATTAAGCGCGTGATGCTGTCACCGGATGTGCCGTTGATTTTTCTTGCCTCTTCAGCAAAACGTTGCTCAAGTGTGTTTTGATCACCGTTTGTGTTTTCCTGCGCAGCATTATCCGGTACAAACAGGTCCAGCAGATCCTCAGCAGGTAACGCGTCTGGTTGTCCTCCGGTATACGGATTATCTACCCAGTGCACCTCGCAAAGCGCAACCGGATTATCAAACACATTGAGCAGGTCACCGCCATTCAACGGGTCATCCTCGTAGGCACGGCCACGAGACTCATTATTACCTTCCGACTGAGTATCGCGCATTGACTCTGAAGAGATAAAGCGCTTCTCATACTCCGGTGGCTCCAGCTCGTCGGCACGGTTGGAAAATATACGAGTGGTTTCTACCGTATCGATCACATATGGTGATGAACTCAGCGCTGCCGGATCACCCGGGCCCGCGA
>CAYZVB010000411.1:3663-4641 GCA_964481315.1 uncultured Granulosicoccaceae bacterium
CGTGTGAGTCAGCGTTGTTGTCCGGAGTGGGATCGGTACCATTGATGCCGTCATCGGTAATTGACACGGTGTTAGTAAACAGTTGATCGGCGGATTCAAGATACGCTTCATCTATTACCCGTACTTCCACTGCCAGTGTAATTTCCTCACCTGCCGCAAGATGGTCATAATTCCACACAATAGTGCCGGAATCCGCATCTACAGTACCGCCACCCGCATCGACTACGGTCAGAATATTAGTTGGATAAGTATCTGTAATGACCACATTGGTGCCGGACTGTGTACCGGTGTTGGCAGCCACAATCTGATACACAAACTGCTCAGTTATGACTGCCATTTCAATGTCGTTGGTTTTGACGACCGTGTAGTCCGGGCTCGCTACAATCTGATTAACCCGGGTTGCACTGTTGTTGGTCAGATCGGGGTCATCGCCATTGCGTCTGTCGTCGGTGACACTCACGCTGTTGAGCAATTCGTCATCTATGGTGGCACTGTTGCTATCTGCATCGGCAATTTGCGGGTTTAGTACCGCAGCCTCCACAGTCAGTGTGACCGACGCATTCACTCCCAGGCTGTCTATGTTCCAGATAATCTGACTGGTGCCGGCGTTGTACACTCCGCCATTGGAAATAAACGATGGTTCCGACAGACCGTATGATGGATACTGATCAGTCACCACAACGCCAGTACCGCCATGCGTCCCTGTATTGCTAACAAGCATGGTGTAGGTAATGGTGTCATCGGTGCCCAAAGCACCGGCGGGTGTACTGATTTTGGTAATTTCGTAGTCCGGAGCGGTTAACTGCACTGCAGCACTTGATTCACTGGTGTAACCGTCAGGCTCACTGCGTTCAGATAATTCCACACCGTCAGTATTGGTATTTTTCGATAGTGAAGTAAAGCTGACCGTAGCGGTATTATTCAGATTGCTGTTGACACTGGCTGTGTCGGAAGTCACCGCTGCTGAATACTCAATTA
>CAYZVB010000412.1:0-2614 GCA_964481315.1 uncultured Granulosicoccaceae bacterium
AACCAGCCGGACAATACCGATAACAATAGCAACGAACCTGACAACAGCAATCTGGTGTCGGGTCTGTCGCTGCGTTATCGCAGTGGTCAGACCTTTATTACCTGGGACGAACCTTCATCTGCCGCCAGCTATCATGTCTATCGTTCCGACCAGCCCATCAGCAGTGAAAACCTTGGCTCCGCTGTGCTTCTTACCAGTCGCTGGGGGGCGCTGGACAACAACACCAGTGTAAATCGCTACGCTGTCACCGATGTGCCGGGGTATTTTGTTATCGATGAACTGGGTGCGCCGCTGGCTGACAGTACAGGTTTGTTTGTACACACCGCTGACACGAACGGCACTGCTTACTATGCCGTTACCGCAGTGAATAACGGAGTGGAAGATCGCACGATTGTCAGCGGGCTCAATACCGCTGCTGTGGAAGAATTTATCGGCACACCGCAACCGGTACTGACACTGTCCGTCAATGGTGGCAAGGGCAGGTTGTACACGCAGTATATGGACTACCAGCAGTGGAATCCGACACTTAACGGTTATGCGTTTAACTACTTTGTAGCGCTGCCATTTAACTACAACCCGTCGCAGTCATACCCGCTGCAGGTAGAGCTGCACGCGTATGGGTATTTCCCCACTTTGCTTGAAGAAGTGCGCTATCAGTGGCAGGTGATTCAGCTCATACCGCTTGATCCCGGTGATGAGCAAAATACCTTTCATACCTGGTGGTACGGCCATGCACGTGATCATAACTATCTACGCAATGGCGATACCCCCGCACAGGGGGTGATTGAAAACTTCACCGAACAGCGGGTGATGAAAGCGATCAACGAAATGATCGACAATTCCGAATTTAATATCGACACTAAACTTATTCATGTATACGGAAATTCAATGGGAGCGTCCGGATCAGTGAGTCTTGGTTTGCGATACCCGTCAGTGTTCGCGGGTGTATACGCCAGTCAGCCAATGATGAATTACCAGGCCAGTGCGCGTTTTCGCACTAACTTTCGCAGACTGTTTGGCACGCCGGAGAACAACCTGCCTGTTGTTAACCGCGGCCGTTACTCAGAGGCGATTCGTCGCTACGGCGAAGGCGGCAGCCAGCCCACCGGTGTGTGGAACTGGATGAATCATCACGAGCAGGTAAGACGACGAAGGGCTGATGACTTCTCGTACCTGATGATTGATTTTGGCAAAGCCGATGATGTGATCGACTGGCAGACACAGGGCAACCCGACATTCCAGGCCTTTACCGACGCCAGAGTGGCTTACAGTGCTACCGCCCGGGAGGGTGTGGGCCATGAATGGCGAGCATTCGACTCGGTCAATCAGAATCTGTTTCAGTTTGAAGTTGGCGCGTGGCGCTACCCGAACGATCTGAGCTTTCCAGCACTGCACAATGCTTCGGGTTCAGGCAGGTTGAATCCGCCGTCAAGCGGAGACGATGTGTATCAAACCACACTGGAGTGGTCGACCCCGCAATTCGCTTTTGGTGCGGGTATTGTTGATCAGACCAATCGTTATGAAGTAACCCTGCGATCAACCGCCACCGCGCAGCGTGTTGATATCACACCGCGCAAAACCCGCCAGTTTAATCCGGCTGCTAATGTTCAGTGTAACTGGACTGCGCGCAATGTTAGTACAGGGCAGACAACCGACTCGGGAGTTACAACTGTCGACGGCAGTCGACTGGTCACTGCAAGCCAGGTACTGGTTGCCTCAGGCAGCGGTACCCGCGTATCTTTTAATTGCCCGTAATCTAAATCAGTCGGCTATATCTTTGCGTAGTACTGTTCAGGCCGCCATTCCGGCAAGGCTGCCATCACTGAAGTAGTTGCTTTCAATGTCTTCAGCAGTCATTGGTTTCGCGAAGTAATAGCCCTGTGCTTCGCTGCAGCCGACGCGCTGCAGGTATTCAAGCTGCGCCTGGTTTTCTACGCCTTCAGCCACGGTTCGTAAACCGAAACGCTGAGCCAGAGACACGATGGTTTCAATCAGTGCCTGATCTTCCTGTGTGTTAATGGCGGCGGTTATAAAGGAACGGTCTATCTTCAGTGCATCGAGCGGCAGTTGCTGCAGATAACGCAGCGACGAGTAGCCGGTACCAAAATCGTCTATAGCTATATCAACGCCCATCTGCTGCAGCCGGTGCAGCCTGTCGATCACTTTGTCAACATCCTGCATTACCACAGATTCGGTAAGTTCAAGTTCCAGCTGGCTTGGTGGTATTCCGGTGTGGCTAATCACTTCATTCACCTGCTCAATAAAATCATCACGCTCGAACTGAATTGCAGAAATATTCACCGCCAGCCGCATTGCAGGGTGACCACCGGCCAGCCATCGTCCTGCCTGTTCGCAGACCTGTTCAAGCACCCATCTGCCTATCGGTACAATTAATCCGCTCTCTTCGGCTACCGGAATAAAAGTATCCGGTGGTACCTTGCCGTGTTCAGGATGGTGCCATCGAAGCAGTGCTTCCAGTCCAATCAGGCGGCTGTCTTTCAGGTTGAATTGTGGCTGATACTCAACGGACAGTTGTTGGTTTTCAATGGCCTTGCCAAGCTCTTTTTCCAGTGCCAGACGTTTGTTGGCTTTCTCGGCCAGTGCCGGTATGAAG
>CAYZVB010000412.1:2624-4619 GCA_964481315.1 uncultured Granulosicoccaceae bacterium
ACATCGCACTGTCTGCATAACGCAACAGATTGGCCGCTTCTGTGGCGTCTTCAGGGTACAAACTGATACCCATACTTGCACCAATATTCAACCGGTGATGATCGATCTGAAAACACGGTTGCAGCACACCAAGCAGCGACTGACCTATGTGCATCGCCTGTACACGGTTTTTTAAACCGTCGAGTATTACAGCAAACTCATCGCCGCCGAGACGCACCAGGGTATCTTTATGGCGAATTTCCTGTTGCAATCGCCTGCTTGCCTGTACCAGCAGCAAGTCGCCGATCTGATGCCCGAGCGTATCGTTAATATGCTTGAATCCATCGAGATCGATAAAAACGACAGCGATATTACTGCCTGAACAGGCAGCGTGATCCAGTGATTCCTGCAGGCGCAGATCGAGCATGGTGCGGTTTGGTAAACCTGTTAGTGAATCATGAAACGCCTGGTAGTGGATTTCGGTGAGCAGCTGATGCTGAGTTAGTGCAAGCGCCGACTGATTCGCCACTGTGCTAATAAGTTCCCGGTCTTCTTCACCAAACAGCGGGTCGTTGTTGCTGTTAACAACCGCCAGTGTGCCTATAGGCTTACCGCGTACAATAAGCGGCGCGACGATTGCCGATCTAATCTGCCCGGCCGGGTTCTGGTAGCCTTTAACGTAGTCAGTTTCGCGCGAGTCGATGTTAATTTCATTGGTGAGAACCACCTGCTGATTCTGTATCGCCCAGCCGGTCAGTCCCGATTGAAGCTGTTCGAAAGTCAGTGCCTGTAGCGGTGTGGTGTCGTGTTCTGTTTTACTGACGTGTTCTATGGTGCCAGCCTGATAGTCAAACTTGTAAATAATGGCCCAGCGTGCAGCTACCGCCTGTCGTGTGCTGCGGATGATGTCATCCATCATAGTTTCGGTGTCTTCGGCATCCTGTATCGAGCGGCTGATCTCAAACAATGCCTGCGCTCTGTTGAAGTCCGAGCGTGTACGTTCATGCAGTCTGACATTTTCGCTGGCCAGACTCAGCTGTTCAGTCAGCTGCGATAACAGCATTAGGTCTCTTTCATCCAGCGGATCATTTTCTTTTTCAATCAACAACACACCGGCGACGGCACCTTCGCAGAAGAACGGCAGGCAGATATTCGAAACCACCTCGGGCCTGACTTCGAAATACAGTGGTTCACTGGATACATCTTTGATCAACAGTGGCTTGCCGGTTTGTGCGGCTTTACCGACAAGCCCCTCGCTTATGTCAATGCTATGCGGCAGGTCATCATAACCCCGGTACGGACCTCGCCATATTCTGTCACCCTCCAGCAGGGTGATCATTACCAGCTCATAGCCGAGGATTGAGCTGACGGATTCTACAATGGCGTCGTATAACTCGGGCAGATTCAACTTGTTGGCGATGGCGGTTTGCACTTCATCGAGTAAACGGAGTTCGCGGGTTTGTTTTTCGGCCTGTAAAAAAAGTTCACGATAACGTTCTTCACTGTTTTTCTGTTCAGTGATATCGATAATCAGGCTTTCAAAATAACGAACACTGCTATCGGCACGCCGGTAAATTCTGCCGTAGGTATTAATCCAGCGGATGCCGGCTTGAGGTGTAATTACCCGGTAGCTAATGTTGAAGGTGTCGGAATTACTGGCAATTTCGCTTCGTACCTGACGATAGGCTTCAGCGCGGTCGTCCGGGTGCATCAGTGCTACCCAGTTGATTTCACCACGCATGAGTTTTTCACTGTCGATCCCCAGCTGATCAATATTGCGGGTGACATATTTAAAGCAGATGTCATCAGGTTGTGGCGTGGTCCAGATTGCGGCCATTACCGGGCTATCCAGCATGAGCCGCTCGTGCCAGCCATTCTCCGGTTCGTTCTGGAGTGATGAATGCCCTTTTTTCATAGATTCAAACAGTTGTACCTGCTGCGGGATAGCGCCTGCGGGTTAACGGTAGATGGCGAATGGAAGGCTGCTATGCACCGGGCGGCTTTGTCAGGGTATGG
>CAYZVB010000413.1:0-4610 GCA_964481315.1 uncultured Granulosicoccaceae bacterium
CTCGATATACCCACGGTACCGGTCATACTCGGTATTCTGCTCGGCAGACACATGGAAGATGCGTTACGCCGTGCAATGGTGCTGTCAGATGGTGATCTGCTATATCTGTTTTCCTCACCGATAGCCATCGGCTTATGGCTGGCAGCTATAGCAGGATTTGTTGCACCCATGTTCCTGCGCGGTTTACTGCAAAAACCACAGCGGGTAACAGACTAAACCACCCAAAAGCACTCTCCGCCTGGAGAGTGCTTTAACCTTACCTACCAGCCCAACAAACCTGCATAAACCAGTTTCAACTAACCCGGAAGATTTGCCAAACTAACCGGGCTGGTTTATGTTCATTCGAAGCAGACGCGAATCACATATGCAGTATCTTTAAACCACCGAATGCAGGTACAGCAGTATATGAACACCCATCACCCACAAGATCATCAACTGGCACATCCGGCAAAAAGATATCAGGGTCAGTTTCTCGACGGGTTAATCGCAATTGGTTTATTTTTCCTGTTAATTTATTTGTTTCGAGCCGTCGGCTTTGAGAACTCCTTCTCCGGCGCAGCGGCAATCGCCATTCCTGTTTGCTACTTTGTATTTTCAGACGCTCTGCCAAACGGACAAAGTCTGGGTAAAAAACCGTTCGGCCTATATGTGATTTCCCGAACCACAGGCAAACCCTGCTCACTAATACAATCATTCCTGCGTAATGCGTTTTCACCGATACTGGGCCTGATCGATGCGGTACTTATCTTTGGTAAAGAACGTCAGCGCCTTGGGGATAAATTCGCTAATACCATTGTCATTAAAAAGTAACCTCACTGATCCGAATATCTGTACAACGTAACTGGGGGCTTACATCAGCCCCGGATCAGCACCGCTACAATGTGAAAGGCATAGTTGCTCCACCCTGCACATTGCCCTCCAAAGCCTATATCACTTTCTCGGTGAGTTGCTTTTCAATGTAATCTGCCTGTCTGATCGCAAGCGTCACAATGGTAAGCGTGGGATTTTCCGCAGCGCCCGTAGTGAATTGACTGCCATCTGATATAAACAGGTTACTAATATCATGGCTTTGACCGAAGCTGTTTACCACACCTTCAGACGCTTTTGCGCTCATGCGGTTAGTGCCCAGATTATGCGTCGACGGGTACGGAGGTGTCGGGTAGGTTTGTGTAGCCCCAACTGCATCATAAACCGCCATACCCTGCTGATACGCATGGTTGCGCATTGCAATGTCATTTGGGTGATCATCGAAATGTACATTGGCAACCGGCATACCGTGCTGGTCTTTCTCTTCTGACAGCGTTACCGCATTTGACTCCTGCGGCATATCTTCACCTACCAGCCACATACCTGCCATATTGGGATACATATCCATGGCAGCGGTAAATTCACGACCCCACGCACCGGGGTTTAGAAATGCCGCCATAAATGGTACGCCAAGTGAAAGCGTTTCCATTTCATAGCCACCGGCAAACCCTCTGCTGGTGTCGTGACCGGACTCATCCTGAATAATCCCGGCCATGGTGGTGCCGCGTGCCATGTGCACAGGACGATCAAAAACTGCATAGACCGACCCTGTCATGTGTCGCATATAGTTTTTTCCCACCTGCCCTGACGAGTTAGCCAGACCATCCGGAAACATACTCGACGCCGAGTTTAACAACAGTCGCGGACTTTCAATCGAGTTTCCTGCAACGCACACCGCGCGTGCTTTTTGCAGTTGCTGATTACCGTCTTTATCGACATACAACACACCCGACACTTTGCCGTCTGCGTCGTGCTCTATTTTTTGCACATGGGCATGTTCGCGAACTTCCAGGTGGCCGGTTGCCTCACCCAATGGAATCTCGGTATAAGCAGTTGACCACTTCGCACCCATTTTGCAGCCCTGAAAACAAAAGCCGATCTGCTGACACGAAGCCCGATCTGCGCGCGGCTGCGAGTTAATTGCCATGTTGCCTGTGTGACACTGCGTGTAACCGAGTTTATCTGCTCCCGCTTTCATCACTTTAAAGTTGTTATTACCGGGCAGCCCGGGTATGCCGTTGGTTCGGGTCACGCCCATCTTGTCTTCGGCTTTGTCGTAGTAAGGCTCTAATTCCTGCAGTGTCAGCGGCCAGTCCATCAAGCTGGCGCCATCAATCTCACCATAAGTGGTTTTGGCAAGAAACTCGTGCTCCTGTATGCGCAGTGAAGCACCGGCCCAGTGAGTCGTGGAACCACCCACTGCTTTTACTATCCATGCCGGCAGATTGGCAAAGTCCTGCGCCACCCGCCATGAGCCCGATGTTGTTCGCATATCAGTCCAGGCAAGCTGCGCAAAGCTCGCCCATTCGTCATTGATATAATCTTCAGGTAAGTGCCGCCCGCCTGCTTCCAGGGCAACAACATCTATCCCTTTTTGCGCCAGTTCATTAGCCAGTGTGCCGCCACCAGCGCCGGTACCGATAACAACAATCACGCTGTTGTCATCCAATGTGTAAGGTGCTGTCATTTGATTCTCCAGTTCAGGTTACAGGGTTTGATGTGACTAATTGCAGCTGTCTACAACCAGTTAATGTCATCAAAGCCCCGATTGATGTAACCGCCCTTGTCAAAAGAAGCGCCCTCAAAACCCAGTTTGTCCCACACCGCCGGCTGGTTATATAAACCGACCACCAGGCCACCGCGTATTTTCTGGAAAAATTCACTGTTTCTCATACTGGTAATTATCTGTACACGATCAGCCTCCCAGCCCATACCCACATAGCTGTTGTGCCCCTGTTTCTTTGCAAGGTTATCGAGGACTGTGACACCTACCTCTATTGTTCTTTTATAGTCAGGATCTTTTGCAGCGGATTCATCGTGGCCTTTTACCGCCGCAGCATAGAGTTCATCGGGGAACCTATCGTGCGGATAAATATCACGAGCCATCTGAACCAGCGTCGCCATTGTTTCGGGACTAAGCGACTCAACTTCCATCGCCCACGACGCGCTGCTTGATGCAAGAAAACCACTCCCAACCACCATGCCCGCGCTGACCGCGGCACTTCGCTTCAGCAATTCACGCCGGGACATTTTCGGCGTAGGCATGCTTATCACATGTTCTTTCATAATTTCCTCCGGGTGCTAGTTTGATACTGCTATTTGAATCTGCCGTGTCGCTGCAGTACCTCTATTTGGTAACCGTCCGGGTCTTGCACAAAGAAGAAACGTGCAATCAATTCTCCATTATTTTTAAAATCAACAATATCTCTGGGGTTAAGATTTTCCTGCGTGAATCGCTTGTGTTCCGCATCGATATCGTCAACGCTGACCGCCAGATGACCATATCCGTCACCGAGGCTGTAGGGAGTTTTTTGATCTTTATTGATGGTCAGCTCCAGCTCAAATTCGCTTTCACTGTTGCTTAGATAGACAAGCGTAAAAGAATCGAAATCCAATCGATCGGCAACTGACAAGCCAAAAGCCTTTGAGTAAAAACGGCAGGATGCGTCTTCATCCAGTACGCGAATCATACTGTGAATAGCTTTGGCCATTTTTTATCCCCCGTAGTCTCCGGTCATTTTAGAAAGTAAACAAACGGGCAGGTAGTATCTGAATACTACCTTTGTTGAATTAACATGACCGGTGAAGAGCTGTCAGCCCAAAACTGCTACTGCACCGCAGGTGGAGACTCCACATCGTCCGTTGGCCATACCGTCGCAACCGGCCCTGGAACTGCTGAATTCTGTTCAGCATAGACAAGACAGGTGCAACGCAGCAACGAACTAAAATTGCGCGCTTCGCCGTGTATGTTGACCACTTCAGAGTGTAACTTCGAGATAAACTGCGGCGTAGACAAACTTTCAACCGCAGCGATGTGATCAAGTGTTCGCCAGAACATACCCTCAAGTCGAATACTGGTGGCCTGGCCGTTTAACCGAAGTGAACGGGTCTGACAGCGGTAGTTTTCACGGGGCTGGCCTGCGAATAGTTGGCACATGAGTTCCTCCGGTCACGCGTTGTGCCAGACTACCATAACACGACAACCTCGCACTTCCAGACTGATAAATAGACAAACAGCAAAATTTCACAACTTATATTTCTGTCAACAGCGGAATTGCGGAATCCAATTGTTAACCTTATTTCGATAGTCTGCCCAGTCACGATGAAAACGCTGCTCGATATCAATTGAATGATGCCATCTGACAAAAATCTCGCAATACAGTATCAATATCGCAATTGGTACAAGCATCAGGTAACTTCTATAAGCAAACATAATGCAGGTCAGCATTAATAATGTCGAAATTTGCAGCGGGTTGGCAACTACTGAATATACCCCTGTGACCACCAGTCTCTGAGGCGGGTCGAACGGTATGGGTGTCCCACCGCCGACGGCGGCAAACTCATACAGCGCAAGATACCCGATCAGCATGCTGACTAGCATACCGGCGGTAAAAATAACTATTGCCACCGGCTGCATACCGAAAACATCGAAAATACTTTTACCGTCAACCTGAAGAACAATTGCCGGCAGCAAAAACACTGTCCACCCACCCCAGATTACCGATTGTATTAACGCCCGCAGCAGCACGTGTTTTCGCTGCCAGGTGAGTTTAAAGATTAGCAACGCCGGCACAAAAACCAGC
>CAYZVB010000414.1:0-4604 GCA_964481315.1 uncultured Granulosicoccaceae bacterium
CACAATGGTCGGGAAATATGTCGGCACTTTCTGGATCTGCAGGCGCTGCGTGAAGCGCTTGCGGCAGCCTGACGGCTGATACCGGCGCAATTACCAGCGTTATGGCTGCATGCAATAGTTAATGAAACAATCGTTAATCAGAAATTTCTCGATCATCGCCCACATCGATCACGGCAAATCAACCATTGCCGATCGGTTTATTCAAATATGCGGTGGTCTGGCAGATCGTGAAATGTCGGAGCAGGTGCTCGACTCGATGGACCTCGAGCGCGAGCGCGGCATTACCATCAAGGCGCAGTCGGTGTCACTGGCGTATACCGCCAAAAATGGTGAAACCTACCAGCTGAATTTTATCGATACACCGGGCCACGTCGATTTCTCGTATGAGGTATCGCGGTCGCTTGCCGCCTGTGAAGGTGCACTGCTGGTGGTCGATGCATCGCAGGGCGTTGAAGCGCAGAGCGTCGCCAACTGCTACACCGCCATTGAGCAGGACCTTGAAGTTATTCCGGTACTGAACAAAATTGATTTACCCGCTGCCGACCCTGATCGCGTGGTTGACGAAATCGAAGAGATTATCGGCATTGAAGCGCACGATGCAGTGCAGTGTAGCGCTAAAACCGGTGAAGGCATTAACGATGTACTTGAGATGCTGGTCGAGCGGGTACCGCCGCCGGAAGGTGATACCGAAGAACCGCTGCAGGCACTCATTATTGATTCGTGGTTCGACAATTTTGTCGGTGTTATTTCACTGGTGCGGATTGTTAACGGCAGTATTAAAAAGCGCGACAAGATGCGCATCATGTCTACCGGCCGGTCGTTTCTGGTTGATTCTGTCGGCGTGTTTTCACCTAAACGGGTGGCGATGGAATCGTTGTCTGCCGGTCAGGTCGGATACATCATTGCCGGTATTAAAGAGATTGATGCAGCCCGTGTCGGTGACACCATCACGCTCGAGAATCGTCAGTGTGAAGAGCCACTCGAGGGATTTAAAGAAGTGCAGCCGCGGGTATTTGCCGGTTTGTATCCGGTGAGCTCCGATGACTATGAATCTTTTCGCGATGCACTGCAAAAGCTTAAGCTCAATGACTCAGCGCTGGCCTATGAACCGGAAACGTCTACTGCACTTGGTTTTGGTTTCCGTTGCGGCTTCCTCGGTATGCTGCATATGGAAATTGTGCAAGAGCGACTGGAGCGTGAGTATCAGCTCGACCTGATTACCACGGCGCCGACGGTAATTTACGAATTGCTCGATGTGAAAGACGAAGTCTCGTACATTCACAACCCGTCACAACTGCTGCCGCCCGCGCAACTTGCAGAAATCCGTGAGCCGATTATTCAGGCCAACATTCTGGTGCCGCAGGAATACCTCGGCGACGTCATCACGCTGTGTATTGAAAAGCGCGGTGTGCAAAAAAATATGCAGTACGTTGGCCGGCAGGTTTCACTGACGTATGAAATGCCACTCAGTGAAGTAGTACTCGACTTTTTCGACCGTTTAAAATCTGTCAGTCGCGGCTATGCCTCGTTCGATTACAGCTTTCTGCGCTTTCAGGCGTCCGACCTGGTGAAGGTTGATATTTTGATTAACGGTGAAACTGTCGACGCGCTGGCGGTAATTGTTCACAAAGAACGCTCGCAATCGCGTGGCCGTGAGCTCGCAGAAAGAATGAAAGATCTTATACCGCGGCAAATGTTTGATGTGGCGGTACAGGCGGCAATTGGTGCACACATCATTGCCCGCAGTAACGTGAAAGCACTCAGAAAAAATGTCACGGCCAAGTGTTACGGCGGTGATATTACGCGCAAGAAGAAGTTGTTGGAAAAGCAAAAAGCCGGTAAGCGCCGGATGAAGCAGATCGGCCGTGTAGAAATTCCCCAGGAAGCATTTCTGGCGGTACTGCAGGTCGATAACAAGTCCGGGGGCTAACGGCGTAAGGCGTCAGAATAATAATGAATATAGATTTCTCACTGTTGCTGGTGCTAATCACACTGGCATGCGGCATTATCTGGTTTATTGGCTCGCTAATATTTAGAAAGCCGCAGAGCGTTCTGGTCGAGTACGCGCGATCGTTCTTTCCATTGTTGCTGCTGGTGCTGGTGCTGCGCTCGTTTGTGTTTGAGCCGTTTCGCATTCCATCGGGCTCGATGAAGCCGACTCTGCTGGTTGGCGATTTTATTCTGGTGAACAAGTTTGCCTACGGTGTGCGGCTGCCGGTAATACATAAAAAAATACTCGATACCGGTGCTCCTGAACGGGGTGATGTGGCAGTTTTCCGCTACCCGCTCGACCCGCGCCTTGACTACATTAAGCGCATCGTTGGCGTGCCGGGTGATGTGCTGCAATACCGTGATAAAAAGCTCTCGGTGAATGGCGTCGCTGCCAGCCAGGAGCTACTCGGAGACTACGATGATCCGGACGGCGGGCGTCAGTCCACCATCGAGATTGTAGAAGATCTGATTGGGGTTGAGCACCGTATTCTTAACACGCGCAATGCCCGCAACGGCGACTTTGAAATCAAGGTGCCTGAGGGAATGTATTTTGCTATGGGTGATAACAGAGACAACAGTAACGACAGTCGATACTGGCGGTTTGTCCCCGAAGATCACCTGGTGGGAAAAGCATTCATGGTATGGATGCATTTCAACTGGAATAACGGCGGGTTCAAACTTGGCAGGGTCGGCGACGGAATTCACTAAAGGTGGAGCGCCATGATCAAGTGGGTAATTGGAATAGTAGTCATCGGATTTGTCGGAATTCTCGGCGTTCAGCTGGTGCCGGTGTACATCCACAATCATGCTGTGAACAAAATAGCCAAACAGATTGTTAGCGATCCTGAACTGAAAAGCCGCCCCAAGCGTGAAGTTCTCAGCAGGCTGCGCAGCTCATTTGCCGACAACAGTCTGACACACCTCGATCCGAAAGAAGTGGTCTCTGTTGCCAGAGATTCAAACGGTCAGCTGGTACTGGATGTGAAATACGAAGAGCGACGCAAATTAATGTACAATCTGGAAATCGTCGCTGGCTTTGATGAGCAGTTCACCCACTAACAGACCGGTCTAATTTGCTGTCTGGGTGCTGTCTCCGGACTAACTTGATTACGGTCGAAAGATTCCTCGCAAAAAAACTCAACTACGAGTTTACAGACAACTCGCTGTTACAACAGGCTCTGACGCATCGAAGTGTCGGTGCGCTCAATAACGAGCGGCTTGAATTCCTTGGCGACGGTGCGTTGAACTTCATCATCGCATCGGAAATCTATCACCTTAAACCCGACTACCGAGAAGGGCAGCTAAGCCGCCTTCGTGCCGATCTGGTGCGTGGCGTGACGCTGGCCGAAGTCGCCCGGGAAATCGGCCTTGGTGACTATATCAAGCTCGGTTCCGGTGAGCTTAAAAGCGGCGGCTTTGATCGCGACTCCATTCTCGCTGACGCATTGGAAGCATTGCTCGGTGCCGTCTACCTCGACAGTGACTTTGATTCACTGCGGTCGGTCGTTCGCACACTGTTTAAAACCCGCCTGCAAGACCTGCCAAGTGCCGAGCCGCAAAAAGACCCGAAAACCCGGCTGCAGGAATATCTGCAGGCACGCAAGCTGCCGCTGCCGGTATACGAACTGGTAGAGACCCGCGGTAAAGATCACGAACGGACCTTTGTGGTCAATGCAAAGATTGACGATATACAGCTTGAAGCAAAGTCGGAAGGGTCCAGTCGCCGCCGTGCAGAGCAGGGCGCTGCAGAACGGGCACTTGAAAAACTTGAGGCACAAAAAAGTTGATTACCCGTTGCGGCACGATAGCGTTGTCCGGCCGGCCGAATGTTGGCAAGTCTTCTCTGTTAAATAAACTGATTGGTCAAAAGCTCAGTATCACAGCACACAAGCCTCAGACTACCCGTCATGCGTTGCTTGGTATTCGAACTATCGAAGACACCCAGTTTGTCTACATCGATACCCCCGGTATTCACGGGCAGGCTAAACGCACGTTAAACCGCGTGTTAAACAAGACCGCGTCTTCTGCGGCGACCGGTGCTGATGTGATGGTGCTGGTGGTTCAGGCACTAACCTGGACTGCCGACGATAAACTTGCGCTTGAAGTGGTGCAGCGTCAGGGAAAGCCCTGGATACTTGCACTGAACAAAGTCGATCTGGTGAAACCCAAAGAACTGCTGTTGCCGTGGATACAGTCACTGGAAGGTGTCGATGATGCTGTAACCGTGGTGCCGGTGTCGGCCACCAAAGGCGACAATATCAACGTACTGCAGGATGAAATAAAAGCGTTACTGCCGCTTGCTGACTTTATGTTTGACGGCGAAGCACTGACTGATCGTTCATCACGGTTTCTTGCTGCAGAACTGGTGCGCGAGCAGCTTACGCGATTTTTATCGCAGGAGCTGCCGTATGCGATTAGTGTTGAAGTTGAAGAATTTCATCAGACCGATAGCCTGGCGCGAATTGCCAGTGTTATCTGGGTTGAAAAGAACAGTCAGAAGTCCATCGTCATTGGCAAGGGTGGAAAAAACCTCAAAGAAATTGGCAGTCGTGCGAGACGCGAAATGGAACAACTGTTCGACAGCAAAGTCCATCTGCAGCTGTGGGTTAAGG
>CAYZVB010000415.1:0-4530 GCA_964481315.1 uncultured Granulosicoccaceae bacterium
GCGGAGAGGGTTTTTGTGCGTAAGTGATTGTTTGCAAATTATCTTTTACCACAATCATCTTCTCCGCTCCCTTACCTCCGTGAATAATGCAGGCTGATATGTTTTGACCTGTCAATATTTTTTACTAATTCTTTCATAACCTATTGTTCTAAATGCGTTGATTCAGGGCACGGCCAAGCAGACTGCGACGGTGGATCATGCTGATATACGTGGATTGGTTACCGACCTTCCATCACTACGTCATGGAGCTTGCCTTTCTCTAGTTGCAGGGATCATGGATGTTGATCAAAACCAACAGCCATGCCGGTTTAGCCTGGCCAGGGATTCTCCGACCTGGCCTGACCATGCCCTGAGTCAACGCACCTATTGTCTCCTATATCGTTTCTATTATATGTTGTGCTTGTGTAATTCTTAGGGTGTGCTTCGTCTCATCGGTTTGCTGCTGCACTGACTTTTGGCATTTCATGGCGAACAACATCCCAGATAAAGCCCACTAGCTCCCGTGCGATTGCCACACAAACCAACTTTGTGTTTTTGCCTGACTGAGTTAAGTTGCGGTAGCGACCACAAAGACGTTTCTGAGCCTTCCAGGCAATCGCTTTCGCTGGCTCACTAGCGTTAGCTTCCTTGCGCTTAAGATGCGTCGTTTTACGCGCCTGGAAGCGATAGCACCACGCCGACTCGATCAACACCCGTCGTACATGACCATTGCCCGCCAGTGTTATTGCTCCCTGACGTCGGCGTGTCCCCGTACTGTGCTCACTGGGTACTAACCCCAGAAAGCTCATTAGCTGCCGAGGAGATTCGAATCGGCTGATATCACCAAGCTCCGAGATGATTATCATCGCGGCTAATGTATCAACTCCTCGTAGTGCCTTGAGTGAATATACCAAGGGTGCCATCGACCAGTCCGGCAAGGTTTTTTCCAGCAAAACTCTCATTCCCCTGAGTCGCTCATCTGCCTCTCGCACTGCGTTGCTATACTCTTGCAAAACGAGCTGCTGAGTGGGAGTGGGCAATCGAAGTTCTTCGAGCCAGTTGTAGTACGTTTTAGTCCATCGGCTACGCCCGGTAGTGTAGCAACACCCGTGGCGTAGTAGAAACGCCCCCAGCTGCTGTCTTGCCTTGCGCTGTTGTTCTTTGATGTCGCCATGCGCTCGGGTTAAGTCCCGCATCGACTCCTGTTCGACATCCGGAACCCAAACCGAATGTAAATCTCCGTTCCTCAATAACCGCGCGAGATTGAGTGAATCTCGTTTGTCTGTCTTGATCCGATCACCGGGCTTTTTCGCAATCTTCGAGGGTGCAACCACCTGACAATCCTGACCCAATTCCAATAGCTGTCGGTGCAGCACATAGCCACATGGACCTGCTTCGTAGCACCACAAAAACACCTGTCCCGCAAACTCCTTACTCAGCCTTTCAACCAGTTTTGCCACCTTGCCCGGACGATTCGCTATTTCGCCACAGAACTCGGGTTCGCTGCGTCCGGGCCTGGCCACTGACCACACTATCGTGTCTTTGTGCACGTCCATACCGATGTAGGCCCCATAGATATCTATTCGCTCGTTGGGCTCCTTGACGCTATCCAGCACACTTCGTTCTAACTTGATGTCTTCTACGCTATCATCGCTCATGACCTGTCCTCTCAATTTTGGCTCTGTGTTTGGGGGTTCCCATCTCAATCATAATCCACGCTGTTGAGATGGGCAGGTCAAATCATTATGTCTAGGCGTGAAGTACATTTTGTCACTGTAGAGTTTTCATGTGTTTTATTGGTGCGGTTCGTAGTGCTCACCGCACCCTACGCAGATCTGGTAGGGTGTGGTGAGGGAAGCGAACCGCACCAATGTGCCATACAGACCCATGCGACCTGCTGTAACCTTGACGATCAAACAAACCTGTAATTTACGCCGTACCTGAGATTTACTGCTGTGCCTGAATACCGCCGTACCGACACTCAAGGTGCTTCCTACTTCTTCACTGTGAACTGCCTGATGCGTGGCAAAGATGGCATTCTTATTCAGAATATCGAATTGCTACGATCCGTTATTCGGAAGGTTAAGGCTGACCACCCTTTTACAATTGACGCTATGGTTGTTCTGCCTGATCACTTGCATTGTATTTGGACATTGCCGGAAGGCGATGCCGATTATTCGATGCGCTGGAGTTTGATTAAGGCCAACTTTTCCAGGGGACTCCCACTTACTTCCGAACGGCTATCCGAGAGCCGGCAAAAACGTGGTGAACGCGGTGTGTGGCAACGACGGTATTGGGAACACCAGATTCGTGATCAGCGGGATTTTCAAAATCATGTTGATTACATTCATTTTAACCCGGTGAAACATGGGTATTGCGAGCGGGTACGTGATTGGCAATATTCAAGCTTTCACAAGTTTGTGAAAGATGGTGTTTATTCGGTTGATTGGGGCGGAGAACCGGGTGATATTGGTGTTGCGGGGGAATTTGAGTCTTGATGGTTTGTTGGTGCGGTTCGTTTCTCTCACCGCACCCTACGCCCGTAGGGTGCGGTGAGGGGTGCGATCCGCACCACAAGCACAAACAGACTCAGCCAATCAATTTTAAAAACAAATCCTTCTGCGCCTTGAGTCGCTGCTTGTCTCCGACCACACGATCGACCAGCAACGCCCCCTCAAGACCCGACAACAAACTTTTAGCCAGCACCAGGTGACTGGAATGCGCACTGAGCTCGGACTTGTGCTGATCGAACTGCGCCACCAGCCAGTCTTCGGTGCGGGTAAAGTAGTCAGCCAGTTGCCGACGATTGGATTCATTGAGCTGTTCGATTTCAGCCGCCATCATGCCGCACAAACAAAACTTGTTTTCACTGGCAACGTTTTCGAATATGGCGATAAACGCCTTCAGTTTACGATTAAGATTCCACGACTTGCCGCCAATGTCGTGCAACTGATCCATGAATGCTTCGCTGTAACGCTTGATAAGTGCTTCAGCAAGATCGGACTTTTCAGGGAAGTAATAGTGAACGCTCGACGATTTAATACCGACTTCATCTGCCAGCGTTCTGAAGCTCAACCCCTTGAGCCCTCCGCGCTGCACGGTATTAAGGGCGGCCTGTTCGAGTAATTCACGGTTATTACTCATGGCGTTTATATCCGCTCGAGCGACTCAATGCCAAGCAGGCCCAGACCGGTGGTTAGCGTGGCTGACGTTAACGCACACAATTGCAGGCGGCTTTGCCTGAGCGAATCGGTTTCAGCATCACGCACAGAGCACTGATCAAAGAAACGTGCAAAAAGCTGCGCAAGGTCGAACAGGTAATTACATAGTAAATTGGGTTTGTATTCGACCAGCACATCATTCAGCACTTCGCCGAAACGCAACAGATGTACCGACAGTTGCCGCTCGACCGTTTCACTGAACTCAAACGCCTGCGGTGACGCTTTCAGAGACTCTGCAGTAACCTGCTGTTTACGCAGTATGCCGTGTACACGGGCATTGGCGTATTGCAGATAGGTTGCAGTGTTGCCGCGCAGCGCGAGCATTTTGTCGTAACTGAATTTATAGTCAGAAGAACGGTTCTGTGAAAGATCGGCATATTTAAGTGCACCAATGCCAACCGCCAGCGCACGTGACTCTGCCTCGTCGAGCAAACCTTCAAGCCCGACAGTGTCGCCGGCGCGGGTTTTAAACGGTTTGCCGTCATCACCAAGTACCGTACCAAAACTGACGTGAGTCATTTCAACATCGGTGTAACCCCAGACTCGCGCAGCGTCGAACAGTTTGGCAAAGTGATCGTGCTGACGATGATCAACCACATACAACATGGCATCGGCCTGCCACTCCTGCATGCGGTACTGAATGGTGGCAAGGTCTGTGGTCGGGTAAAGAAATGCACCGTCTTTCTTGCGAATGATCATGGGTGCTTCATAACCTTCAAGAAACACACATATTGCCCCGTCGCTTTCGGTAGCGATGTTCTTGCCGATAAATTCTTCCACCACATCACCGAGCTGATCGTGATAGAAGCTCTCACCAAGAATATGATCAAAACTGATATTCAGTCGATCGTAAAGGCGCTGTATATCGGCAAGGCAGTACGGCAGAAACTTATCCCACAACCCCTTGTTTTCAGAATCGCCCTCATGCAGTTTCACGGTCTCTGCCAGAACCGCCGAGGCAATATCCGGATGTGCGTCGGCAACCGATTTTAACCCGGCGTCGTTGTTACCACTGGCAACCGTGCCTTCGAGTTTTTCAACGAGTGCCTTTTGATCGGTGATTTTCTCGTTGAGCCTGGCAATATCTTTCTTCTGTTTTTTAGCTGCAGCTTTGTCATCACCTGGCGCTGCATCGCTAACACGTTGCAGCGCTGCCAGCTGTTTTTCGAGTAGCTGTTGCGCTTCGGGTAATTGTTTTGCCGCGCCGTGAAAATCCATGATCACCCGCACGTACTTATATAACCTGCCAAGCTCTGCAACGGGATCTGCATCATAAGCCTTGGCATCGACAAAGTGCTTGTAGCCGTAGATGATCATGCCAAACTGCGTG
>CAYZVB010000416.1:0-532 GCA_964481315.1 uncultured Granulosicoccaceae bacterium
TCATTGGCGGTGAGAACGGCTTCGGCTTGTTGCTTCAGGTTAGTCATAACAAAAGCCGCGCACATGCAGTGCGCGGCTTTTGCCTGAATGTCGCAATCAGTTTATTTTCTTAAGTTCTTCGTTGAGTTTTTTAACTGCGCTGTTAACGCTGAGCTCGTCGTCGATGAACTGTCGAACAATACGGTTGATCACCTGGCTGTTGATCATTTTAGATGCCAGTGACAGTTGTCTTTCACTGGCTCCCCAGCGATTGGCTTTTTCAAGTCCGCCAACAATATTTGAAATTGTTTCCTGCGGATAGATATCACCCAATGGTGCTTTGCGATCAACACCGACAGGCAGCTGCTTCCAGCCATCGACAAACTTGGTAGGCTCATCAGCGGTGCCGCGACGTACCGGGAACTTGCCTTCCGGTGCGATAGACAGCGTTGCCATGTAACCGTCGTCCATTGCAAACTTCACGAAGTCCTGGGCAGTGTCGGTATCTGCATCAGGTGTGATACCGAAATAACGCACATCACCCCAGGCAGCG
>CAYZVB010000416.1:542-4504 GCA_964481315.1 uncultured Granulosicoccaceae bacterium
CTCCAAAGTAACGAATATCTGCCCAGCCGGCACCTTCAGGATTTGACGGACCGGAAAACTTGGTGATGAAGTCGGTTTTTTTCGCCAGTACCCGGGAGGTCGGGTTGTTGTTAATGGTGGGTGGTGCTGAGTCACGCAGACCGGCCAGTTCATCAAGGATGAACGGCGACCAGATGATCATTGCCGCCTTACCGGCAAAGTACAGCTCACGGGATTGCTTCCAGTAAAGCTCACCGGCTGGTGATGCCTGTGAGATCAGCTTGTAGAATTCCAGTGCTTCGGCAGTGGCTTTCGGGTCGAGTTCGGCAAAGCCGTCTGCATTGACCGGTGTGACACCGTTGGCCAGAAATACGTGCTCGAGTACCTGGCTCATGAAGTTTTCGTCGACCTTGGTGGCTGCGACAAAACCATACAGCTCCGGTGGTGCTGCCAGACGACGCACAGCGTCCATAATGTTTTTATAGCTGGTTGGTGGCTCGAGTCCGAGTGCATCGAACAGGTCTTTGCGATAGACAATCATTTGAGTCCAGCCATCGACCGGCACTGCGGCAGTCATGCCATCAAACTGTGCCATGTCGACTGCGCCCGGTGCAAAAGTATCGGTGCCCAGGTTGTCGACAATTTCGCTGTTGGTTTCCACATCGAGAATGCCGGCTTCCGACCATGGCAGAACATATTGCAGCGGGTGATAGATAACATCCGGAAGGTCGTTGGCCGCGAATGCTGCGGTGGCGCGTTTGCCCATGTCTTTTTCACTGATTGGAATAACTTCGACGGTGTGGCCGGTTTTGGCATTGAAGTCGGCTGCCATCTGCTCCTGCTTTGCCAGTCGGTCCGGTTGTTCTTCAGTGGTCCAGAAACGAATGGTATCGGCAGTTGCCGCAGTTGAGAGTCCGGCGAGGATCGAGGTCGCTAGCGCCAGCTTGTGCATTATTTTCAAGGAACGTCCTCCAGGGCTGGAAAGGTCTGGACGGCATTGTCCATGGTACTGCGCCGTCCGCGTGCACGAATGGTATACCGATCGGGCAGGTCTCTCAACAACGGGCGGTTCCGCATCTGTCACCGGGACTCGTCGGTATCGATTTTGCTCACCATGGCGTTCATTCGTCGCGACAGGGCTGTGCCTGTGAAATACTGCAATCCGATTTTCTGGCTTTGGCTGATGGTGCTTGCTGTTAGTGCCTGCGGCGGTACATCCGACAGTGGCGGGGCGCTGGCCGTGAGTGGTGCCAGTGACGACCCCGGGCAGCGCGTGGTGCTGCAAACCAGTGCCGGTGACATTACTGTGGAACTTGATGCAGCAAAAGCACCGCTAACGGTCGAAAATTTTATTAACTACGCGACCAATGGGCACTATGACGGTACTGTCTTTCACCGTGTTATTGCGGGCTTCATGATTCAGGGTGGCGGGTTCACTGCAGAATACATTCAGAAGCCTACACTTGATCCGGTTGCCAACGAAGCGGATAACGGGCTGAAAAACATTCGCTATACCATCGCCATGGCACGCACATCAGATCCGCAATCGGCAACATCGCAGTTCTTTATTAATGTTGCTGACAACGACTTCCTGAATTACACCGCACCGACATCATCATCTGCCTGGGGTTATGCGGTATTCGGCGAGGTCACTGATGGCTTTGAAGTCGTCGATCAGATTGCCGCGTCGGCCACCGGTGCTGCAGGACCATTCACCGAAAATGTGCCGGTACAGCCGGTAGTCATTAATTCGGTGGTGATTAACTAACCTGCGACGGCTGCGGTATTGCTAGTTGTTTTCTGCCGGTTCTGATACCCATACCGGAACCTGCAGAAAGTTGGAAATTACAGTCGCATCGGTCCGCAGTGCCTGGCAATCTTCATGACAAACGATGTTGACACGTTCTCGGTTGCGAAACAGCACATTGAGTTCCTGGGGCGATCCTGCCTGTGATGAGCTGATCAACCCGTTGCCAATGTGACGTTCGCGGGGGTGCACGACGCGCTGCAGCGCGACAACCTGGTGCAGAGGCATTTGTGCGGACTCTGCCATTTTGAAATTGAACAGCAGTATCTGTTCAACCCAGAACACTCCACTGTTTCTGTCGAAGATTACCCGGCGTAGTGGTTGTCTCAGGTGATTAAAAATTAACGCAAGCAATACCACGGCAGACAGCAGCAGCGCGGTTTTAAGCGCTGCCGGTACCATCCAGATGCTTAAGGTGTTTTTACCACCAAGTACAAGTGCAATAAGCGCGGTTGAAATGATCAGCGCGGTGGTAAAGCAGGCTCGATGGGTGAGCTTGCAGGGTTCGAGTGTCAGACGATCGGGGGTATGTTCGCCAATAACAAAAGCACTGCTGTTGGCAGACTTACGGTCGGTGAGAGCGCTGTGTTGTGTTTCGAAGTATATGTCTTCGTTGCCTGCGGCTCCCGGTAGTCGTTCCGGCACCGAGCCGACACCCCGCGGGTCCAGCGCAGGTTGGCTGGTGGCAAAGTATAACGTCATTGAGCCAAGCATAGTCATGTAGAATGCGTGTGCATCTACAATAAGAGTGGTGCCGGACGCTGAAGTGATGAACGCAATTGAGGCGCAGAGTATCAGCAAGGCGACACCGGCTACGGTATCGTTTTCATTGGCCCGCGGCGACTCTTGTTGTTGTTTTTTTGTGAGTCTGTATAGCATGGTCGCGTATAGCGGCGGCCGGACGAAGAACTTAACAGTGTGGTTAAAACTGTTTAGCTATTCCTGAACTGTGTTGTTACAACAAGCCTGTCGAATTTGACGCTGGTAGCATAAGAGCCACTAATGAGTGAACTGAATAACAGAATCTATCACGTGACTGATCAGCCATCGCTGGATGCTGCTGCCAACGGCAGCTACACCTGCGCATCGCTGCAGCAGGAAGGTTTTATTCATTGCTGCAAGCGTGAGCAACTGGCCGGTGTTCTTGAAAGGTACTATCAGGGAGCGACTGGTTTAAAACTGCTCGAAATCAATCCCGAACTGTTGAGCGCCAAGCTGGTTTATGAGAATACGGTTGGCGGTGAAGAGTTGTTTCCGCATATTTACGGCGCCATTAATATGGACGCCGTGCTGTCTGTGGAAGACCTTAGCTCACAGGCTTAGCGCAAGCGATACATTTGTACCGCCTGCCGGGCACAGCTGGAACTATGCGGGTGTCTGCTCTTTCACTTCGCTGACAAATACTTCATCGATAACCGATTTCAGTGAAGCGACAGTGCGGTCAACGTTCTGCAGTTTGTCGAGTCCGAAAAGCCCCAGTCTAAACGTTGAGAAGTTTTCGCCTTCATCGCACTGTAGTGGTACACCGGCGGCGATTTGCATGCCGCGTTCGGCAAACACCTTACCGTTTTTAATGTCGGGTGATGCTGCGTAGCTCACAACAACTCCCGGTGCCTGGAAGCCTTTGGCAGCGACGCTTTTAATGCCTTTGGCTTCAAGCAACGCACGGACTTCATTGCCGAGCTGCTGTTGTTGTTGTTTGGCTTTGTCGATACCGAATGCCACTGTTTCTTTCATCACATCGCGGAATACACGTAGTGATTCGGTTGGCATGGTTGCATGATAGGCATGACCACCAGACTCATAGGCTTCCATAATCTGCAGCCACTGCTTCAGGTCGCAGGCAAAGCTGTCACTGGTTGTGCCATCTATGGCGGTTCTGGCGCGATCACTCATCATAACCAGTCCTGCGCATGGCGGACCACTCCAGCCTTTTTGCGGTGCGCTGATTAACATGTCGACACCGGTCTTTTTCATATCTACCCAAATGGTGCCCGAGGCGATGCAGTCAAGCACCATCATGCCGCCTACCGAGTGCACAGCGTCTGCCAATGCCGCGATGTAGTCGTCCGGCAGCATCATGCCTGCAGAGGTTTCAACATGTGGCGCGAATACCAGATCAATTTTTTCGCGTTTGATGGTTTCAACAGCGGCTTCGATTGAAGCAGGTGTAAAC
>CAYZVB010000417.1:0-4481 GCA_964481315.1 uncultured Granulosicoccaceae bacterium
GGCGATGACAGCAACACTTCAACTGAACATGTTACCGCCAAAATCCAAACCTGTCTCGATCAGGGCATAACGACTTTTGATCAGGCAGATATTTACGGCGGCTATACGGCAGAAGCCATCCTTGGTACCGCGCTGCAGAAAAACCCGGCGCTGCGAAACAAAATGGAAATCGTTACCAAGTGCGATATCGTCGCCCCTGTAGGACGTTACAGCGACAAGCGGGTAAAGCACTACGACACTTCTGCACAACATATTGAAGCTTCCGTTAATCACTCATTAACAGATATGGCAATAGACCATATCGACCTATTGTTAATCCATCGTCCGGACCCGTTGATGGACCATGTTGAGACCGGTGCCGCACTCGACGGGTTGATCAAATCGGGTAAAGTCGGTGCTGTTGGTGTCTCTAACTTTCGTCCGTGGGACTGGAAACTGCTGCAGTCAGCGATGACAAATTCTCTGGTCACAAACCAGATTGAATTATCGCTTGCCGAAATCAGCCCGTTTACCAATGGGGATATGGCGTTTCATCAGCAACACGGCCACGCAATTATGGCCTGGTCTCCACTCGGCGGCGGCAACCTGATGACCTCAACCGGTGAACTCGCAACCCGCATGGACCGCATTGCGCAGGAGTTCGGCACTGATCGCGCTGCAGTCGCCGTGGCTTTTCTGTTGTATCACCCGTCGACAATATTACCGGTACTGGGCACTAATAATCTTGAGCGAATCGCATCCATTGGCGATGCTCTGAAAGTGAATCTTTCACGTGAATGTTGGTACGAGCTGTACGAGGCAGCATTGGGATCCGAGGTACCGTAATGACTGTATCCGCACAACAGCCCTGTCAGAACCAGCTCAACGAACCTATTGATGGCAGCTTTGTACCTGACGCCAGCAATCAAAGGCTGCTTCGAGATGCGCTTGGTTGCTTTGGAACCGGTGTCACTATTGTTACTGCAGCGGGTACAGACGGACCGGCGGCGATAACCGCAAACAGTTTTTCATCTGTATCACTGACACCACCACTGGTGCTGTGGTCCCTTGATAAAAAATGCTCGCGGTTTGATGCTTTCGCCAATGCCGATCACTACTCAATCCACGTATTAAATGCCCGGCAGGAAGCGCTGTGTATGGAAGTAGCACGCAACCCCGCACGCCTTAAAGATCAAAATCTGGCCACCAATGACTTCAATGTACCGGTGCTGGACGACTGCCTGGTGCGTTTCGACTGCTCACGTGAAGCAGTTTACGAGGCCGGAGATCACGTCATTATTCTCGGCCGTGTTGAACTGGCTTTGCAACAGGCAACGACGGAACCTCTGGCTTTCTACCGCGGAAATACCGGTACATTTACTTCGCTTTGCGATAACGCAGCCTGACCCTCTGTTATGATCCACAAACTGGAGGGAATTTAATGAAAGCATTGCGCGGCCTGCTGCGCGGGCTACAGGCAGTCAATACGCCATTGCTGGCAACCGGCAGGTGGATAGGTGTCTTTGCTATTTCAGTGATGGTGTTTGTCATACTGTTGCAGGTGTACTTTCGCTACATACTTGGCAGCGCGCTGCCGTGGCCGGATGAGGCAGCACGGTTTTGTATGTTGTGGATGACCGGTCTGATGGCACCGACTGCACTTCGGGAAGGCGGCTTTGTCGCTATCGATACAATCGATGCAATCCTGCCAAACATTGTTGCACGCCTCCTGCAGATAATTCTGTTACTTGTCTCTTTGATGGTCTTGATTGTCGCTGTAAAAATCGGCTGGAAAGAAGTCACCGGGCTCGGTGGTCGCTTCGCCACCGCATCGCTATATGTACCTCTATCATTGTCTTTTGATGAATGGTATCGCGTACCGCGAAGCTGGATGATGACATCACTTCTGGTTGGTATTGTGTTACTGATACTGGTCAACATCGAACTGATACTCGCAAGGCTTGTTGCGCTGTTTGACCCGCAGTCTGTCAGTGACGACACACCCATCATCAGCAGAGGGGCAGAATAATGCTGATCTGGTTTCTACCGGTATTTCTGGTACTGCTGATGATCGGGCTGCCGGTATTCTTTGCCCTGCTGGCAGCACCGGGTGCATTGCTGTTTCTAAACGGTCAGGAACGAGACATCACCCTGCTCTACCGCAACCTTTACAACGGCATGGACAGCTTTCCACTCATGGCTATTCCGTTTTTTATGCTGGCCGGTGAACTGATGAATCGCGGTGGCATCACAGCGCGGCTGGTGGAGTTTTCGCAGGCGTTAATGGGGCATTTACGCGGTGGCCTTGCACATGTAAACGTACTTTCATCAATGTTGTTTGCCGGACTCTCGGGGTCTGCAGTTGCCGACACTTCAGCACTTGGCTCGATGCTGGTACCGGCAATGGAAAAACAGGGATATACCAGAAAGTTTGCCGCTGCAATCACCGCTGCAAGCTCGGTAATCGGCCCCATCATTCCACCGTCAGGCATTATGATCATTTACGCCTATGTGATGGGAGAAAGTGTCGCCGCGTTGTTTTTGGCCGGCATTGTTCCGGGTATTCTTATTGGTAGCGGACTGATGTTAATGGTGAAGTTTATGGCCGACCGCTACGACTTTCCGGTGGCCAGTGAAAAATACACCTGGGGCCAACGTGGACGTGCCGGACTGAAAGCATTCTTCCCGCTGCTGACGCCAGTCATTATTCTCGGCGGCATACTCGGCGGTGTGTTTACGCCAACAGAAGCTGCAGCCGTTGCAGTCGCATACGCTATGTTTATCGGCCTGTTTGTGATTCGTACACTTAGATTTCGCGATCTGCCCAATGTACTCACACGCGCCGGCTTAACATCTTCGGTTGTGCTGTTACTGGTCGGGGCGGCTATGTCGTTTAAAACGGTAGTTAGCCTAAGCCATGCGCCGGAGCAACTCGCAGCGTTTATTCTCACCCTTACAGAAAATCCGCTGCTGCTGTTATTTTTAATAAACCTGCTGTTATTTGTTGTCGGTATGTTTCTCGATGCGGGCCCGGCAATTATTATTTTAGGACCAATCCTCGGACCGGTATTTATCAGCCTTGGTGTCGAACCGGTTCACTTCGCCATTATCATGTGTGTCAACTTAACTGTGGGTCTTGCAACGCCGCCCATGGGGCTGGTGTTATTTGTTGCCGCTGCAGTTTCACGCGAGCGTGTTACCACCATTGCACGCGCCATTCTGCCGTTTCTGGCCGTAGAGATTCTGGTGATTCTACTAATCACGTTTGTACCTGCACTGTCACTGACTGTCCCGCGTCTTGCCGGGTTTTTATAGCAAGACAACAACTGAAAATCATTCGAAAGAGAGAGGCGTATCGACTATGTTTAAAAAACTTGCTACCACCGTAGCTCTGGCTGCATCACTTGGTCTGGGTGCAATAAGCGCCACGCACGCAGCCGATATCACCCTGCGCGCAACCGCAAATTCAAACGAAAACGATGAAGACTACGACGGTCTTGTGGTTTTTAAAAACTACGTTGAAAGTGCTTCAAACGGTGCCATCGAAGTAGAACTGTTTATTGGAACACAACTCTGCTCAAACGGTGCTGAATGTCTGCAGGGCGTTGCTGACGGTTCAATTGATATATACATTTCCACATCTGGTGGTGCTGCAGGTTTATTCCCTTATGTTCAGGTTCTGGACCTTCCCTATCTGATGGCTGACGACCGTGTGGCAGAACACGTGCTCTCCGGTGATTTCACCCGCACTGTTCGCAGCATGGCACTGGAAGACTCAGGCGATGCAATTCGCCTGATGACAATTGGCAACACCGGTGGCTGGCGTAACTTTGCCAACACCAAACGCCGACTTGCAGAACCGGGTGATCTGGAAGGGCTTAAAATTCGCACAGTCGTTGCCGACCTGCCGCAGGAACTGGTGAAAGCACTGGGTGCGGCACCAACGCCTATTCCATGGCCCGAGCTGTTCACTTCTTTTCAGACCGGTGTTGTCGAAGGGTCGAAAAACGGTATCACTGACATCATGGGCATGAAATTCCCTGACGCCGGCCTGCAATACCTGACCCTCGACGGTCACGCTTACATGGGCGCACTGTGGTGGATGTCTAACGAGTCTTTTAAGGGCCTTTCTGAAGAACAGCGCCGAGTTGTTGTCGATGGTTTCTACGCACTACAGCAGGCGACCTTTGCTTCACCAAAGCGTAAGTCGATTCAGGCGTATCAGGACTTTGTCGCCGGTGGCGGCGACCTGTACGTACCTACCCCGGAACAAAAAGCAGCATTCAAAAAAGCTGCCTCTCCGGTATACGACTGGTTTAAGAAGAACGTCACTCGCGGCGAACAGGTATTCGACGCACTCACCAGTGCCGTGGCTGCCGCCGAGGGTGAAATCAACGCCGCTCGCGACGCTGACATTCAATAGCCGCCTATACAGCTAACTGCAGGTGGCGGCGCAACGTACCGCCACCTGCAACTACCCAATGATGAAACATACAATCAGC
>CAYZVB010000418.1:0-4471 GCA_964481315.1 uncultured Granulosicoccaceae bacterium
TGGTGCTGGGGGCGGTCATGGTGATGAATGCCTACCCGTGGCCCAAAGGCATTGTGAAGAAATATGCAGCGGCCAATAACATCGAAGTTCCTGAAGGCGGGCTGTTTATATCGCACGGTTTTGCGATACCTATTCTGATTGCCCTTGCCGTCGGTGTGGCTATGACATTCCTTGCCACACGCACGCGCTTTGGTCGTTACGTATTTGCGATTGGCGGTAACCCCGAAGCAGCGGAACTTGCCGGTATTAACACCAAAAAAATGACCATGCTTATCTTCGCGCTAATGGGTGCACTAACAGGTATTGCTGCAGTTATTGCCAGTGCCCGACTGAAGTCTGCAACACTGGCACTGGGGCAGTTTGACGAACTATACGTGATTGCTGCTGCGGTAATCGGTGGAACATCGTTCGCCGGTGGTATCGGCACAATCTACGGAGCGATCCTGGGTGCGCTGGTGATGCAGTCGCTGCAGTCCGGCATGGTACTTATCGGTTTTGATTCATCGATACAGCAAATGGTTGTGGGCGGCGTGCTGGTGATAGCGGTATGGCTCGACAATCTCTATCGCAGAAACTCGGTTTAGCAAAAGGCGGATCCTATGGAAACCAATAATCAAACGCCGCTGGTCGAGCTTAAAGACATCTCCATTGCGTTCGGCGGTGTACATGCTGTAGACAGTGCGTCGTGTGAGTTATATCCCGGTGTAGTCGTGGGTTTGCTCGGACACAACGGTGCAGGTAAATCAACGCTCATTAAAATTCTCTCTGGAGCGTATACACGCGACAGTGGTCAGATCTTCATTGACGGAAAAGAAGCCACTATCACCAATCCGCGTCATGCCAAAGAGTTTGGTATTGAAACGATCTACCAAACACTGGCACTTGCCGACAATGTCGATGCTGCCGCCAATCTTTATCTTGGCCGTGAAATTCTGACGCGCTGGGGCACGCTTGACGATGCGGCCATGGAAGCTGAAACGCGCAAGGTTATGAACCGGCTTAATCCAAACTTCACCCGCTTTAAAGATCCGGTAAAACAACTTTCCGGCGGGCAGCGCCAGTCGGTAGCCATCGCACGCGCTATTCACTTTAACGCCCGAATACTCATCATGGATGAGCCCACTGCGGCACTTGGACCGGCTGAAACAGAGCAGGTCGGCCAGCTGATCAAACAGCTAAAGCAGGATGGTATTGGTATCTTTTTAATCAGCCACGATATACACGATGTTTTTGATCTGGCCGATCGTGTGGTGGTAATGAAAAACGGTGCGGTTGTCGGTTCGGCACACACTAAGGATGTTACTAAAGATGAAGTACTCGGCATGATCATTCTTGGTAAATGCCCGCCCGGAGCTACTCCCGGACCAGGCGCTGCACAAGAGTAAACGCACTATCCGTGAGCAGGCTTGCGGCAACAAACAAGAGACATGGAAATGAGCACTGGTTTTTTCGGCGACATTACAAAGATCCCTTTCGAAGGCGAGCAGAGTGACAACCCGCTTGCGTTCCGTTACTACAACCCCGATGAAGTAGTGGCCGGAAAGCGCATGGAAGATCACCTGCGCTTTGCCGTGTGTTACTGGCACAACTTTGCGTGGCCGGGTTCCGACCCGTTTGGCGGATTAACATTTGAACGCCCTTGGTTTGATGACATCAGTAACAACGACCCAATGGCCAACGCCAAACTAAAAGCCGATATCGCCTTTGAAATGTTCACAGCACTCGGGGTGCCGTACTTCTGCTTTCACGATGCAGACGTACGACCGGAAGGCAGCAACTTCAAAGAGAACACCGACAATCTCAATCATATTGTCGATTACTTTGAACAGAAAATGTCCGACACCGGCATGAAGCTGCTGTGGGGCACGGCAAACCTATTTTCACACCGCCGTTTTATGGCAGGTGCTGCCACCAATCCGAACCCGGATATCTTTGCATTCGCAGCAGCCACGGTAAAAACCTGTATCGATGCCACTCATCGACTCGGTGGGGAAAACTACGTGCTGTGGGGCGGACGTGAAGGCTATGAAACGTTACTGAACACACGCCTCGGAAAAGAGCTTGATCAGCTTGGTCGCTTTTTAAACATGGTGGTGGAATACAAACATAAAATCGGCTTCAACGGCACCATACTGGTAGAGCCAAAACCGCAGGAACCGACCAAACACCAGTACGACTATGACGTTGCCACCGTGTACGGATTTTTAAAACGTCACGGGCTTGAAAACGAAGTAAAGATGAACATCGAACAGGGCCATGCCATTCTTGCCGGCCACACCTTCGAGCACGAACTGGCGCTTGCTGCCGACCTCGGCATTTTCGGATCCATTGACATGAACCGCAACGACTACCAGTCCGGTTGGGATACCGATCAGTTCCCGAATAACGTACCTGAAATGGCACTCGCGTATTATCAGATACTCAAAGCTGGAGGCTTTAGCACCGGCGGCACCAACTTCGACGCCAAGCTCAGACGTCAGTCTATAGAGCCCGATGATTTGTTAATCGCACACATAGGCGGTATGGACTGTTGTGCACGCGGCCTGAAAGCTGCGGCAGCAATTATTGAAGATGGCACGCTCGATAAGTTTATTGACGACCGCTACTGCGGATGGGATGACGCTTATAGTCAGCGTGTGTTAAAGGGTGAAGTGTCGCTGGAAGAGTTGGCGGCTAAGGTTGAGAAGGAAGATGTTAATCCGCAGCCAGTGTCGGGGCGGCAGGAGTATTTGGAGAATTTAGTTAATCGGTTCGTCTAGTCTTTTGTTTGGTCGCTGCGCTCGGCCGTGTGGTTCGTTCGCTGCGCTCAGGCGTGTGGGTCGTTCGCTGCGCTCAGCCGTTTTGGCGTGGCATCCATGCCTTTTTTCGTTGCCAGTCCCTGGCGGTACGAGTCACTTTTGAAAAGCGCAAAACTGACGAAAACGCTTGTTTGTGGTTGGTCGCGGGTGAATAGCCCTGCGGGTGCCTGCGGCATTTTTTGAAATAACCCTCCGTCGGGCCGCGCTGATCACACATCCCTGTGTGGGCAGCGCTCACGCGACATCCATGTCGCTTTGACCCGACTACGGGTGATTTCAAAAAACTATTCACACGCTGTGGTGGTGGGTGGATATGGTTTTGGTGGTTCGTTCGTTTTGTGGACGGTTTTTGGTGGTGCCTAGGCACCTACCGATTGTCTTGCTCGAACAGTGTTAGTGGTGCTTGGCACCTACTGTATGAAACTTTAGGTTCGGGGGAGCGCGGTCGTCTTGGTATGTTATTGATTAAAATCGATGTATCCGTAACAGTGCAGTTTGCTTTATAGTGGTTTGGTTGTGCCGGATAACAGTGAGGTTCTCCTGCTTGGTTTTCGTTGGATATCGTTCCTCACGTCAGTTGCATGTCAAAACTATTCCCTGGTCTTATTTCTATGTATTACGTTCGGCTGGTACCGTATCACGCAGTCTTACTGGTGTTGAATATTCTGGCGGTGGTATTATGCGGTTATGTGTATTAAACAAGAGCCTATCTGCGCTGAAGTCCGTTAATTTGGTGAAAGAGAACGATGTAGGCGAGTTAATAGCCGTTTCGTGTGAGCCGCAGAATCGATATTCCGAGCGATAACGAAAATTAAACTGTCGCAGCTTGCCGATCGAAAACTGTTCGGTTTTGAAAGTCTTTCAGTAGAAAAGGCGTGGAGAGTATCTGCCTGTGCGCAATGAGCAGGTTTTAAAATGGATGCCTGAAGTACGGGTCTAGTGGGTATAGGCAGGCTGTAGCGATTTTGCTGAGGTTTTGCTCGGGCATTAATATGATGTTTGGTCTGTCCTGAAAACAACGATCACTGGGTTGTTTAGAGATCGGTATTTATTTTCAGATAAGTTAGCAAAGTTCGTATTTGAAATCGAAATCCGGGATATACGGACACTGTGTCGCTTTTCTGCGGCGATGTCTGATGCTTGTTGTTCTAAGTTTTTGTTTGAGTGGGATTTTCTTTGTTAGTATTGGGCGGTAAGATTTGGGGATATAGGAAACAGTGTCGTTTTGTTTTTGGACACAGTGTCCATGAATACGCTGTTAGGCAAAAAATAAAGAACTTCAGACAATCAACAGCCACCAGTTCGTTCGCATTGAAGAAAAGAAAAAAAAGATCTAAACACTCGTTTTCTGTTTATCATTTCTAGAAGCTCGGACTGTATCCTGTCATATGCCTTTTGATCGCATAGCAATAAAGTATCATGCAAGATTACACCGCTTGCACAATACTCAGAGTGAACAGTCGCAATTGAATGAAGCTCTGAGTGCATTTCAATGAAACTTGTGTATTGCATCCCACTTGTTAAGTATGGTTTGGCTGAACCCTCATCCACTGACTGTAGTAACCTCTCAAACTCCACAGTGGAAACACCAAACTCGAAATCGTTATTCCTCTTAACCGTATTTCGCACAATTTGTGTGTGGTCAAGCAGCAACTCATCATTTACATAAGCCT
>CAYZVB010000419.1:0-4457 GCA_964481315.1 uncultured Granulosicoccaceae bacterium
GCCTTAGTACTCTGACCACGTCCGGAGGACGTGGGTTTTTTCATTTGCAACTAAAGCTGGCACCGCAAATTCAGTATCTGTCCATTGACAAAATGCATTCCAGCCGGCACTTCATCGACTACTTTACAGCTTCATTTTTTTACATTTCTCACAACGATACAATCACCCTATTTCCAGAATGACCAGGCAACACCCTCCTGTCCCTTATCTAGCGTGTAATACCCAACAACAACCAACCAGTCTGACAAGCCATACCGGCCCTGCTATTGACAATCTGTGGCCGCGCAGTGAAATTCTCCGTCAGCGAATGAATGCACTATCAGTGCGGCTGGAATGCCAACGCCAGAGTTTAAAAACCATCTGTCATCGCGGCGATTTCTTTTACTCGCAATAACACGCAGCAACGCCGGCTAATCAGCTGACAGTGAACTCTCATCGCGCACCAGCGGCCCGTATATTTTACGTACTCGCGTTACATCACAGGACGACAACTGTGTGCGTTGACCAATCCGCTGACTCCCTCTTTTAACTTCAATCGTTTTAACGGTACTGCGGATAGCAAAAGCATATTCCGGATAATGCATCACTGAACTGTAGCAATAACCATCGGTCACAGGGTGACCGGGTGGATGTTTATAGAAGTTCCACTCTTTATCGTACTGCACATTGCGCAAATTAATATTGACGAAATTGTCCCGGTCATCACGGTTGTGTTCGTGTATCAATCCCAGTGTATGGCCAATTTCATGTAACACCGCACCATATGAACAGCGATCACTGAGCGTAATGAATTGAGTACCACCAACCATTCCAATAGAAGACCGGCAACCGTCACCGGCTGTAAACACAACGCTATTCTCATCACTGGCATCGGCTTCAACAAACGTAACCGGTGTTTTTGCATCCCATTCTTCAATGGCTCTCTGAATCTGCGGTTTGTTTGGCGCGGAGTCGTCAATCCGGTAGGGAATCACTGCCCTGCTCCAAAGGCGAAGCTTTGAGAAGTCCAGACCACTGACTGCGGCTGCCAGATCTGCGTCTGTACCGAGAATGATATCGTCCTGATAAATCACCGTGCCATCCGGGGTAACCTCAACATAGATTGTGGCATCCCGACCAGCAAGCGTTGTCTTTATCTCATAGTTGTCGTTATCGTTGTTGGCATGCGTTTGTACACCGGTATCGACACGGGGCGACTGCGCTACAGGAGGCACACACCAGCGCTTTGCGGTAAACGGCAATTGTTCATTGTGTTTAATCAGGAAGGTTGTCACATGATGATACGGATCAGCATCCTGATTAATTGCCGCTGATGCTATTTCTTCTACCTTCGCAGCAAGCCCCGCCAACAGTCCCTCCACACCACCGTTAATATCAAGGATCATCCAGCTATTTTCTGAGTCGCGCTTTACCAGCCGATAACCAACCCGAAAAACCTCGTCACCCTGTCGCATGATAATTTCGGTATCCAGCAAACGCCCGCTGCTGGAAATAGACACCGGACGCGCCTCATCAAACTGCTTTTGATCGGCCGGCTTCGACACAACGATATCCAGATGTGCATTGAAAAACGTCAACCCAACAAGGCATTCAAGATAACTGCGCCGCTGCGAAGGCTCTGCGGTGAAATTCGAACGCGTTACCCGACGCGCTATGAGCGGGATATCAAATAACGGGAAATAGTCTTCATGAACCTGTTTCAAAAGATCGCTGTTATCTTTGAGCGTGTCATGCAAAGACAATAGAAAAGCCAGATCCTGAACTGCTGACTCAACCACATCAGACGCATCGGACAGCTGAGCCTGCGTAACCGCCCGGGATGACTGCGCCGCGAGTGGAGCCCACATCACTGACAACACACATATCAGGGGCAACAGCAACATCCCTGCTACGCTTACACCACCTGACGGACTAACTGATTTCATAAATTCTGTGTGTAAAAAATTGAGGTTCGGAGACTCTGCCGCGCGCAGGCATCTGCACCCGGATGATTAAGACAGCGTTCTACCAATATGGTTTCTGCAAATCCCCGTTTTTCAACCCCATAGTTTTTCCGCAAGTTTCAGAACCAGTTAAATCCTCACTGTTTACACAGTTCCAGTAGCACCGACGCAGGCTACCGGTGACTGACAATTCGTTCACGGCTAAGTAGGCAGGTACCCAGTAACACAAAGAAACAACTCAGTACGAATACTTTATTAATGAACCAGTTAGATTGCCAGATGGTCCAGTCGGGTTGCTGAAAAAAGAAAAAGAACTTCACCACAATAATGACAATCTCAACCACAGACACTGCGACAGCAAACCACCACAGATAGGCAGGCCGGGTATACAGCGCATAGGCAAGCCACAGATGAATCACCCACCAAAAGTCCCAGTACACGTGGGTACCAGCGGCATGATCATAACTGGCATCGAACACCAGCGGAAACACAAACTTGATCACCAGAGTCCACGCTGCAAGCAGTATGAGCCAGTGCGCCAGAAATATTCTCACAACAGGTATCAGCCCAGGCTCTTGGCAGCATCGCGAGTATACTGCGGTATCGGCACACCGTAGGGGCAGGCACCACTGCAAACACTGTTATCACACCCGAGACACGCGCTCGCACCCGACCCCAGTCGCGCATAGTCTTCTATCGCAAGTGCTTTGTTACCATAGTCGACATCATACATTCGCGTACGCAACACTTCGGCGATATCAACGCCATGTGGACAGGCATCTTCACACTTATCGCACCCATGACGGCAGTATTTGCCTGACTGAAGTGCTGCATATCTACCCAGCAAACCGGCATCACCTACGACTTCATCCTGTTGCGACGAGGCACCGATATACTCATTGATTTTGCCGGTACTGGTCATCGATATTATTGCAGCATCAACCCGCGGGCTCGATAACACCCATCTCAACGCTGCCTGTGCGTAGGTTCTTCCATCTGCTTCAAACTTGCGCATGTCATTCAGTCTGGCACCCATCAGCGTTTTCATGGCGATGACACCAACGTTTTTTTCACGCGCTTTATCAAGCACCGGTGGCAGGTCAGATTGATTGGCAGCGAAGTGAAACGTATTGCGCAAATGTGCGATCAGATCAGGGTCTTCACCGAAGTTATAGGCGCATAAAATAACGTCAACCAGATCATTATCAATGGAATACTCAAGGCATTGCGCCAGCCGACTGCCGTGTCCTGACATGCCCCGAAAGCGGATCTTACCCTGAGTTATCGCTTTTTCAGTGAAATTGGCCCACGCATCGTTTTGCATACGATCAACCCGGTTCACCGCATGATTGAAATAAATATCCAGATAATCGGTTTGTAAACGCTGCAAACTGCCTTCAAGTGACTTCATCATCGCAGACTCACTATCACCTGCCTGCGCTTTGGTTTTCGAAGCCAGCACCACTTTTTCGCGATGACCTTTCAAGTCTTTACCCATCGCCTCTTCAGACCAGCCAAAGCGATAGCTCTCAGCGGTATCGAAGTAGGTCACGCCACGGTCAAGCGCATGGCTGACCAGCCCCTCGCTTTGCAAACTCGACGAACCGAAACCTATTTCAGATATTTTCAGTCCGGTTTTACCCAGCGTGACGTATCGTTTGATTTCGACAGATTCGCCTAGGACTGATGCGGCAGGTAAGGTTGCGGTAATTGCTGCGGTGCTTTTGAGGAAGTTTCGACGATTAACCATAACAGATGATCGCTGTGACAGAGGTCGGTCGAGTTTAGCAGGTCATATTACCTACCGCGAAACACCGACGCACCAATTAAAAGATGTCAAATCAAAACTCTTTAATCACAACACTCACATTCATGTATAGAACGCATATGGAAAGTTAGTCGTTACCACTCTGCAGCTTTTGGTTGATCAAAGCCATAAGAGCATCACGCTGACCATGTAAATAGAAGTGCCCGCCCTCAAAAGGGTGTTGGTCGAATGTTGACGACGTCAATTGCTGCCAGCCGGCCAACATTGTTGTAGAAATCGCCGGATCGCTTTCACCACCAAGCACGCTGAAAGGACAATCCAACGGTGCTTTCGCCATATGCGGGTATGTCTCAAGTAAAGAAACGTCAGCACGCAGAATGGGCACAAACACTTCCTGAAGCGCGGCACTTTCGCGAATGGCCTGCGGTACAGCGCCATATAAGCTGTGCAGCCGTTCAATGAAACTTTCGTTATCAAGTGATCGCAGCGGTTCACCAAACTCCTGCAACTGCGGAGCGGCTCTGGCAGACAGAAAAAGGTGTTGCGGCAGTGTTGCTTTCAGCGCGCGTAACCGGCAGGCAACTTCATAACAAACCATCGCCCCCATGCTGTGCCCGAAAAACGCAAACGGCAGATCATCCAATGCCTGCAGTTTATCGGTAAGCACCGCGACCAGCTCTGTCATATCAGTCATAAGTGGCTCAGCCAGTCGCTCTTCACGACCTGGCATCTGCACAACACATAGC
>CAYZVB010000420.1:0-4456 GCA_964481315.1 uncultured Granulosicoccaceae bacterium
CCTCAACAGAGCCGTCACTGTTGCTGCACCCACTCGACTTTATGGGCGTGGAAGACAAGACCGGGCTGGAGTTTTTCCCCGCGATGTTAATGCCGGTTGAAACCAAGCTTGAGCTTATGGACGGATTTTTCAGCCTGCTGCAGAAGTCGTTCGAACCTCTGCCTATCGGTGAGTATATAGCCACCATTGATAACCGCGATAAGCTGGCACAATTTAAAGCAACTTTTGCACACGATAAAGTGCCTGCCTGAACGCAAATTGCCGGTAAGTTATCGGTAAGCAGGCCGGGGCGGATACAGCGCAGCTGCAGATGCTAAATGCTGCAGGTTCCCGGCTGCTGCAGGACGGTAACCTGCCTGCTTACCTGCAGCGGGTCGTATTGTAGCGTCACCGGGGTGTAACCGCGTTGGGTCAGCCAGTCTTTAAGCTCAGACATATAAGTGGTGTAGGAGGCTTTGGCTTTTCCCGGGTTCTCAATAAACAGAAACAAACGCAGATCGTAGTCTGAGATTATTTGTTCTATGCTGTCTGAGCTAAACGTTTCCCGTGTATAAATATCTGCATGGGTTACAGAATGTACTTTGGTATGGAAATGTACGTGCTGTCCGTGGGTGCTCCAGACTGCTCCGTTGTCTTTGCCTTCAAAGCAGCCAGTGATGTGATCAGCCAGAGAGCTGTTGTCGGGTAGTGACAGCGACATCACTCTGTCTGCGGCTCTTGATTCTTCAAAGAAATGATTTCGCGAAGTAGACAACTCGTTTATCTGCGCGCCAACATACAGCAACAGCAATGCGGTAACCGGAGCTACCACCCATAGTTTCGCCGCATTTGATGTGAAGCTTTCCTTGCGTTGCCACAAGTGGTAGATCATAAAGCAGAACAGTACGTGAAAACCGCTGTATACCTGATACAGATAACGGTTAACAATTTCCAGCGGTGTGTCGCTCATGCTGCTGGCACTCAGATACAGAAACAGACCCAGGCCGTGCAGTATCATCACGATTGTTAGCAGCCGTATGTAATTAAGTGTCCGGGCCGGTACCGCGTTCTTAATATTTCGCGCACACAGCACCAGAAACAACCCTGCAATGGTCGCGAGTAACAGGATAAAAGCAGCAAAAAGCACAATGCTTAGTTGCACTGCAACAAAATCGCCGACGCTAAAACCGAGTAATTCAGCACAATTGACCACCCACAGGCGAAGGGTGTCTGCGAGTGTGACCGGATCTTTGCTGCCCGAGTAGCGATCGAGTGTGCCAATTAGCAGATGGGTTCGGTACATCAGATGCGAAAAAGCCAGTACCGGAATAGCGGTGAGCGCGGCGAGTTTAACGCACAACGCGAAAAACTCGCCAAGGGCAGGGCGCAGGTACAGCAGCATATACACGAATATGCCTGCGCCAACGCTTGCTGCGAAAAACACGGCTGAGTATCGAACATAGATACACATCGCCAGCAGAGCCCCGCACAGAAGCCAGGAATCCACACTGGCGGACCGGACATTTGGCAACGCTAGCAGCGTTGCCAGAAGCAGCGTGGTGAAAACTGGCTCTGTGATCAGCCCGGAGACAAACGACCAGGGCATGGCCATGATATAAAACAGGAAGGTAAATACGAATGCTGCCGCCCTTTGCACACCGGCTCGACGGAAGATCAGAAACATGACGGCAGCGGCCGTGGCGTGCGCAAACAGGTTAAGCGTGAGGGCGGCGACCGGCATGTCGAGACCGGTTGCTGCCACCAGCGCCACCGCCAGTGAGTAGCCGGGTGGCCAGACAGTTTGCGGTGCCGGAAATACGCCCTGAAAATGTGGTGTGTAGATCAGAGCATCGGTTGCAAAGCCGTTGCCGTACAGCCAGTTTCTGGCGGTCGACAGGTACTGCACACCGTCGTTGACGACCAGTGACGGGTGCCACGTTATAACGGCCAGCACGTTGAGCAATACGCAGCCGAGAAACAGTATTATAAACAGTGGTTTATAGCGGTCAGTCATCAAGGGGAACAAACAAAAATCATAAGCTGTTTATCGACAGTTCAAAGCGTTTGATTAAAGAGTCAGGCGGCTTCTGCTGCTAATGTAACAGATGGAACAGTGTAAACAGAAGTTGCCGAGGCAATAAAAAAATAAACTCGCCGCTGCAGCGGATATTTGTATGACCAATTGCCATAATATTAATGACTTAAGGGCTGTAACAACGTCCTGTTAACGCCGGTACTGACTTGAAAAAATTTCTGGTAATTCTTGGTGTGGTTTTCAGCGCGGTGTTTCTGTGGCTTGCACTGAAAGATACCAATATCGACGAAGTGAAGCATGCGTTTGCCGAGGCTAAACTGTGGCCGATGATCCCGATGTTTGCGACCATGTTTGGCTTTTACTGGCTCAAGGCGATACGCTGGAGCAAACTGTTATCTCCGTCACATCAGGTAAGTGGTACCCAATTGGTTCCTGCCATGATGGCAGGTGCTGCAGGCAATAATCTGTTGCCGGCACACTTTGGAGAGCTGGTGCGGGTTTACTTTGCCGGTAAAAAGTTTGACATCCCGAAGACTACGGTACTTGCCACACTGGTGGTGGAGCGTTTGTTTGATATTGTTGTGGTACTGGTGATATTCGCTATTGCGTTAATGGCCGATGATTACTCTGCCAGTATTTTTACCGGTGCGGTTATTCTGCTTAGCGCTGCGATTGTGATCGCCGTAGCGAGCGTGCTGCTTACCATTTACACCGATTGGGTAATTGCTTTTGTCGATCGCAGGCTGACGTTCCTGTCGGCGGGAATGCGTGAACAGATCGCCACCCAAATCAATAATCTCACCACAGGGCTCATGGCCCTGCGTCAGCGCAATCTGTACTTTGAAGTGCTGCTAAATTCTTTGGTGCAGTGGCTGCTGATGGCAGCGTGTTTGTATTGTGCGCTGCTGGCCTTCAACATCGAAGCCTCTCCGATGGTTGGCATCGTCATACTCGGGTTCACCGTGGTTGGATTGTCGCTGCCGACGAGCCCCGGGTTCTTTGGCACTATTGAATACTGCTATGTACTGGCGCTTGGTGCCATTGGTGTGGATGCCAGTACCGCCATCAGTGCGGCTATTTACTATCATCTGCCGGCGTGGCTGGTGGTGACAGTGGTGGGGATGGTGCTGCTGCGTGTCTATCACTTTTCTCTGCGTGAGACACGCGAAGAAATGTCCGGGTACTGAGCCCGCAATCCAGCCGTCCCGTCAGCCTGCCTGCCTCGGTTTACAGCGTGTCGACCAATGGAGGCGTTACGCAGCCACAGTAGTTTCTTTGCTATGCTTATACGACTCGACAGGGCCGGATGTAATCCGTCGCTCTGCGTGCACACAAAAAAGCTGCAAATGGTGAGACTCATGACTGAACACGCTCCGTCCCGGGTACCGGTCTGGTACTGGCTTATCGCAATTGTAGGTCTGCTGTGGTTTTTAATGGATTTTTCGGCCTTCTATATGCGGGTGTTTGGCGGTGAGTCAATGCTCGCCTCTATGCCCGAGCCACAACAGGCACTGTATCGCGGCATGCCGTCGTGGGTGAATATTGTTTTTGCGCTTGAGGTATTCGGCGGCCTGCTTGGCTGTATTGGGTTATTGCTAAAAAAGCGCTGGGCAATGTGGCTGCTGGTACTGTCGCTGATCGGCACGCTATGTCAAACGTGCTACGTGTACTTTATGTCAGATGCCATCAATGTTATGGGGGCGCTGGCTGTTATGATGCCACTGGTTGCCATCGCTGTAGTTTGTCTGCTGCTGTGGCTGGCTAAACCGGCTGTATCAAGAGGCTGGCATTCCTGACGGGCAGGGTGCCATGCAACAGCAAAATTCTGCGCTAACGTTTCGCAGCGCTGTAGCCGCAGACCTAGAAGCCCTGGTTGCGATGCTGGCCGATGATGAGCTGGGTGCAGCGCGGGAGACTCCATCGCTGCCACTCAATTCTAAATATATGCAGGCATTCGAGCAAATCAGTAATGACCCTAACAACGAGTTGCTGTTGGCCGTGGCCGAACCGTCATTGATTGTTGGTATGCTGCAGCTGACTTTTATTCCATACCTGACACATACCGGCACTACAAGAGCGTTAATCGAAGGTGTACGTGTTAAATCGGGTGTGCGAAATAAAGGGGTAGGGCAGCAGCTCATCAACGAGGCAATACGGCGTGCGCGTAAGCGCGGTTGCGGTATGCTGCAGCTCACCTCCGACAAAACCCGCCCCGATGCCATTCGTTTCTACGAAAAGTTAGGGTTTGTGAGCAGTCATGAAGGAATGAAGTTAAAGCTGTAGCCTGGTCTGTGCCGCAATACTGCTTGCGTGTCGGTCAGTCGTTGTTTAGCTAACCAGTTTGACTATCTTCTATGGTGCGAACAGCGTCAGCAGTTTCTTCTGCTGTTAAGTGGCCCAGGCGCATTGCAACGCACCAGGTTTCTCCGCCTGCCACTGTCG
>CAYZVB010000421.1:0-2191 GCA_964481315.1 uncultured Granulosicoccaceae bacterium
GGGCATGGGCAATGGCTGTTCCTGCAGGATCACCTAACTCCGAAGAGTCTATGAAGTTCATCGAGTGGGCAACTTCAAAAGACTACATCAAAGCCGTAGCTGACCATCCTGATTTCGGTTGGGGTTCTGTACCGACTGGTACTCGTGCGTCTACTTATGCTTACCCTGAGTTCCAGGAAGTTGCCGGTTTTGCAGCTGCGGAAATGGCGGCTATCGAATCAGCTGCTCCGGAAGCCACTGACCTTAAGCCATACGTTGGTGTTCAGTTCGCTGCTATCCCTGAGTTCCCTGAAGTAGGTAGCGCGGTTGCACAGGAAATGGCTGCTGCACTGTCTGGTGCGAAGTCAGTTGACGATGCTCTTGCAGCTTCTCAGGAAGCGGCAGACGCCATCATGCGTGAAGCGGGCTACTACTAAGTCCAACTAGCGTAGAAAAGGCCCGGTGATATTTCACCGGGCCTTTTTTTTAACTTGCTACATACCCGTTCTACAAATTTGCTTATGTGTGACTATTGAACGGATTCTTGTACTTTTTACCGACATTCGTCAGTTTATAATTGGGGTGAAAGCGATTAATGGCTAAAAGAACGATACCTCGATTACTACAGTCACCAGCCGTTTTTCTGCTGCTGCTGTGGATGCTGATTCCGCTCAGCATGACGCTGTATTTCTCGTTCATTCGCTATGTTCTCAATAACCTGAGAAGGCCCGAATGGACCTCGCCCAGTTTCAGTAACTGGCGCGGCTTCGGCAACTATGAATATGTGTTGTTTCATGCCAAAGATTTCTGGCTGGCGGTTCAAAACAGTCTGTTTATTGTTGTTTGTATTCTGATATTCACGGTTGTTCTGGGTCTGGCACTGGCCATGCTGGTTAACCGTACTTTCCCCGGGCGCGGCATCGTTCGCGTTTTGTTGATCTCACCTTTTTTTGTAATGCCTGCTGTTAACGCGGTGCTGTGGATCAATATGATTCTCGACCCTGTGCTTGGCCTGAACGGATTGGCGATTGAAGGCATCAATAACATTATTGCCGGGCTGCGCGATTTCCCTGTATTGGGCGCGTTCTTTTCAATGTGGCCGGATATAGAGCCGATATCGTTTCGCGCCACGCAAACGTCGGCTTATGCGGTAATCATAATGGTGACATGGCAGTGGACGCCGTTTGCAGTACTTATTTTTATGACATCGCTTCAGTCTGAAGACGAGCAGCAAAAAGAAGCGGCCATTCTTGATGGTGCGAGTGCGTGGTCGCGCTTTCGGAACCTGACCTTACCGCATCTGGCTCGTCCTATTGCGATTGTGATTATGATCCAGTCGATTTTTCATCTGTCACTCTACGCTGAAATTGAAATTGTCAGCCGTGGAAACGGAAATAAAAACCTGCCGTATCTTATTGGTGAGTTTGCATCGAATAACATAGGTGCTGCGAGTGCTACCGGCATCTTCGCCGTAATACTAGCCAACATTGTCGCGATATTTCTGTTGCGCATGGTTGGCAAGAGCTTGATGGATTAATCATGGCTGCAGTGACTGAGAAATCAAAGTTTGGGGATGTGTTCTGGCCTGTGGTTGCATGGCTGGTGGCGCTGGTATTTTTCTTTCCTATTTTCTGGATGGTGTTTACCAGCTTTAAAACCGATGCCGATGCGGTGAAGCCGGAGCATCTACTGTTTTTCAAGCCAACGCTTGAAAACTATCTGAACATGACGGAAAACTACGACTACTGGCGCTTTGCGATTAACTCGGCCATTACGGCAACTTTCGCAACGTTGTTTGCCTTGTTTGTGAGCGTGCCCTGTGCGTATGCGATGGCGTTTAATCCAAGCCGCCATACCAAAGATATTCTGGTCTGGATGTTATCAACCAAAATGCTGCCGGCCGCTGCCGTCCTCTACCCGATGACATTCCTGACTAAGAATTTCCTGAACATCTACGACACCCACTTCCTGGTGATTTTAGTGTTGTGCCTGATTAACCTGCCAATTGTGATCTGGATGTTGTTTACCTATTTCAAGGAAATACCCAAAGAGATTATTGAAGCCGGTAAGATGGACGGCGTCAGCACCTGGGGTGAAATTAAAGATATTCTTATTCCACTGGCATGGGGTGGCGTGGCATCGACAGCGTTGCTTTGCTTTATTTTCTGCTGGAACGAGGCTTATTGGACAGTTCGTCTAACCACCACAGAAG
>CAYZVB010000421.1:2201-4445 GCA_964481315.1 uncultured Granulosicoccaceae bacterium
ATCAAAACTTATTGAAGGTAACCGTGCACCAGAAGGTTTGTTCTTTGGCAGATTGTCTGCGGTGTCGACAGCCGCAGTCGGGCCTATCGTGGTACTTGGCTGGTTCTGTCAGAAACAGTTGGTGCGCGGCCTGACTTTCGGAGCGGTTAAGTGAGTTCGGCCGCTGTTATTTCGGCCGTCGCTGTAACTCATCGCGCAGAGCAGGCAACTGCTACAGCCGGAGCGCCGTGGTAGCTGCAATGTCTATTATCGAACCCGAAATAGAGAAAGTCGATCGCAGTACCCGGTCAATCCGCTACCTGGAACACGGCTGGCCAAGTGAGTTGTGTCGTTGGCACGCGCATGAAGAATATGAGCTTCACCTGGTTGTGGAAACCCGCGGCAAGGCATTTGTCGGTGATTACATTGGTGATTTTAAGGCCGGTGATTTATTTATGACCGGGCCAAATCTGCCGCACAACTGGATTACCGATCAGGTGTGGTCTAAACCGCTGCAAATAAGAGACATGCTAATCCAGTTCTCGCACGAGAGTGTTGAGAAACTTGCTGAAGGGTTTCCTGAATTTTCACAGGTGCTGAAAATGCTTCAGCTGGCACAGTCGGGAATCTACTTTGAAGGGTTTAATCCAACCTTTGCCCGCGGCCATATGGAATCGATACGCGATAACACCGGTGTCGAGCGTATACTTGCGTTTATTCGATTTCTGGTGCGGCTTAACGAACACGCCGAAAAGAAAACCCTGTCGGTGACGCGACTCATACAGCCCGAGGGCGGCAGTAAGCAGGCGCGAATTGCCGAAGTGGTTGATCACATCACCGAACACTTCTGCGAGGATTTCTCCGTTTCACAGGCTGCGCAAATGGCCAACATGACGGACATTACGTTTAGTCGTAATTTTCAGTCTGTCACCGGACATAGCTTTGTAGATTTCCTCAACCGGATTCGAATTGGCCAGGCGTGCGCAATGTTATATGCGTCGGATGATCAAATTACCGCAATAGCGCAGGAAGCGGGGTATAGAAACCTTGCAAATTTCAATAGACATTTTTTGAAGCTTAGAGGCATGACGCCGTCCGAATATAGGGAAACTGCGCGCAAAGATCTCGCTCCGAAGCGAGAGTCATCGTTATGAATACTAGTAAAAACCAGTCTGGCATTGATGCCGGTGCAATTACTGCGACAAGTTATGACAGGGCCGCCTGTCAGGTAGGTATGGTGCATCTGGGGTTTGGTGCATTTCACCGGGCACATCAGGCCGTTTACCTCGACGACTATATGCAACAATCCGGTGACCTGCGCTGGGGTATTGCTGCGGTTAACCTTCGCGGGTCTGAAGCAGGGGCGTTCAGTACAGCCGCGAGCGACATTGATCGTCACGATGGTTATTATCTAAAAACCTACTCGCCCGATGGCGCTGTCAGCCTTCGACAGGTGCGCAGCCATGTGATGTTTTCGGACTGGAGTGTCGACAAAAAAGCGTGTGAATCGCTGCTGTCTATGCCGACGGTTCAACTGGTGACCATTACCGTTACCGAGAGTGGTTACTACACCGATGCGAACGGGCAACTCAATACACAGGACCCGACAATCAGGGCTGAAATTGCCGGTGAGTCTTCTGAAAGTATCTATGCGTATTTGCTTGAAGCACTTGCCGGACGAATGGCTGCAACCGGTGCACCGCTAACGATTGCCTGCTGCGATAACATCCGCCAGAACGGTAAAATGCTGCAGCGTAACCTGCTGTCCTACCTTGCTGCACGTAAGCAAAATGATCTGGCTGACTGGGTGCAGCAAAACGTGGCGTTTCCGTGTTCAATGGTCGACAGAATCACCCCGCGCAGCCCGCAGGAGCTCAGTGTCGAACTCACCGCATTGATTAGTCAGCCGGTGGAGTCTCCAATCATGGCTGAAGATTTTACCCAGTGGGTGCTTGAGTCACGTGCGGCGGCTGATATGCCGGACCTTGGCAAAGTAGGGGTGACCGTTACCGCCGATGTCGACCCTTATGAAGAAACCAAAATCCGTGTGTTAAACGGCGGGCATACTGCGCTTGCCTATCTTGCTGCACTGGAAGGCGTTGAGACATTCGACGAGGCGATGCGTGTACCGCACTTGCTTGAGCACTTTCAAAACTTTGAGCAACAGGAAGTTTTGCCGGCACTGACACTGGAGCTGCCGTTTTCAAAGGAAACCTATTTACAGCAAATTGCCGAGCGTTTTGGCAACTCTGCTATCGGAGATAC
>CAYZVB010000422.1:0-4422 GCA_964481315.1 uncultured Granulosicoccaceae bacterium
CAAGCTTGGCTGCCACCTTGGCAATCGGGAAGCCGGTTGCCTTCGATGCCAGCGCCGATGATCGCGACACCCGCGGATTCATCTCGATAACAATCAAATCACCGTTGTCAGGGTTTACCGCAAACTGCACGTTAGAACCACCGGTTTCAACACCCACCTTGCGCAACACCGCAATCGATGCGTTACGCATGATCTGGTATTCCTTATCGGTCAGTGTTTGTGCCGGTGCCACGGTGATTGAATCACCGGTGTGCACACCCATCGGGTCGAGGTTTTCGATGGAACAAACAATAATGCAGTTGTCGGCTTTGTCGCGAACCACTTCCATTTCATATTCTTTCCAGCCGAGTACCGACTCTTCCATCAGGATTTCAGTGGTCGGCGAAAGCGACAAACCACGCTGACAGATTTCGGCAAACTCATCGCGGTTATAGGCAATACCGCCACCGCTGCCACCCATCGTAAACGACGGACGAATAATCACCGGAAAGCCGAGTTTTTCAAGCCCTGCGTAGGCGTCTTCCATGCTGTGTGCGATCTGTGCGGCCGGTGTGGACAAGCCGATTTCAGTCATCGCATGACGAAATTTGTCGCGGTCTTCGGCCAGATCAATAGATTCGGGGCGGGCGCCAATGAGTTCGACACCATATTTATCGAGCACTCCTTCGCGATGTAAATCGAGTGCACAGTTGAGCCCGGTCTGCCCGCCCATAGTTGGCAGAATGGCATCGGGTTTTTCCCGCGCAATGATTTTCTCAACCGTTTGCCATTCGACCGGCTCTATATAAATGGCATCGGCTGTCGCCGGATCGGTCATGATGGTGGCAGGGTTGGAGTTCACCAGAATAACCCGGTAGCCCTCTTCGCGCAGCGCTTTACAGGCTTGTGCGCCGGAGTAGTCGAACTCACATGCCTGACCAATAACGATCGGCCCAGCACCAATGACCAGAATGTTCTTGATATCGTTGCGTCTAGGCATTGTTGTGTTTCTTTATTAGCGCAATAAAACGTTCGAACAACGGTGCGACGTCGTGCGGCCCCGGGCTCGCTTCCGGATGCCCCTGAAAGCTGAACGCCGGTGCGCCGGTGTGTTCGATGCCCTGCAGCGTTTGATCAAACAGCGACCGGTGAGTAGCACGCAGGGTTGATGGCAGGGTGTCTTCGTCGACAGCAAAGCCATGATTCTGGCTGCTGATCATGACGCGACGGGTATCGAGATCGACCACCGGGTGATTGGCCCCGTGATGGCCGAATTTCATTTTCACGGTCGAAGCACCACTGGCCAGCGCCAGCAGCTGATGCCCGAGACAAATGCCAAACATCGGAATGCGTTTTTCCAGCAGCTCACGAATTGCTGCAATAGCGTAGTCACAGGGCTCTGGGTCACCCGGCCCGTTCGATAAAAACACCCCGTCCGGATTCATCGCAAGCACATCAGCCGCCGGTGTTTGGGCATTAACCACAGTAACGCGACAGCCCTGATCCACCAGCATTCTTAATATATTGCGCTTTACACCAAAGTCGTACGCCACAACATATAAATCTGTATTTGCAGGCCTGGTGAACTGATCACCGAGGTTCCAGGTGCCCTCGCTCCACTCGTAGCTTTGCTGCACCGATACCTCACGCGCCAGATCACGTCCAACCAGACTACCGAAACCCGCTATTGCGTCAGCGGCCGACTCGGTGTTTGCATCCCCCGCACAATCAATAACGCCTGGCTGTGCTCCGTGTTCGCGCAGATGGCGTGTGAGCCTGCGGGTATCAATACCGGCAATTGCGACCGTGCCGTGCGCCTGCAAATAACCGCTTAGCGTTTGTTCACTGCGAAAACTACTGGTTTGCAGCGGTGCATCGCGAATAATCAGGCCGGCGGCATGTACATTGGCAGACTCTTCGTCAAAGGCGTTAACGCCGGTGTTACCTACATGAGGTACCGTCAGGGTAACGATCTGCTGGGCATAGGAAGGATCTGTCAGAATTTCCTGATAGCCGGTCATGGCGGTATTAAAAACCACTTCACCAACGGCAACACCCGCAGCTCCGATGGACAATCCTTCGAACTTTGTGCCGTCCGCAAGCGTGAGTATTGCGTGTTTACGCAATGGCCAGTCTCTACTGTTAGGGGAAAGGGGGGATGACGACTCAGGTGCTACCTAAACCGAACACTATTTTAATTAAACCGCCAGTGCTTGTCTAACCGCAATCATCCATCACCGCTATTGCGATGGCGGAGGTCCACCGGCAGGCGTACACTTGCCGCTTCGTCTGCCGGCGCATGATCGCAACAGGCCGGCAGTCTGCACCGCAGAGTCTGTGCTACTGCAAATAAGCGATGGCCTGTCTTCTGATCACTAAGCAACTGCGCGGCCGCCCGTAAAGCAACCGGCCAGATCGTATTTCCGTTTTGCAGATTCCCATCGCGCAGTGACGCACGCAGACTCTGTTACCAAGGTCCATACATGTCCGGCAACAATCAACCCGCCAGCCACCAGTCCACAACATCGGACCTGCGAAACTTGTTCGCAGCCTGCGCGGCGATCACAGTTTTCGGACTGGCCTTCGGCATGACTGCACCGCTGCTGTCGCTTATCCTTGCCGAGCGCAATGTGTCGTCAGACATGATCGGCCTTAACGCGGCAATGATGCCGTTAGGGATTCTGCTGTTTTCTCCTGTTATTCCTTACCTTGCTGAAAAGTTCGGTGCCCGGCAGGTTGCGATTGCAGCAGCCGTTGCCACAGCGCTGTTAATTGTTGCCTATAAAATCTTCGACAGCCTTGGTGCGTGGTTTGTACTGCGCATGGTTAACGGTATGTCTATCGCCACCTTGTTTGTATTGAGTGAAGCCTGGATTGTCGGCTCTTCAGGGTCAGCGCATCGCGGCAAAATAGTCGCAATCTACGCCAGTATTTTATCGGCAAGCTTTGCAGCAGGGCCTTTTCTAATCGGCGTAATCGGTGTCGACGGCTGGATGCCGTTTCTCATTGGCGCAGCAGCCATCGCAGTCGGCACCATTCCAATCTTTGGCATCCGTGAAATCACACCTTCCGCCAACGCATCAGAACATAAGTTATCCGGCCCTGTTTCCTTCACCCGCAAAGCACCCATACTGGTGGCAGCGGTCGGTTGTTTTGCGATTCTGGATTCCGCCTCTATTTCGCTGTTACCGGTGTACGGGATTGAAAATAACCTCACGCAACGGGAAGCTGCTTTCGCACTTACCGCGCTGATCATTGGCAATATATTTCTGCAACCACCTATTGGCTGGCTGGCCGATCATGTCGCACCGCGCACCATGTTTATGGCACTGGCTGCCATTACTATTGTGGCCATCGCGATATTGCCGTGGGTACTTCAGACCAGCCTGTTCTGGCCTGCTCTGGTGATAGCGGGTTCCGCGGGCTATGGTGTCTATACCGTTTCATTAAAGTCACTCGGTGATCGCTTTGACGGACAGGAACTCATCACCGGCTCGGCGACCTTTTCGCTGGTGTGGGGACTTGGTGCGCTGCTGGGTGCTGTGAGCGGTGGATGGTCAATTCGCATTTCAAGTTTATACGGGTTACCGTTTTTACTTGCCGGTGTGTATGTATTATTTCTGGCAGGCAACTATCTCAGGCGTAAATCACAACGCGCACTCAGCGAAAACAACTCACGGTAATATGGCAACGCCGGTTACATGCAAACTCTTAGTTAGCGAAGCATGGCCGTGCATGATCGAACACTTCAAGCGTGACTCTTAACCCTGGCAGGTTACTTTATGCACCCGACAATTGAATCCATTAACGCAACTGCCGCACGGCTGCAGAACTTTGTGTTACGCACCCCAACGCTACCCTACTACGGATTGCAGGGCACCAGCCTGTTCGGTGACACAGAGGTGTGGCTAAAAATGGAACTGCTGCAGCGAACCGGCAGCTTTAAAGCACGCGGTGCAATCAACAACGTACTGCACCTGACCGACGAGCAACGCGCCAACGGTATTACGGCTTTTTCAGCAGGCAACCATGCCATTGCCACCGCCTACGCGGCAAAGGCCAACAATATCAGCGCCAAAGTAGTTATGCCAAAAACAGCCAACCCTTTTCGCGTTAGCTGTTGTAAAAGTCTTGGAGCTGAAATTGTGTTCGGTAATACCATTGCTGAACTAATAGAGATTGTCGGCAACCTGCAACAACACGAAGGCCGCACACTGGTTCATCCTTTTGAAGGCGACCATACCTTTGACGGAACCGCCACTGTCGGGCTTGAACTAAGTAATGACATCGCTAATCTCGACGCGGTCATTGTGCCGGTCGGAGGCGGCGGGCTTATCTCGGGAATTGCCGCCGCGGTAAAACAACTGCAGCCCGGCTGTGCAGTTTATGGTGTAGAGCCGGAGGGTGCACAGGGCATGACACAAAGCCTGGCAGCCGGCAGCC
>CAYZVB010000423.1:0-4389 GCA_964481315.1 uncultured Granulosicoccaceae bacterium
ACTCTCAGGTGTGCGTAGTCGCCTTTCTTAACGCGGGTGATTTCTGCTTCCAGTACCTGCCGTGCCGCGCCGGCACGGTTGAGTCTAAAACCCAGAGACTGATAAAAGTGCAGCCTTTCGCGGGTTTCAATCAGATAGTTGAGCTTGCGTCGTGAGTAAGACATTGCTTTTTGATAGGCGCGTGTAACAGCAAGTTCAGTAGCGCCATCAATCAGCAGCAGGTCGGCCAGTGAGATCAGGTCCCAGTAGTCATTACGTGCGGCGATGCCGCTTTGAATCAAACTGAAACGCAGCGTAGCGCCAAGGTCTGGCAGCAGTTCTCTTATTCTGGTGATATCGGTACTGGGGTTAAAGTGATCGTCAAATTCATCGGCCAGATCAACCAGTATGCTGCCTAGACAATAGGCTTTAATGCCTGACTCATGACTGTTCAGGTTTGAGTGAAAGCAGCTCAGGTAGGTGTCAATGGCTTTGATGAGCCAGGGGAAGGTGGTAAATGCCGACTGACGGCGCTGATTCTGATCTTTTTCTGTGTCGTTCCAGCATTCCTCCCACAGTCTGGTATAAATGGCACCCAGGAAACGTGCAGAAACAGTGTCTTCGGGGGATTCACTGACCAGCCTTTCCAGCTTTACAATGGCGGCTTCTGCTCTGCCAAGTGCATTTAGCAGGCGTGCTTCTTCGCGTCTAAAGTCGCGATTTTTAGGGTTTAGTGCGAGCCCCTTGCGATATTCGTTCAGTGCCAGTTCGTGACGGCCGAGCTCACGCAGTGCACGGCCGACTTCACCCACCGCTTCCTCTTTAATAAACGGGTTACTGATTTCATCTGTCAGTAAGAGAATGTCGCCGATATATTTGCGGCGCTGTGCGATAGCCACGCGTTCCTGCCAGTCGGTGTAGTTTCGCCAGAACCCGGTGGCCAGAGGGGTGGTTAAGGTAGAGCGGTTGGGCTCCGACAAGCCGGACAGCAGGTTGTATATGGGGCTGTGTACAGCGTCGATGTTGGAGTTCCAGGTGCTTTGCAGTACCTGGCCGAGGTTGTCTTTGTTGCGTGCTAACAGATCGTCGTCGGGCCTGCCGTTTTCGTTTATGTGGTAGTTAATGGTTCTAACGTTAAATACATCAAACGGTAGTCTGACAGAACTTCCTTCCAGGCGGGCCTTTATATGAATGACACCGCGTTTTCTAAAAGCGTGTCTGACCCCCAGTTCGTAGAAAACATTGGCGTTGTGAATACTAAGGTCTGCGATAACGACATCTGCCAGCAATAATTCCTGAAACATGTCAGTGTGAATGTCACCACTAACGGTTTCTTCATCGGCACGAAACGGCTCGAACCCCTGTTCTTCAAGTACAGGTTTAATTAGTGTGTTGTACACTTTGTCAAAGTCGATCAGCTTGCCGTCGGGCCGAGGTTTGGTGCCATACGGCATTACCACAAAAGCATGTCGTTTGGTGTTGTTGTCCTCCGGCGGGCCCTGGTCTATCAGGTTTTCAGTCTCTTCACCGGGTTCGACAACCGGTACGGTAAGAGGATCGGCAATTGCTTCTTCGAGAATGGTTTTGCTGCTCTTGTTGTTTACCGGCTGCTTTCGTTGTTTTGCTTTTGCAGGAGCGCACGGCTCCAGAGTGGCGTTGTCCATAATGTAGATTGACCTGTTATATTTATTCTCAATGGCGTTTACTTTTGGCCAGCGATATACATGACAACCCGTGCTCAGTCGGGTTGTCTGTGTGTTGTTGCAGGCAGCAAAAGGTGGTTACAGACTCGGCTCTGCTGATGCCTTCCAGACCTGCTGTGCCAGTGCGTCCATGGCATGCTCGCGAATAACACCGGGTTTTCGGCTGAAGTTAAATCTCAGCTCTACAATTTCGGGATTTTTACCGGAGATTTTGTAAAACATTCTGAGGCCGAAGCGCATATAGGCCAGTATTTCTCCATGTTCGAATATTCTTGCAATGAATATCCCTTTGCGATTTTCCCTGAGGGTTGGTTTGTCGATATTGCGATAACCGGTGATTGGTGTCGGGTTGAATGCGTAGACAGTTTTGATATTTTTACTGCCGTATGCGGCCTGTTGCGCCAGTCCGCCGCCCAGTGAGTGACCGGTGGTAATGATCTGGCTAACCGGACCTGCCAGTGCTATTACCTGCGAGAGTATCGACTCGATGTTGTCACGCACCATATCGTAGTGATCGTGTACCCCGGGTATAAACCGGGTAACCCAGCGGAAGTTGGAAAACCAGTCGCCAAGTCGCTTGCCGGTGCCTCGGAAGGCAATGATCAGTTGTTTTTCCGATGACCAGTACCACACCTGAAACCGCAGTCCGCTTACTGTTTTGCCTTTTTGGGTAAGCGTTGCGACTGAGGTTTCGTCGGCTATCAGTTTGCAGTCCAGTGGTATTTTGACATCGCTGCTTTGCGTTGTTTCTCCATAGACCTGCGCTGAAAGTACCGCGTAGTATTGCAGGTGTTCGAAGTTTTTATATTCGGGCTGTCGCAGTACTCCACGGTCGAGGTTTTGCAGCCAAACACCGTCTGCGGTTCGGTAAACTACGGTGTCCTTTGATTGGTTAAAAGACAATTTAATGCGTTGCCAGAATCCGGCTTTTACAGGTTGATCCATGATTATTCCTGACTGCGTAGCAGGGTTAAATGCAGCCCGTGCCCAAGGTATGAAAGCCCAAGCAGTCCGCCACTGTGTTCTTTGCGGGCCACAATATGAAACAGGCTTGGTGGCACAAAGAGGTTGCCCGGTGAGTTATTGCGGGCTCTGCCACCGGTAAGTGCTGCGGCAGCTTCAAGCAGTGGTTGCAGGGCGTCACGAAATGCCTGATAGCTGCTGTGCTGTTTACCTACGACAGCAACAATCTGGTTAAACACAGCTGTCGCTGCGGCTTTTTGGTTGGGGTTTGCGTTGGCTGCATCGAGGCCCAGCATTTCAATAAATCCGGGTAGCATTTTACTGAGAACGCCGGCCTGCGTTGCGGCGATAGACTCGCCGTATTTCTCGCGGTCAAAGTGTATGCGTATTGCGTGGTCGACAATGTCAGCCGGGGTAAATGGCTTGAACGCCAGTTTCGTTTTTTCTGCACTTTTCAGGCGTGGCGGTGCATATTCAGGCAATGGCTGCAGATTGTCTGGCGCTGCCGCCGCTCGAATACGTCTTGCCAGTTTGTTGGGGTTGCCTTCGGTAAGTGTTGTTTCGTTGCCGTTATTGTGCGACTCGAGTATGGCGAAAAAACTATTGGCCGTGCTTGTGTCTGTGAGGCTTCTGACAGTTACCGGATTAAGCGGCCAGTGGCACGCCGCAGACATTACAATAAATGCGTATTCGGCACAGTAAATTAGATTGTCCGGATGAGTAAACCACTCAACTGCGCGCTTGCGTTGAGCTTTGTTTCCGGCCACCGCATAAAGCATCTGCGATACATGCTGCTGTAACGCCTCGACGTTGAAGCACGCCAGGGGGTCTCCACCGTTGTAGCGTCCGTTGCCGGGGAACTTTACAACGGCGTTAAAAGCGAGTGCCATGGTTCGAAGGTTGTCTTTAAACGCCGCGTGAAGGGATGCCGGCAGGTAACCCGGGTACTCCGGTGAAACGAAAATCATCGGGTAGTCTGCTGCACCGAACCTGCCGGGCATGGACTCATCACTGCCGTATGACTGCGGGCTGTTGAGTGTGACTACCCCCGGTAATCCTCTGGCTCTGTCGTTAACACCGATAGCGAGCTGTATATGAGTGTCCTGCAGCTTGATGTGTTCTTTTAACTCTGCGTTAGACAGCTTTTCCGTCAACAAGCGGTGGTCACAGCGATGATGCTTTATGGCAATTGCCACATCGCCATCTGCGATGTAGTCATTTAGTGCGGCATCGGCACTTTCATATTGCCTGCCTGTGGCATCGCTGCTAACGCTGTCAAAGTCGCTGTACGGCAGCAGTCGCAACGGTGTGTCTTTAAATAGGTGGGTTTCAGCTACTATTTGCCTGTTAGGACCAGTCTGAAGGGAAACGCGGAAAAGATCTTCCGCGCTCCCAATGACTGGCGCTCCCTGCCAGGTGTCTCGCAGCTTGTCCCTGTCTGCGTGGTAAATCATTGGTTTTTCCTGTTATGAATTTGCGGTTTCGGTTTCCCGTGTTCTTCGAGTTGTGGTGCGACGGCGCTGTGTGAGCTGAATGTCACGTGCCTCTTCAAAGTCACAGAAACGCAGCAGATCAGCCATCGTAAAGACACCGTTGGTCTGGCCCAGATCGGGCTGCCACGCGCTTTCATTCAAAATGGAATGTTCCGAACGCCGTACCAGTGCTACCAGAGTTTCGGCCACAATGGTGCTGCCGACCTCTCCAAGTCGCTGGCAGCTCTCTCTTGTAGCAGACTCTTTTAATA
>CAYZVB010000424.1:0-4377 GCA_964481315.1 uncultured Granulosicoccaceae bacterium
ATGCATACCCGCAGGCTTCAACAAATGCTCGTGTAAGTAGGTTTCATAATTGAGCCCGGAGACTTTTTCCACCACCATTGCCAACAGGCTGTAACCGGTATTGGAGTATCGGTAAGTGCCGGGAGACGACAACAACTCAGAGGTCGCAAACTGACTGACGAATTGCTCACGGGTAACCGGAATGTAGTCACGCCCCAGGGATCGTACAATACCTGCACTATGCGTTAAAAGATGGTGCAGTGTGATGTCGCATCGGTCTGCCGGAAGTTCAGGGAAATATTGCTCAAGAGAATCATTAACGGATAACAGATTTCTCATTTGCAAATGCACAATTGCAGCGGCAGTAAACTGCTTTGTTAACGAACCAATGCAATAGACAACATCTTCACCGCCGGGTGTTTTTTCGGTGTGATCAGCGTAACCAAAGCTCTTGACCAGTCGTTCACCTGAACGAGAAATAACAATGGTTCCGTTAAACTTGCCACGGTCAAGTCGAGCCAGAACTTTCTCGAGCGCATTGTTGTCTGACATTCGGTCACATACTCCTAACCGCTGAATTCTGTTATCAGCGCTGAAACAGTACTACAGAACTCTTTAATCTCGAAGTGCTTTGATCATGTACATGCCCGGGACCTCTAATGCGTTATTAGGTACATTATCAGGCGCGCCGGGTTGCTCTGGGTGAAGTTTCGCAGTTGTGTATTAACTCCTGCGCCAGCTTTTCAGTCAGCTCCGCCTGCACTGCGGCATACTCCTGTTTACCAAACAGGTTGTTTTGCTCGCGAATATCGTTTCGCAAATCGTAGAGCTCCCCGAATGCCTGCCCCCGGTACAGTGTGAGACGATATTGTTTTGTTACCAGTGACCGTACCACAGCGGGCTCATCGAACCCAAACCTCACCATGCCATCTTCGTACTCTACCATCAGCTGATCACGTATCGGTCCGTTGCCTGTAAGCAACGGTTTAATGTTTTTGCCCTGTATACCCCAGTACGGTTTGGCACCGGCTCTGTCAATCAGGCTTGGTGCAATATCGAGTGTTGAAGCAAGCTCGCCACAGTGACGCGCTTTGCGGTCTGCCGGGTCGGACCAGATAAACGGCACACGGGTTATACCGCGGTAGGGCACCGCACCTTTTAGCATTAAGCTGTGATCACCGAGATAGTCACCATGATCTGAAGTAAAAATTATAATGGTGTTCTCGTACTGGCCGGTACTTTTTAGCTTTTGAATCACCTCGCCAATCGCATCGTCAATCATGGTGATTAAGCCGGCTGTTAATGCCATGGCCTGCTGAATTTCATGTGGCGGTGCCATAAAGACTGTTTCCATTGTCTTCGGGTCAACACCTGCCAGGTACTGCTCACGAACGCGTTGCATTGGTGGCATTGGGTTTATCAGCTGATCGTAGTCCGGTGGTACCTCAAAATCCTGTGGATTGTACATATCCCAGTACTTACCGGGCGGATTAAACGGATGGTGCGGATCATTGAATGACACAAACGCAAAGAACGGCTGGTTGCTGTCTTTGGTTTTATCGAGATACTGCAAAGCTTTTTCTTTCACATAACTGGTTGGATACAGCGCTTCCGGAATTGGCAGCCGGACTGCCTGAGGACACGAATAGTTGTGATCGAGTTGATTCTTTGGACTGAGCAATTCAAGCCCGTCAGGGTCTTGTTCAAGCAGCCACTGTATATAATGCCCGCCGGACTTAAAGCCATGCGCCGTTAGCATTTCTATGGTTTGAAAGCCATAGTAAGGCGTTGGAAACGGATTCTGCTGATTCGTACGGGTGAGGTGCGCCTGCTCTTCGGCGAACGTTGGCGCTTCAACCCTGAGAGCTTCATCGAAGGTGCCAAGCGTATCGCGATCGACACGAGACTCTGCATCTATGCCGGTAAAAGGCTGCAGGTGTGACTTTCCAAGCCCTGCAGTCTGGTAACCGGCTTCAGCCAGCACTTCAACAAACGTGGTTGCGTTTTGCTGCAGGTAACAGCCGTTACTTCGCAAACCGTGCACCGAAGGAAAACGACCGGTCATTAGGCTGGCACGGTTCGGCATGCACACTGGAGAGGCTACATAAAACTCATCGAAGCGTGTGCCCGCTGCGGCAATACTGTCGATATTGGGCGTTTTTAACACCGGATGGCCGTAACACCCCAGCCAGTCGGCACGCTGCTGGTCGGTGATGAAAAACAAAATGTTGGGTCGATCAGTCAATCTTTTGATCTCCAGGCCGGGCTACCCAAAGCCTCAATGTCAGGAAAAGTGCGTTGAAGGGTACAACATTAAAGCGATGGTATCACCGACGGAATCGTTACCTGTGATCTGATAGCGTGAACCCTGCGAAGCTGCTGAGTTTACGTAACCGCCGCAACACATCACTGGGATGTGATGCCAGAATATCATTGTGCCCGAAGTAGCCGACATGTCTGATTCCATAGGCCATCTCGGCCAGTTCCCGCACAACAACAAAAATTTCTATCAGCGACTGTTCTGCAATGGACAATGGTTTGATCGATTCATAACCCGCAAGAAAAGCCAGCCACTGCGTCCCTTCTCTTTCATCAGAACCTCCACAGACTCCCCACTTGAAAGTCGCGATGTCATACAAGCGATAACCTGGTGCGCACTCTTCAAAGTCAAACAGCGTAACTGTCTCTTGATCTATATGCAGATTACCTCCATGAAAGTCACCATGACAAACCCCGAAATCAAGAGAGTCGCCGGGCACTGCTGCAATCGAATGACGAATTTCCCGGGCAACGGATTCAACACAAGCCATTACATCCTTATGATGTTGCAAATGCCCGCGAATATCTCTGACAGATTCTTCCAGCAGATAGTCGAGATCAAGCTTTTTCCGCACCAGTGATGTTGTAAACCCACTCGCTGCCACATGCATCTTTGCAATCGCCTCACCTACCTGTCGGCAACAGTCAGGCTCATCATAGTCCGCTGATTCACCGGGCGCCATACTGGTCAGTATGGCAATGCGTTTCCCATCGGGCGCATCAAGTTCAGTAAGATACCCGCCGGTTTTGCACTCTACCGGAAACGCGACAGGCACATTCTTCTGTTGCAGATAGGCCAGAAATTCAGCTTCAAATTCCATCGCTTCACGCGGATACGCATCGGGCCGGTAGATACGCAGAAAATAAGTGGCGTCGGCACATTGCACACGATAAGTATCGTTGGCACCGCGCTGCCACAATACACATTCGAGCGGCTGTTCCACGCGATATTGAGAAACAACCCTGCGCAATAACTCACTGGCATCGACCGTGGAATAGCTACAGCTAAGGATCTTATTCACCGCCACCAATCTCCCGACAAAACACAACCAGGTGAATGAAACAACGAGTATTGGTCAGTCAAGAAATTTCCAGCTTGTAGCTCCATCGAAACGTCGAACGGTATAGCCGGAGACGACCTCCGGGTCACACATACGGAAATTAACTGCCATCAATTCGTTACCCTGCTTCAGGTTTTCATAATGCGTTGTGCAACCGCAGGTATTACAGGTGATCACCGCCAGTGTTTTATCACCCTGCACATAGCGAGTAACAGCCTCAGCAGCGTATTCCACTTTAACACTGCTAATTGGAACGTGGCCCCACAACGCGCCGACTCTTCGACAGAGCGAACAGTTACAATCGACCAGTTGCGCCGGCACTGCATTAACGTGAAAGCAAACATCACCACAATGGCAACGACCGTGAATCATAGTGCACCTCCCGCCATCAGCATACACCGTAGTTTCACCCGGAGTAGCATAATCTTGCAAAATGCTGCGATAGAGATATTATTTCACTGACAACAGGTCAATTGAAAAGGAATTCAATATGCAACACACACCTAAACTCGTTACCGCCATAGCCCTCGCACTAACAGTGGCAGCTTGCGCCACCAAGCCACCAGCCCGAACACCGTATGCAGGTCCCGACAACGTCGGCCCCGTCTCTGCAGACATGCTTCTGGGTAACTGGTCGGTCAAAGTGCTAAACCCGATTGAAGGCGAAGAAAACGGTGCCACCAGCGCCAGTTACAATGCCGATGGCACCGTAGTAATGAATACAGATCCATCCACCGAAGGAATGGAAATGACATTACGCATGACGGGCAGCTGGGAAGTCAGCGGCGACACCGTCACCCAGACACTGGAAACCATTGAAGAAACCAGCGGCAGCCAACTCGGTGCACTACTGCAACCACTGTTATCAGGAATGAAAAAACGTGCAACCGGCAGTGCGAATGTTTATGAGGCAACTGCAGATCGCGTAATACTGGTGTCAACCGAAAATGGACAAGCGCTGGAAGTAAGCGTTCATTTTAAGCCGTAGTTTTCAGCGCCGGAAATCAGCCTCAATATT
>CAYZVB010000425.1:0-4374 GCA_964481315.1 uncultured Granulosicoccaceae bacterium
CTACAAGCCCGGTAACCATTAACTTCTTCATTATTTCTCCGTCCTTCGGTTATTAAAAACGGAAGGCTAAATCACACCCTGTGAATTTCCTGTGAACGGATTGAATTCCGCCTTCTTTGGATAATTAACTGCTTATTTAATTGTCTTCGAGTTTTTACAGATCGGTCGTTGATAGCTTCGTTAGTAGACGGGCAATAGTTTCCGTCGAGTAAGGTTTTGTGAGAAGCTCGATGCGATCTGCCAGATCCTGCGGTGGAGAATTAAGGTCAGCGCCCCGGCCCGAGGTGACTACTATTGGCGCACTCGGATTTGCTTCGAGCATCCGTCGGGCCAGATCCCACCCGTTTTATTTGCCCCCAGGTGCAAGCCAATAAACAGAGTTGCGGTGCCTTTGAATTGACTGATCTGTTCTAAAGCCCTGCTGTAGCAGTCTGATTCAATAGTCCCAAAGCCGATATCGTGGAGGATGTTCGCTGCACGTTTCAGAGTATCCGGGTCATCATCCACGATTATAACGGTCGTATTGCAGAGGAGCTTGGATTGCTCATGGTAATAAGACTTCTCATTGGTGTTGCTCACAGGAATGGTAGGCTCTACTGTGGTGCCAGCGCCCGGAATGCTGGAGATATACATATCTCCACCTGATAGCTTCATGAAACCGTAGACAATACTTAATCCCAAACCGCTTCCACTTCTGCCGCGTTGTGTGGTGAAGAAAGGTGCTATTGCGCGCTGTGCTAATTTCTTCGCTCATGCCGCAACCATTGTCTTTAACTGAGATTTTTGTACTTGCGAGCAGCTTTTTTAACGGTGACACCCATTGTTTCTAACGATGACACCTACAGTAGGTCTGTCCTTTCTTTTCTTTATGCTGACACCCATGTTTTGTTTTTCAGATTAGTGTGTCTTAACTGACCAGTGGCAGGGATGTATAGCTGGTAGCTGAGTTGTGTTGAGTGATGGCGACACGAGCGGGCAGGGGCTCAGGTAATGAAGTTCACGCCAATGTTGGTCGAGATTGTTGCAGGGTACGGGGGCATCTTTAACAGGTTACTGCACATGCAATCGGACCACGGTTCCTCGGTCAGAGTCGGGCACCTTACAAGTCACTTTGCGAATAAGGAAGCCAGATGTAAAACCGGCCCTGCGAGAACCAAAGAGTGTGAATTATCTACTATGGTGGTAACAGTGCACTGCTAATACCGTGAGCAACGAGTGCGGGGACCGTGGTTATGTAGTTTGAGCCTGCGAACAGAATATCTGGACCGCCAACTGACAAACCGGTAGAAGCTGTGTCAAAACCCGCAAGCGTCAAAGCAGCGCCTTTCACTGCTGGCAGTAGAGATTGGCGCAGTGTCTCTCACTGCTTTACGACACGAAACCCAATCGATCGATTCCGAAAATTCACTGACAGGGAATTTCTCCAGGCTGATCGAATATTTCGGGCCACGCCGCTCCATGAGCCACCGCGTAAACTACGCCTGCCTGTGCTGGTACTATCACATTGTTGAGGTGCCGCGGGAGAACGGTAGTCCCCAACGAAAGCGCTGCAGGTCCATTCCATTGCATTGCCGTGCATGTCGTGCAGGCCGAAAGCATTTGGGGGAAACGAACCGACTGGCAAAGTTTCATTGCGAAACACACCAACCGGAGACCCGTTGTAACTTTGCAGAGCCTGAAAGTTTGCCTGATCGGAAGTGATGAAATCCCCTGTATGGAACGGCGTGGTAGTACCTGCTCGCGCCGCATATTCCCATTCGGCTTCTGTTGGTAGTCGGTACGTTTGACCGGTCTGAGACGACAACCATCTGGCGTAACTAACGGCTTCACTCCACACCACGTTAATCACAGGCCGGTTGCCGCGGCCATACCCGTCATCGTCAGGTAGCCGATTGTTGGTTGCAATGGCGTAGGCATCGTACTATGCAAAGGTGATTTCGTGGCTGCTAATCGCAAATTCGTTAACACAAACATTGAATTGCGGACCTTCCTGTTCAGTCCGTAGTGGCTCACTCTCCGGGCTGCCCATATCGAAGCAACCCGCTCGCACGGTAACCATCTCAGGGATAGGCGTGGGCTCCGAATTCGATACTTTGCAACTGCGCCCAACCCCGGCATACGGTTGTTGCCAGCCCCATCCATCGCCATCCGAATCTATGCAGGGAATATCGTCAAAGATTGACTCATCGGTGGGGTCGATTGGTGGAACCCTCTCCACCAGGTAACTCGCGTTGCCGTCCCATCCCCACCCGTCACCATCAGAATCAACACACGCGGCCGTCGCGTGCGATGAACCGACAGCTGCCAGCAATAAGGCAGCAACAGGATTGATCATTTTTCGAAATTTCTTTGCCGGCATGAGAATATACAACTCATAATTAACGTCATGACATAATATGCATTCACCTAACCAATGTAAACCTTAAACTCTCCCAAAAGAGGTGGGAAATAAACGAGCGGTTAATGCTGTTGCCTTTTTTAGCGGTGACACCCATTGTTCTTAACGGTGACACCCACTGTAAGTCTGTCCCCACTGTAAGTCTGTCCTTTTTTTTCTTTATGCTGACGCCCACATTTGAATTAAATGTGACGTGCTGCCTGGAATCCAGAGTAAGCTTTTAGCAACATAAAAATCAGTAGTTAGTTGTAGATGTAGGAAGTAACGATGCCCACCCCCCGTAAGTCCCAAATCGTAGTTGACGCAACCCCTTACTATCATTGCGTAAGTCGGTGCGTTCGGCGTGCATTTTTGTGCGGTCATGATCGATTTACCGGTCGTTCCTTTGAGCATCGCCGTGTATTTATCGAAAATGAGATGCTGCGACTCGGGAAAGTATTTTATCTGGATCTTGTGGCGTACTCTGTGATGTCAAATCACTTTCATGTTGTGCTTTTTATAGATCAGTCTGCACAGGAAGCGTCTAACGCCCGCGATGTAATCACCCGATGGCATCAGCTTCATCAGGGGAATGAGTTGTCTGTCAAATACCTCAACAATGAACCGTTGAATAAACAGGAGCGACATCAACTAGATGTATTTGTTGATCTGTGGCGTTCACGGCTGGCAAGCATTAGCTGGTTTATGCGGGTTCTTAATGAAAAAGTCGCAAGAATGGCTAATGCTGAAGATGAGGTGACTGGTCGTTTCTGGGAGGGGCGGTTCAAATGCCAGGCGTTGCTTGATGAGCAGGCGCTGTTGGCTTGTATGGCCTATGTAGATCTAAACCCGGTTAGGGCGCAAACAGCGGAAACTCCGGAGCGATCTGAACACACCAGCATTCGTCGTAGAATTCTTCACTGGAAACAGAGAGTCAAAGAAGACTCTGCGGTGCCCCCGATCGCAAACAGCAACGAACTACATGCTTACCAGCCGGAAGAGTTGCTGCCGTTCGGCAGAACTGCGGAGAGCGGAACAACGGCAGTAATACCGTTTAGTCTGCGTGATTACCTTGAGCTGGTGGATTGGACCGGAAGGCAGATCCGAGAAGGTAAAAAGGGGGCTATCAGTGCGGATGCATTACCGATCCTTCAGCGGTTATCGATATCCAAAGAACACTGGGTCTATCTATGTGGTCACTTTGAAAGTCGGTTTAAGGGGTTGGTTGGATCGCTGAATTCACTAGATCAGGCATGTGCAAAATTCAAGCGAAAGAGAAGGCCGAATGTATCTGCAAGTTCGACACTATTCGCCTGACTTATATACCGATATCTATCCCATTGATGAATTCAACCACAGGGAAGTCGCAGCTGTAGCAATCTTATAGCATTGATTTCGGATGAATTGCGCCGGCGTTGAAGAGCATGGTGGGGATTCATTGCGGGATTACGAGTTTGCCAAAGTTTAAAGCATCTGTATTCGTTGGAAATTTAGATTGTCTATGAGGCACTTTGCTTTCCGGTGTGAGTGTCTCGTGGTTTCCAGGTGGGTGTCCTTGTTTGCTCCGTTATATCTATGGGTGTCTTAGTAAAGAACTATTAGAATATATCTATGGGTGTCTTCGCAAAAGAATTGTTGAAGGATGAATGATTACGATTATCTGTGGGTGTCTTTGTTAAAAGAATGACACTGAAGTGAAATCAGCCGATTACAAAACGTTTGTACTTTTCATTTGCCGCTTGCTGGCAGATATTGCGGTAAGTGTCTAGCCCACCGGCATAGGGCATGAACATGCGGGGTTTGCCCGGGATGTTTGCGCCCAGGTACCAGGAATGTTTTACCGTCGGCAGCAGGGTTTTGTTGGCTGCTGCATTAGCCTCGTCAACCCACCAGTCCACGGCGGATTCCGGGCTTTCTATGGTTGTGTGGCCCTGGTTATTCACTGAAGGCTATGGCTTTATTATCTCGCCTTGTCCGGTGGCAGACCCGAAGAAAAA
>CAYZVB010000426.1:0-4341 GCA_964481315.1 uncultured Granulosicoccaceae bacterium
GGCTTAAAACAAGTTCTCCAACTTCTGTTGACTCGTTACCGGGCTGATTTTGATAAGAAATATCGATAGCCGTTTCAACCACCACAGTTTCATAAACACCGTCACTATCGACATCTGCCAGCAACCGGAATCCGGACAGACTTCTGCGCTGACAGCAACCGGCCTGATCATTTTTGGCAAACAACCGCACACCGGACACCGTTTCAAACTCAGCGGTATCAAAGTTAATAAAACTCATCGAACCCGGCCCGCCGTTACGCATTAGGGTATGGCCGTTTTCAAACCCGTTGGATATGGAGAAGACGTTCTCCGGAGCAATGATCGTATCGTGCGCCACAACCACTGTGCCATTCGAAAGATCAAAAACGTCTGTACCGGACACCCCGGCCAAATCATCTGCGTGCGCAGAGACCGAGAAACAAAGTAACAACACGAAGAACAACAACGCACGCGGTGCCGCATGGTTCAATTGCATGACAAGTCCTTTTATCAGTATGGGTAAAGTACTGCTACAAATGAGTGTAGTCGCTTTTAACTGATACTCAATACACTGAGGCTGCTGGTATTTTTTAAAACTACCGGATACCGGTGATACCGCGAGTAGATGGTCTGATTAACCGCTCACATTCCGCAACAACTGCTGATAGCCCGGATAATTCTTCGCCACGATGCAATATCTGTTTGAAACACTCTTCCAGCTTTTGTCGCACCGCCATTGTTCAAGAAACCGCTGACTGTCGCTTACAAGACGCCCGCCGACACTGGTAACGCCGCGAGCAAACAGCGGGTCCGGCAGGCAACCGGTACTCGGGCCAATCACATGTATTTCGTCTACATTACCGCACTGATCAAGGATGTGATCTATCGTATGGTTAATTAAGGTGGTGCCGGTACAGATCACTTTACTGCAATGGTTAAGCGCTGTGCTGTCGTCAGTCACTCGAAAATTTGCTTCGTTGACCATTAGCGATTCATTAAGCTCTATAACTGTCAGCGGAATTCCCAGTGCTTTAATTTGCTCTACCAGCGGCGGAAAGTAACCGACCATGCCAATGGTATCCGACTCTTTAAAATCTACCGTATTGGCGGTTTTATTTGCAGCATCGAACGTGTACCCGCTTTGCCTGAATAACCAGCGACAAACGGCATTAATTGCAGCCATACCCAATGTACGCTGCCAGCCGCAATGCATAGTGTGCGCAAAGTGCCAGTGGATTGCTGCCCTGCACTTCAGCGGCAATATTCAGTCTGTTCAAATCATGCTGCGCCTGATCAAGCGCAACGAAAGTTAACCCGATGGTGTCGTCGTCAAGTACCAGAGCAGCAAACTTGCTGTTCTTCAGCAGACTGTCGTTTTCGGGTGCAACAACAAACTCCCGCACTACCGGTAACCGGCATTGTTTTCCAACATCTTCTACGATCCTTAACAGACTTTGCGGAATCGTTTGGGATGGTGCGTTCATCGAACCGGCTTAATCGCGCGTTTTAGAAAACGCGCAATGAACCTGAGTCTGCACGAGGCTGCGTTAGTCACTTAAACGGGAGATAGTGAACTGCTGCTGTTCCACAATCACTTTAACAATGTCGGGCATCGACAATACACCAACCAAACGATTTTCATTCAGTACCGGCAAATGCCGGAACCGACGGTCAACCATACGTGACATACATTCTTCAAGTGAATCATCCGGTGCAACGGAGATAATATTTTCGGTCATTATCTCTTTTACCGCTGTTGCTGACGGACTGCGACCCTTTAGCAGCACATCACGGGTGAAGTCGCGCTCCGAAACAACACCAACCAGCCGATCCTCTTCCACCACCATCAATGCGCCAATATTCTTTTCAGCCAGTAGTGACAGCGCATCGATCACGGGTTGCTGCGGTTCGATTGACCATACGCTGTCACCCTTTATACCCAGTAAATCATCAACTGTGGTAATGGTGATACAGCCGGCTATCTTTGCACATTGAAGCGAGCCACCGGGGAACATCTGATACAGGCTGGAATAACTCACCGGTGCGTCCCACTCTTTTTCCATACCGCGTTTAATGTCGCGTTCTAACGGGACTGAACCGTGGTTGGCATAGTACTCGGTTCGAACAAAATGGATAACGTCCCAGTGCTGCCTGTCTAAAACAATGCCTTCTTTTTCAGCGATTTGCGAAGCGACAGATTCGCTCCATTCAGACCGGAGCTTTAAAAAACCACCAATACGTTCCGCTGCGTCAGACTCTATATTCACGGTAGGTTTCTCCGGCTACTGACAGTGAATGGAAATTACGGCAACCTTGCCGAATTATTCAGATATTTTCCATATCTCTTAAGTTAGGCACATTATTGCATGCCCTCGATCCCGTTAGTGCAAAGCTGCAATACGCGTCGCGAACAGCGATTACACGGGCCCGTACCAGTGCTTCCGGACCGGAGAAGCACCCTCCGATAATTAATTTCCATTCTGTTCAGGTATGCCAAAATTGACACGATGACAAATATACTTGACGTTACGCGCGGGTGATTCCGAAGTCACGCTATGCAATACAACCGGTAGTCTCCGTAAAGCTGGAAAAGTACCAAACATCAGTACCGAAAGTAGTCTGCAACGGTGCTTACGCCGCGGCGATATACACCGGCACTTAACGGCTTACACTCCCCGCATCGTCAAAACATATGGAACAGAGACATGTTTGCCAGAGCCATGCTGCAAACAATGGCACTTGCCATTAGCACGTTACTACTCACCGCATGCGGAACTTTTCACCATACAGAACAGACCTACTACGTCAGTTCAAATGGCAGCGACATACAATCTCGCATGAAGTACGGCCCGGCCAGACTCGGCGCTCAGGTTGTTCCCTCTACAAGAAGTTCTTCATTTCCGATGCTCTACCACTCCAGAATCTGGGGACCGCCGTACGCTATTCGTTTTCATACCAATACAGACGGGTCAGGCTGCCGTCGGTTCTTTCTTTACTCAATAAAACTACATTCAGAGTCCGAAGTGTATGTAGATAAAAACTACGACACACCTCAACTACTTGAAACCTGTGCAACCCGGCCACTCAACAACCAGGAACTGTTGCGCTACGACATAGGCAATGCATTAAAGTTTTAGCAAGGCAAAAGAATTGTGCTTCAAATAAAATACTCACGACCCGACACCGGAATGCGTACTGAAACACTCACAGGTAAGGGAAAGGAAAAAACCAGCAGATCCTCGCTGTGGGATGCATACATGGGGATTTAGATTCTGCAGCCACCTTGTTTGGTGATATTTAATTATCCGGAGACAGTGAATTGAAAAAGAAACCGCGAGAGCCACTTACCCCCTCGCAGTTTGGGCTGCTGGGAGTGATATTAGTGGTAACCCTTTCATTGCTATTCGTATTTATACGACTGTGGCCCCAGCTATTCGGATAAAAGACTTCACCACAAATCTGTTGTCGACAGTCCATGTGCTATTAGGTTAGGTAGGGGGTTGCTTGTAAACGCCGTTGCAGACTGCATTCTCAATCCAGTCTGCAGGAACTTTGAGTCCAGTCATTCCACCCCCAGGGATAGTGACCGTAGTTCCGGCAACCCCCCGCTCCGCTTCTGGGCAATTGACAAGAAGTTGCCCCGTCCCATCCCCAGCCATCACCGGCAGGTGGCGTGTCGATACAGACAGCAGGAGTAGTCTCTGCTACACAGGAAGTCACACCGTCCCAGCCCCAACCGTCTCCATCTGTATCAACACAGTCAACAGTGTCACCAATATCACCATCGTGAACTGCCCATACTTGCCCGGTATAGCAACGCCCCGACGCACAAAAGTTTAGCGAATCATTGCTGCCAAAGGTGAAGTGGTGCCTGCCGGAGGGACCATCCGACCCCAGCCAGCGTCGTGTGGTATCGAGGTTTCTGAACGGGGTATTTTCAACACCACCATATTCTGCCAGTAAATACTGATTAAACTGACCAACTTCGGGGCCGCTGCAACCGGATCCCCAGGTAAGGTTGGTTTCTCCAGCCGGCATTTGAACAGAACAACCGTCGTCTCCCCTCCCTTGTGCAATCGGTAAGCGCCAATTGCTGTACCCAAGATACCGAGACTGATTCATGTACTCAAAATACGAGTCGAGTGACCCCCAAAGCATACTACCGTCAACGTCGACAAGCAGTCTGTAGTCGTAAAAACCTATTGTCGTTCTTTCAAGGCCAAATGTTTCAGTTAAACCGAGATTGGCATCTGCCAACCATGTGATATCAAGCGGCTCAAAATAAAATGCTTCAACTGTCGAACGATCGCCGTCGAGCTCTCTGGATTGCAGATCACCGGCGTATGTGTAGCAATTCAATAC
>CAYZVB010000427.1:0-4312 GCA_964481315.1 uncultured Granulosicoccaceae bacterium
AAGGTAAATGGCAGACATTAAACCGAATGGTACTGCTACCAGCATGGCGATGGCAGAGATTAACAGTGTGCCTGCAAATATCGGTACCGCGCCAAAGCTGCCTGAGCTTCCGACCTGATCTGCACGTATAGCGGTTTGCGGGCTCCAGTGCAGGCCAAATGCAAACTCGGTAAACGGTACCTTGCCAAAGAATCGTAACGACTCAAACAGCACTGACAGTACAATGCCAACGGTGGTGAGAATAGCCAGACTGCTGCAGGCAATTAAAAAGAACATAATCGCGCGCTCTACCATCACCCGTGCTCTGGTATGTGGTGATATGGATCGCAGTCCGAAAAACATACCAAGCAGCGCGGCGGCAATAGTGATAATTGCCCGCGCCCAGCGTGATTTGGCGAGCAGGCCATTGAAGTGTTCAGCGGCGGTGACTCGCACCGGGTCGGAGCTTGGGCTTGAAATATTGCCGACTGCGAGATTTTTAATATCGTTTATAACGAGTTTAAGCTGGCCTTCCGGCAGGGTTTGAATGTTGTCGGGCAGTTGCCTGGTAACCATGCTGGTTAGCACGGTTGATTCCAGCAAGCCCCACAATACAATGACAATTAACGCCGGTACCAGTGTCCACAAGGCGACCAGATAACCGTAGTAGCGTGGCAGCGAGTGCGGGCGTTCGTCTGCGGTTCTTTGTTTAACCGCCCGGGTGCGGCCAATGGTATAGGCCAGTGCAACCAGTATAAATATCACCAGAAGTAGCAGACTGATCGTCACGCTTTTTTCCTGCCATCGTTTAGGTTTTGCGCTGTTGCTGCCTGCTGCAAAAACCGGGTTGAAGCTTCACTAATCTGCATTGTTCTTTCAGCAGCGAACCATGCCGTTTACTTGTTTATATAGTAGCGTATCCTGCCGGCACTGTACTGAATATGTCTTTATACACATGTGTATCACTGCATCATCCGCTGCGGCTGAAACGGGCAATGCCAGCTCGATGGCTGGCATTGCAGAACTACTGTTGTGACCACGCGAATTGGTAGTGATTAATCGCTTTCCAGTGCAGGCATGTTTTCAAGGTTGCCAATCGACTCGGCGGCAGCTTCCCTGATGTCATCACCCAGTGGAATCATGCCTTTATCGGCAAGATAACCTTCCTCGCCCCAGGTCCCCTCACTGGTAAATTCATCCAGGTATTCCTTAATGCCCGGTATTACACCAATGTGTGCTTTCTTCACGTAGAAATACAGTGGTCGTGAGATCGGGTAACTGCCGTCGGCTATTGATTCGAATGTTGGTTCAAAGCCATCGATCCACGATGCCTGCACGATATCGCTGTTCTGGTCGAGGAAACTGAAACCGAATATTCCAAGGGCGTTCGGGTTGGCTTCAAGCTTTTGTACGATCAGGTTGTCGTTTTCACCGGCTTCGATAAACAAACCGTCTTCCCGCACGGTGTGGCAAACCGCTTTGAATTGGTCTTTATCGGTTTTTTCCAGTGCTTCAATCCATTCAATTTCACTGCAGCCGCCTTCCAGTGCCAGCTCGGCAAATGCATCGCGTGTACCTGATGTAGGCGGCGGGCCTAATACTTCAATTTTGGCATCCGGCAGTTCTTCGTTAACTTCAGACCAGCGCTGGTACGGGTTGTCTATGAAGGTTTCAGAGCCGTCCGGGTTAGGCACCTGTTTGGCCAGCGCCAGAAACAGATCGCGTCTGCTGATTTCGAAAAGATCGGAGTCGACCGCATTTGCCAGTGCAATGCCATCGAAGCCAATCAGCACTTCGATAATATCGGTGACACCGTTTTCCTGACAGGTTTGGTATTCACTGGCTTTCATACGCCGCGACGAATTGGTGATGTCGGCGTGCTCTACACCAAGACCGTTGCAGAACAGCTTCATGCCACCGCCGGAACCTGTTGATTCAATCTTTGGTGTTTTGAAACCGGTGGTTTGACCAAATCGCTCAGCGACTACCGTGGCGAACGGATAAACCGTCGATGAACCGACGATACTGATCTGATCGCGGGCTGATTGCGCGTGCGAGGCGGCAGCAATAAATAATGCACCAGCAACCGCGGCAATTGTCGTTGTCTGAAGATTCATCTTGTTTTCCTTTCTATTTTTCATGATCGGTAACATAGCAACGGTTTATGAAACTTTGATGACAGCAGGGCAAAAAGCTGATTTTAAGCTGTTTTGTCAACTTGAGTGCGCAGGTTTTCCTCTCTAACTTGCTGAATAACATGCAATTATCGATTTGCTCAGGAATTTATCGCGTTCTGCGTCGCTCCGGCGGGTTCGCGTGTCAGCACCACTTCGGCCGGGAAAATCACACTAAACGTGGTGCCAACACCCGGCGTGCTCTCGATATCGAGCTTGCCCTGGTGGCGGTTAACAATGTGTTTGACAATGGCGAGCCCAAGTCCGGTACCTCCGGATTCGCTGTCTACCCGGTAAAAGCGCTCGGTAATATGGGTAATGTGCTGCGGGTCGATGCCCTTGCCGTTGTCAGTGACGCTCAGTACCGCATCACCCTCGGTGTTGCGCGCCCACGTCACGCGAATCTGCGTGCCGGGCTCGTTGTGCTGCGCGGCGTTTTGGCACAGGTTGGTACATACGCTTTTAATTTCCGTATCGCTGCCGAGCAGCCACAGGCTATTATCGGTGTCGACAAGAAAGTTGGCTTCGGGCGTAGACAGCGCCGCCACGGTTTCGTCCAGAATATTGGCAACCGGCAGCTCTTCGAGTTGGCTCTGATCGAGCTCCTGATTTTCAAGCCTTGAAAGCGTGAGCAGGTCGGTAACGATATCGGTCATGCGCTTCGCGTGCACTTCTGCCATGCGGATCTGATGCTGAGTCTGCTCCGGCAGGGTTTTATCGTCACCCAGCATTTCCAGATAACCGCTCACCACGGTTAACGGTGTTTTCAGCTCATGCGAGGCATTGGCCACAAAAGCTGCCCGCGTTTCACGCAACTGTACGCGCTGACTGATATCTCTGGCGGTAAACAGATAAAGGTTTTCTGCATAGGTTACGCGCCGGATTGAAAGTGTCATGTTGCGATTAACCGGCGACGTAATCTCAATTTCTTCGTTGTCGTTATCGCTGCTTTGAATGTACTCCTGCAGCACCGGGTCACGTACCAGATTGTCTATTCGCTGTCCGGCATCACGTGAGCCGCGAATACCCAGATACCGAAGCGCCGCCTCGTTGGCCCAGACAATTTCATGGAAACCGTCGGTGACAACGGTGCCATCGGGCAGGGCAGACGCCGAGCGGTTGTACCAGCCAACAATTTTTTTCAACCGCTGCTTGCGAACGTTGTTGCTTTGCTTGCGGCGAAAGATGAGTTGTTCAATGTGGCCGATCACACCGACGGTGTCGGGCGCTGTGGAACGCTTTGCCCCTTTTTGCAGCCACTGATCTACCTGGCGCGCCTGATAAAGAATCCATCCGCAATACAGCATGAAAGTCAGTGCCACGCCCAGCCAGACGTTGCCGATGATCCAGCCGATCACGCCACCAAACACAGCAATAAGCGCGAAGCGGACTTTCTCTTGTGACCAGTGGGAATTAACCGCCATCAGTGATCAGCCGGCGTCGACGGAGAGGTGCGCTGGCACGCGGATCATGCGTGCTGCACCGGGATTGGCTGGAACCTGGCAGCCTTGCGGTCCGGCAGGCACGGTATGCGTTGCATGGTTGCTGTTTTGCACATCAGATACTCGCAAATCCGTTGAAATATGAGGCACTTGCACAGCCAGCGCCGGGCCCGGGCTGCCCCGATTCGGGATGCAGGTACTCGTAAAATTGCCGGCATTATAAAGACTGTATCGGAGGCATATCAGAAAATTACAAGCATCTGACTGTTTACTGTGCGGCGCCGGAATGATGAGGGTCGGTTTTGTCGGGTGCAAGGCGGTAACCCGCGCCCCGAACCGTCTCAATAATATGGTCCATATTGTGGTCGCGCAGGCTTTTTCTCAGCCGCAGAATATGCACATCAATGGTGCGCTCTTCGACATCGTGATTCATACCCCACACCTGATCGAGCAGCTGCGTACGGCTGAATACGCGGTTCGGCTGGCTAAGAAAAAATACCAGCAGTTTGAATTCGCTGTGTCCCAGGCTGATTGTGTCATCGCCCGCGGTTACGCTGTGCGCATCAGTGTCGACGGTCAGTCTGCCGTGCGTCATTACGTTTCGAACGCTGGTGCGACGCAGCATGGCGTTGACCCGCGCCATCAGTTCGCGAGTCGAGAACGGCTTGCCAATGTAGTCGTCGGCACCGGCGTCAAGCCCGGCGCTGGTGTCTTCTT
>CAYZVB010000428.1:0-4300 GCA_964481315.1 uncultured Granulosicoccaceae bacterium
GCGGAAGGGGAAAGGAGAATCGTTGAAAAAAATTCACCGTCTGCAATATTGATCTGACTGCTGCGATGCGTGTCGTTACCCTGAACAGGACGAAAACGAAATTGTTCTTCTAATCCGTGAGTAAGTTGATACTCTTGTCCACCGTAGTTCAGGGAATTGTCGTTTGGGTTGACAGGTGGTATCACGGAGGTGGGCTCATTAAGCAATGCGTTGGTTTCACGCTGGCAGCTGAATGTTAACTGCTGATTTACGGTGAACGTGACGTTGTTTCTTGATGAGAAAATGATATTGTCAACCACCGTTTCCAGGCCAGTGTCCGCTACCGTTGTCAAGCTGCTCCCGGACATTGCCGTCCAGGTGAAAGCGGTTTCGGCATTTTGGTTGCGTAAATCATACTCGACCCCGTTTTGATCAGCCCCGAGGTGATAGGCAACGATCGGACTTCCACCGTCCATGGAGCATACCCAAATGTCGAAGTCATTTGCATTGGAATATTGAGTTGCAAATATTCCTGCCAACTCCGATGCGGTTGATGGCGGAATGAAAGCGGTGTTGCTATCGTCCATAAGGGCGATATCAGAACTCTCAGCGTCAGAGCCACAACCTGTACTGGTGATTAGCAGCAATACTACTAATCCGTATGCAATTGCGCTGTGCATTTTTGAGTCATTTTCGACACTGTGCATTGATCCTTCTCCGTGGTGTTGTAGAACTGCTGAATAATCTGTGTACAGGCTACAGAAGCGCAGCGTCAGAAAACGACGATCCTCAATCGGCCCATCCGCTATAACAGGTGCTGATCGTGCAAACTACATATCAGAAGCAGGTTTTCCCGCAACACATCAATCTGGTTGTTGTCGATTTTGCACACTGTATGAGTGTAATCACTTGACACCGATAAGACTGTCACTCATATGGACGACATCCCGTAAAATTATTTCACTCTCAAATCATGACAATCCTATTGCAACTCCTTGTTTGAAAACTATTTTGGTAAATTCTTCGGCTACATTGGCCTATGAGACGAACTTCAATTCGCTGACAAAACCAGGGGCGTGACGCTCTTCAGTCTTGCCATCGACAGCAATCCGGGGTGAGGCGGCTCGGGCAGAGTCAAAGTCCGCGACATATGCTGTTCCGGTGTTGTCTTATCACTAGTGATGATTCTGCAGAAGAAAACACCGCAAGCAGTTTAATAAAAGAGACACAAACCCTCTCGCATTTCTGACTGAAGATAGTAGAGGCGGAAGCTATGCCTGCCGTATAGCGCGACATGTGCCTGAACTTGTAGAGCGCTCAATCATAGAGCAGTGCCGCTTAAGTGAAAATACTTATTTGCGAATAATCTTATCCAAAGCTGTTGGTAACAACGAAATCAAACGGTTATTAAAAAGAACACTACGGAGTGACAGGTGCAGAAGCAGACGTTGCAATTAGTATCGCCAGCGGATACTCAACAACGGATATTTCGACAAAAACAGGGAAAAGTATTCATACAATCAGGAACTAACTAAAAAGGGCAATGCCCAGGATGGATGTCGCTCGACAGATGGATCTTGGCGCATCGGTAAATGCATTAAGAAACTCGTAGGAGATGCCCTGGTGTGTGACCCATATGGTTCATGACTTTCTGTTGGGTTATCTGTAAAAAAACAATCAGCTCTGCTGGTAGATTATTTTCTGTAGACTAGTTAAACAAAAAGATCACGGTCGGAAAACTATGAGAAATCCTCTGAATAAAAAAATTCATGATATGAAATATACTAAATATACAGGTATATTTTATGGCCTAACGAAGCGGTTAGCTGCAGGTTTATTCCCAATTGCAGCTGCAATATCCACTCCATTGGCCAGCAGTGCGGACGTCGAAGCCGTGATGCCGCTATCTGGAAAAATGCTTTGTAGCACTGTATATCGACACAACGTACCGATCGAAGCAGGACGGCCGAACTTTATTATGGTCACTAGTGGAAGCTGTGTAGTGGAAAATGCCTCTCCAGAGTTAAAACATGAATATGTTATGAGTCTGAGGTTTGATGATAAAGGTGTCGGAACCTTGCTAAGTGGTGCTGGAGTAAATCTTCATGAAGGAGCGCCCATCGCAACGCACGAGATGAATGAGGCTAAGTACAATTTAGAGTTTAAAGATGGAAAGGTGGTGGGATGGAAAGCAGAGGGGGAATTTTAGTGTGGAATTCGGGAGAGTCAAATGGCAGCTCCAATCGGGACACCCATCGTTAAAGTCTGTTTGCCCATGAGCCGAATATCCATTTTATTCGGCTCATATGGTGAGCCGAATAAATGCTATAATCGGCTCATCTATAATAAAATCAACTGGATATGGCAAAGTACATCTGGCAGCTGGATGGGTGGCAAGGCGTGGGCTCACCGCAGTTCGTGTGGCAGGCCGTGCCGCTCGAGCCGCTTGTGGTTCAACTGCAGAACGCGCTAAATGAGTTTCCGCCACCGGATGCAGGGCTGGTGCCGGATGCTCAGATCCAGGTACACATCGACACGTTGGTGCAAACCGCAATCCGCAGCAGTGAAATAGAGGGCGAGGTTCTCGACGCCAGGTCCGTGCGCTCGTCTGTTGTTAACAAACTCGGGCTTGAGAGTGCCGGGGTGTCCGATCCTGGCACCGCACAAACCGATGCGCTGGCGGAGTTACTGATCGCAGCGACAACTCAACTAAGTGACCCTGTCACGCTGTCGATGTTATGCGAATGGCAGGCGGCGCTTTTCGTCAATCCGAATCCGTTATTGACGATCAATGTTGGTAGTTTACGCGGCGACGAACCCATGCAGGTTGTGTCCGGTCGTATTGATCGGCCGGTGGTGCATTTTGAAGCACCGCCGGGGAGCACGCTGGAAGCTGAACTTGAACGTTTCTTACGGTGGTTCAATAACCCGCCCGCTGATTTAAACAGCTACGTGCGTGCGGCAATTACCCACTTGTGGTTTGTGACCTTACATCCGTTTGATGATGGAAACGGCCGCGTCACTCGTGCATTGGCAGATAGAGCATTGGCACAGGCGGAGAATAACCAGATAAGGTTTTACTCACACAGTGCTGCGATTATGGCTCGGCGTAACGAGTACTATTCGCTGCTTGAAAAAACACAAAAAGGAACACTGGAAATTACCGATTGGGTGAAATGGTTTTTAACAACATTGATCGAGTCTGTAGCGCTATCAAAAACCCGCTTTGATCAAGTGTTGTATAAAACACGCTTCTGGCAACGCCACGCACAAACCGTACTAAATGAAAGGGAAGTGAAAGTACTGAATCGACTGCTTGTTTCTCGCGGAGAGGAATTCATTGATGGCATTAACGCCAGCAAGTACCGGAGCCTTGCTAAAGTTAGTAAAGCCACTGCAACCAGAGAACTTGCTGATCTGGTTAAAAAGGAGTGCCTGGTTAAGTTGCCGGGCGGAGGGCGGAGTACGCGGTATGGACTGGTGGTTATTTAACGCGGGGGAAGTTGAATGATGGGAACTGTGCCGTCAATGTAACATCCACGTGTGCAATCTGTTCTCCTGAGGCAGGCACAGCTGAGCTCGACTGCAATGGTCTGAGTTTATTCCAATACACAGCGTTTTGGAATTGTCACAAGGTCTCACATTGTGGCGCTGGCGGGCTTTAAATATTACATTAACACTTTACGTTTCTTTGTCTTCGGCAGTTTGAAATAGGAAGGTAGTTATGCGGTATGTTGTTGTCTTGTTGGTTGGTGCTATTTCCGGATACCTGTTGGCAGGGCTGGTTCCAATGTCCGCGCCGGAAAATCGGGTTATCGATGCAGTTTCTCAGCAAAAACCTGAAGAGAAACAGCCAGTATCCCCGTTCGCTCCGGTACAGGATGATGAGGCTCTTTCGGTATCTGCGCGTTCCGTACAGGAAGCATCAGACGTCAGCGGGCCAACAGCATCAGTCAGCACAGAAGACGTAGCAGTTCCAGCTCAACCAATTGAGCTAACCAACCTCGGTAGTATCCGGCACTACTCGAACCTTTCAGAGTTTTTTGAAAAGCTTGGATCGGCAGACACAGATCAGCTGAGTCAACTGGCCGCACAGCTTAGATCCGGGTTTCAATACAACTATAGCAATCAGTACTACAACACTCTGGGTTCCGCCGTATATCAACGCTGGGCAGATGTGGATTTCGATGCCGCGCTTGATTCAGTGGCTGATATCACGTCTGCTCAGTATGGTCCGGATATGGGGTTTTACATGAACACGCTCCAGGTGCTGGCGAACGCCCGGCCCGGGTTAATGCAGGAGTGGATGGAACAGCAGAGT
>CAYZVB010000429.1:0-3066 GCA_964481315.1 uncultured Granulosicoccaceae bacterium
CCCGCCATGCGGAGTCATCTTTGGCGCTGCCACGGTGGCACTCGTCTATGACGATAAGGTTGAAGAAATCGCGTGATACGCTTTTGAAGATTTTGTCTTCTTCGTCTGGACCGGTCAGTGCCTGGTATAAGCCGAGATAGATTTGGTAAGACGGGTCTATCTTGCGGTTTTTGATTTTGGTCATGACATCGCCGAAGGGGGCGAAGTCATTAGTGAGTGTTTGGTCAGCGAGGATGTTACGGTCAACCAGGAATAGAATGCGTTTTGCCCGCTCTGCTTTCCATAAACGCCAGATAATCTGGAAGGTGGTGTATGTTTTGCCAGTGCCGGTGGCCATCACCAGTAGCAGGCGTTTCTGACCGATGGCAACTCGCTCTACGACACGGTTGATGGCTTGAATCTGGTAGTAGCGTGGCTCTTTGCCACTGCCGTCATCGTAGTAGGGCTGCAGAACTAACGAATCATCGCTTGGTACGTTGTAATCGGGTGCCAGTGGTTCTGCTGCCCTAGCCTCGAGGCTTAAATTATGTTGCTCGGCGACTAACGGATCGAATCTCCGGTATCGTTGCCAAAGTTCTTCGAGCGACGGGAAGTTCTCCAGCGGAATCTCTACTTCAATATCTTCATTTGGCTCTGCAGCTTTGTTGTGCGAGGCAAAGGCATCACCATTAGAACTGAACGCACTTGGTATACCGAGAATATCTGCGTAGCCGAGTGCCTGCTGCATTCCATGGCTGGGTGGAAAGTTGTTTGATTTAGCCTCTACCACCGCTACCGGCAGTCCCTTTTTCATCTGCAGCAGGTAGTCAGCGCGTTTGCTTTTTTTCTTGTTGCGGGAGGACATGTTGCCGCGCACGATCACCGGCCCGGGGGTTAGCGGATACTCGCGGCGAATCTGCGTCATTTCATCCCAACCGGCATTCAGAATGGCAGGAGTGATAAATTTCGCGGCGATGTCTGCTTCGCTTAGCTCTTTCTTGTCTTTGTTTTTCATAGAGCCTCAACTTCGCACAGTCTAAACTATCCTTGCAGGCGTTGAATTTTACCTCACCCGCCAGGCCAAAACACCTTCTTCAACGGCAACAAGGCAATCCCGGGCTTCAAAGCGAACCGCTTCACCATGGATTGATTATTAGCGCCCCGGTAGGCTCGAAGCCTGACACATTGCGAGTCATCACATGACAGCCATGGTAGATCGCCGTCGCTGCGATTATTCCATCGGCTGCCTGTACCACACGACCGATGCGCCGGGCCTTTGCCGTCAGCTCCCCCCACAGTCTGGCAACACCAGCATCAAACCCCAGAATATGCTCACCGTAATGTGATTCCAGCCCGCTCAGCCAGGACTGCAATTGCTGTTGTCTCTCTCCTGTCTCAAGTAGCGATATTCCTTTGGTAATCTCTCCAATAGTTACTGCGCTTATAAAAAGCGCTTCATCTGCGATGGCTTCGACATGATGCCTGACGTTCTCCGAAGGTCGCTCGCGATTCAGTTCGGACAGCACGCACGTGTCTAATATGACTTTCATAAATCTATATCGCGCAGCGACGAAGGGTCGCGCTCCAGTTCCAACCCTTCAAGATTTGCAGAACTCAGGTATTCATAAAACTTAGGCTTTTTTCCAACAGCACGCTCATAGTCCGATTCGGAGATAACCACGACAACATCGCCGCGCCGGGTAATGCGTTGCGGCCCTTCTTCGAGTGCGCGATTCACCACTTCACTGAGCCTGTTTTTAGCTTCCGCCAGTTGCCACTTCATCAACACCTACCCACATATAGCTAGATTGGCTAGATAGTAGTGCTCGTCCATCTTTTTTACAAGGCGCAAAATCTCCAGCAGTGAGCCAACGGGCCTCCGTGTCGACCCAATATTCGCCCACAGGGGTTATGTCGATTGAGGATCAAAATCGACCTGGCCGGTTCACCCCAAACAACAGGAAATTACCTCCCAGACACCACACTGGCGTCACCAACCACCCTGCCCCACAATCGAAACCACCCAGACTCTCACCCTCACACTCACACCGGAACGCCATTGAACCCCGTCCGCGGCATCACCCTAAAAGTCCTCTCAGTAATCATCTTCGTCAGCATGTTCGCCCTAATCAAAGCCACCTCCGGAGAAATCCCACCAGGCGAAGCGGTGTTTTTCCGATCCCTATTTGCAATCCCAGTTTTACTTATCTGGCTAATCATACGCGGTGATTTTCCCGAGAAGCTAAAAGCCAAAGACCCGATGGGGCATGTCTGGCGCGGTTTGATGGGCACTTGTGCGATGGCATCGGGCTTTATGGCAATTGGTTTGCTGCCGTTGCCGGAGGTGGTTGCTATCGGCTATGCAGCGCCTTTACTCGTGACCATGCTGGCGGCGATGTTTCTGGGTGAGAAGATCCGGCTGGTGCGTTTTTCGGCGCTGTTACTGGGGTTGTTCGGGGTGATGTTGGTTCTTTCACCACGGCTTACGGTGTTTGATTCGGAAGTGACCAGTCGACTGCAGACCATTGGCGCACTGGTCGCTCTGATGGGGGCGATGTTCTCTGCGCTGGCGCAGGTGTTTGCACGTAAGCTGGTGGCGACGGAGACTACCGGCTCTATTGTTTTTTATTTTTCTATCATGTCGAGTGTACTCGCACTGCTCACCCTGCCATTCGGCTGGAAAGTGCCGACGGGGAATGAAACGTTTTTACTAGTGACAGCGGGACTGCTTGGTGGCGTGGGGCAAATTTTGTTGACGGAGAGTTATCGCTTTGCAGAAGTCGCGGTTATTGCACCGTTTGAATATTGTTCGATTATTCTGGCGTTGCTTGTGGGGTACTTTATATTTGATGAATTGCCGACGGGGATTATGATGGCGGGTGTGGCGCTTATTGTGACTGCGGGCATTATTATTATTGAACGGGAACGCAGGCTGGGTATTAAGCGTACCGGTAAGGCGCGTAGTACTGTGCCTAATCAGGGGTAGGTTTGTTGGGGTGGTGTGTATCTTATATATGAACTGCTAAGAGCTGCCCTCCCCGTCGCCTGGGCTCCGACCCCCCCCCGCCCGGGGGGGGTTTTTGTGGG
>CAYZVB010000429.1:3076-4284 GCA_964481315.1 uncultured Granulosicoccaceae bacterium
GGTTTGCATAGCCGATAATGATGCCGGGGGGTTCTCTGTCGTCTGTCATATTTTGAATTGTGTCGGCACTTAACGTAATGCGATTGTGGTGCTGCCGGCTCCATTCAAAGTGTAGTGCTGTGAGTCTTTTTAGCTGATCGGCATAGGCCGGGTCACCGCCTATCTCGTTTACTTCCTGCGGGTCGGTTTGCAGGTCGAACAGCAACGGACGCATGCCTTCCACATGAATATATTTCCAGCGCCCGTCGAAAATCATCGCAAGACGTGCGTCGTTTTGATCGATACCCAGTGCTACCCGTGCATCACGCGTGGCGTAGTCGTATTCGGAAACACAATACTCACGCCAAGGCGGGTTTTGCCCGTTCAGCAACGGCTGTAATGAACGGCCTTCAAGTATATGCGGTTTTATTGTGCCGCCGAAGTATTCGATAAACGTTGGTGTCAGATCGATGCCTTCTACCAGATGATTAACACTGGTACCACGTGTTGCATTGGCAGTTGCGCGCGGGTCGTAGATCATTAGTGGCACACGTGCCGAACAGTCGTGAAAAAGATCTTTCTCTCCAAGCCAGTGATCGCCCATGTGATCACCGTGGTCGGAACAAAACACGATCATGGTGTCTTTGAGGCGGCCGCTTGATTTCAGGTAATCGAACAATCGACCCATTTGATCGTCGAGTTCTTTGATTAGCCCCATGTACACCGGTGCGACGGTATCCCTGATATGGTCACGTGAAAAGCTCTGGCTGACACGCATGCCGGTCCATGCATTGAGAAACGGGTGATCGCTGTTTCTTTCCTGTTCGCTGCGGTTGACGGGCGGCAGATCGGTTGCGCTGTACATATTGTTGTAGGGTGCCGGTGCCATATACGGCCAGTGCGGTTTGATATAACTGAGGTGACACAGCCATGGTTGTTCACCCTGTGACTCGATGTACTCTATGCCGCGGGTGGTTAGCCAGGCGGTTTCGGAATGTTCTTTTGGTACCTTTGCCGCGACCTGTGCGTTTTCGAGCATCCACCCTGACACAAATTCACCGTCTTCGGCAACGCCGGTGTTGGCCCACTCCTCCCACGGGTTGTCTCCATCCATGCCATGCTCACGCAGGTATTGATCATAGTCTTCTGCATGACGGTTGGGGTAGTCACTGTGGTTGGTGCCGTCATCGCGAACAAACACTTCAAAGCCGCACTCACTCACCCGTGCG
>CAYZVB010000430.1:0-4275 GCA_964481315.1 uncultured Granulosicoccaceae bacterium
GCCGAGCGCCGAGGCCCGTGGGCTCGAGGTCTTCACCAACCAGTGCGCCTCGTGCCACCTGGTCAACGGCTTCAACGACCTCGACTACGACGGCGCCGAGGTGGTCTCCGGGTCCGCCCCCGACCTCACCCACCTGATGAGCCGCACCACCTTCGCCGGCGGCATCCTCAACACCTACAACGAGGACGGCAGCATCAACGTCGACGACCTCGCGGCGTGGATCCGTGACCCCGATGCGGTGATGCCGACGTGATCAACACAACGCTTGCGCTAATAGAACCGTGCCTCGGTGAAATCAACGTGCTGGGTAACATTGGTGAAGCGCCTATTGCCAAGCTTGATGGTGTTCAGACCATTGCAGAGCAGGCCGGTGTAAACAACCTTGAGCTTTGGAACGGACTGTTCGTCAAGAAAGGCACACCGCAGGAAGTGATCGATAAACTGGCAGAAATCGCCTCGGCCACCATGGCCGGTGAAGAAGCACAGAAGCTCATGGCAGAAACCGGCGCACGTGTTTACTGGCAGGATATGGAAGCTTCCAAAGCCCGTATCGAAGCTGACCGCGAAAAGCTCGGTGAGCTGATCGAAATGGTTCAGTAAGTAAAAACCATCAACTGGCAGACCCCGGTTGTCCGGGGCTGCCAGCTTTATGTAACCACCGGCAGAACTAACTGCGCCTACTGCCAGCCGGAATGATCCAAATATGACCACACCCAATCGCACCCGTGTGATGTTTTGCGACATGCTCAATCTGCCGCGCGGAAAGTATGTGCCTGTCGATGTAGCGGCCGGTGGCGCTGTCGGTTTTGCACGCAGTGTGTTTGCAGTGACGTATGATCGTGATCTGCTAAAAATGCCCGGTGCAGGGTTTTATGACGGCCTGCCGGACATGGAATTGCGTCTCGACAATCAGCGGCGTCCTTCGTGGCAGGCGAATACCGAAATTGCTATTGGTGATCTCTACGCCGACGATCAGCCGTTCGGGCTCTGTGCGCGTACCCAACTAAAACGCTGTGTCAGTGAATGGCAGCAACTCGGTTACCGCCCGATGGTTGGGCTGGAAACCGAAGCCTATGTATTTCAGCGTGACGATGATGGCGTCTGGCGGCCATACGACACTCCCGGTTCGTTTGTCTACGGCACCGGCCCCGAAAACGACCCGCGCGGGCTAACTGACGAGATCTGGGAAGCCGCCCGCCATGCAGGAATACCTATAGAAAGCCTCAATGGCGAATACGACAACGGTCAGTTTGAACTGACACTGCGTTTTGATGAAGCGGTTAAAGCCTGTGACGATGCCTTTTTACTGCGCACTATGGCTCGCGAAATCGCCTTTAAAAAAGGCCTTTTACTCAGCTTTCTGCCAAAGCCTGTGCCCGATCGCGGTGGTTCCGGACTACACATTAATTTTAGCCTGACCGATCAGCACGGCAATAATGCTATAGCACCTGATGGAGAGTTATCAGCGCTTGCCAGCCACTGCATTGGCGGAATGATTGATAACCACGAAGCACTGGCAGGGCTGCTTGCTACCACCATAAACAGCTACGACCGGCTTAGCGCCGGCAGTATGGCAGGGTACTGGGCCAACTGGGCGGATGACCACCGGCTGGTGACCATTCGCAGTGCCACAAAGAGTGCAGGCAGCGCCAGACTCGAACATCGCATGGCAGACTGTGCTGCCAACCCGTATCAGGCAGTGGCCTCGGTACTGCAGGCTGCAAAGCTTGGTGTGCAGGGGAAGATTACAGCACCCCCTGCAGAAGACCTCGATGGTATGGAAAGAGTGCGTGCCACCCGCCATGTGCCCGCAACGCTTAACAAGGCACTTCAGGCACTTGATAAAAACAAAGCCCTGCGCCATGCGGTAGGCGAATTGTACTGTGATGCGCTGTTGTATATTAAACGTGATGAATGCAGCCGCCTGCGTGGCAAAAGTGTCGATGAAGTGCGCGACTACTATCTGCCGTTTGTGTAATTGCCAGGCAATTACCGGTAATAGTTAACCCACATGTGAACGGAATATCCGTTACAGGAATAATGTGACCGACTCAACCGCAGAACTGCTTGCCCGTCGAAAGAAACTCATGGGGCCGAATGTATCTACATTCTACGATAACCCCGTGCACTTCGTTAAAGGTGAAGGCGTATGGCTGTGGGATGCACAGGGCGAACGTTACCTCGACTGTTATAACAACGTGCCCCATGTTGGGCACTGTAACCCCAGAGTAGTGGAGGCAATCTGCCGTCAGGCCGGCACGTTAAATACGCATACGCGGTATTTACATGAAGGCATTCTTGACTACATAGAACGCCTCACGGCAACCATGCACCCGACGCTTGCCACGGCCATCATGACCTGCACCGGTTCAGAGGCCAACGACATCGCACTGCGAATGGCAGAAGCAGTCACAGGCCGCCGCGGCATCATCGCAACCGATGCGACGTATCATGGCAACACAGCACTGGTCAGTCAGTTAAGCCGCAGTAACGTACCCGATACCGGATTTGGACTTGAACAATACTTTCGCCACGTTGAAGCCCCCGACAGCTATCGTATCAGCGACCCGGACGGTACCAAATTTGCCGAAGGCGTTGCCGAGCAGATAGATGCGCTAAACAAAACCCCGCACGGTTTTGCTGCGCTGGTGGTGTGCCCGTTCTTTCTGAATGAAGGGTTTCCGACACAGCAGGACGGCTGGTTAAAACCTGCAGCAGAAGTAGTAAAGAGGGCCGGTGGACTACTTATCTGCGATGAAGTGCAGTCAGGCTTCGGCCGTACCGGCAGCCACTTCTGGGCCTATCAAAAACAGCAGGTAGTACCCGATGTGCTGGTACTGGGTAAACCGATGGCCAACGGGCACCCGGTGGGAGCGGTAGTAACTACAACAGAAATCATGACCACCTTTCGCAACACCTATCGCTACTTCAATACATTTGGCGGCAACCCCGTCAGCTGTGCAGCTGCCATGGCGGTACTCGATGAACTTCAGGAGCGCGACCTGATGAACCATGCAAAAACGGTTGGCGACTACGCGCTAACCAGACTTGCAGCGCTGCAGGAAAAATACCCCTGCATTGGTGATATCAGAGGCTCCGGTCTGGTGTTTGGCGCAGAAATGGTGCTTGACCAAAACACAAAAGAACCCGCCATCGAATTTACAGATCGAATCATCAATGCCATGCGCCACAAAGGAATAATCCACTCAAAGCTGGGCCGCCATAAAAACACCCTTAAAATAAGGCCCCCTATGCCGTTTAGCATCGAAAACGCTGATCTATTGTTCGATACACTTGACGAAGTGCTGCAGCATACGCCCATAGCCGGATAGTCAATTTCACCAATAGTGTTGTGTTATGACCATAGAACGTCGAGTACCTGCCATAGCTTATACCGTGCTGTTCTACACCAGTTTGTGTATCGGTATAACAGCCTGCAGCGGGTCCACAGAGCCACCACAAGAAGAGCCGATTAACACAGTCGAACCCGCAGGTTCGGCAGCACCGCTTTTCTTAAATTCAATTGTGTCCACACAAATAGATTTTATTACCCGTGCAGACGCCAATGTATTTCAACGGCTTGAGTATATAGGCCAGGCCCGCCACGAAATGCCGGATAGCAGAAGTGATAATCTGTTCGATCAGAATGCCTATGTGTTTACAGCATACTTCTCTGACAACTCAAGTATCGATATTTGGCTACACAGCCAGTTCGGATCGCAGCAGTTAGCTGCCGAATACGCAGAAAAAGTAACAGGCCCGCTTGGCAGGCTACCGGAAACCCTGCGAAGCCCATTGTCACATGTGGTTATACACCCCGGAAACGAAACCGCATTTGCAGAAGAACTGGCGCAATTTTTCGTGCTGTACTCAGACAATATGGACATCCGTATCAGTAACAACGACCTTGAAGAAACCGTATTTCATGAGTCAGTGCACGCATCTTTAGATACTATCTACGCTAACAGTGAACCATGGAAACAGGCACAACAGGCTGATGGCAACTTCATAACGCAATACGCCAAGAGCAACCCGCAACAGGAAGATCTCGCAGAGACAGCAATATTCGCCTACACCATAACAAAACACCCCGGCCGGCTGTCCGCGGAAACCGAAGCCTGGGTAAAAGCCTACCTCCCAAATCGGCTGAATTTCATTGCACAGATTTTTAGTGACGAATAAACGGGTTCCCAGTGATCGGAGCTAAGGGGGAAACCCGCCGCGTAAGGTGTGTCCCAGCAGTGGAGCCACAACAGCATGGAGCTGTAAGTAGGT
>CAYZVB010000431.1:0-4227 GCA_964481315.1 uncultured Granulosicoccaceae bacterium
GGCCCAATGTGACTTGAGAAACGAGAAGATTGGCCTTAAGATTCGCGAGGCTACGCTGGGGCGGGTACCTTATATGCTTGTCATCGGCGACAAAGAAATTGAATCAGGGCAATTTTCAGTGCGCACCCGCGACGCCTCTGAAAAAGGCCCCATGGACCTCGACACTCTGGTGTCAGGGCTGAAAGCTGAAATTACATCTCGCGGTCGTAACCCACTGGAGGGCTAATCCATAGCTGCACCAAAAGCGAATAGGCGGAACCACGAAATCGAGGTCCCGCAAGTCAGACTGATACGTCAGGACGGAGAACAGGTCGGTGTTGTCGCCATAGACGAGGCGATTAAATCGGCTGAAGAAGTCGGCCTTGACCTTGTCGAAATATCACCCAACGTCGATCCACCCGTATGTAAGATCATGGACTACGGGCGGTTTAAATTTGAGCTGAGCAAAAAACAGCATACTGCGAAGAAAAAGCAGAAGCAGGTACAGCTTAAAGAAATAAAATTCCGACCGGGTACCGAAGAGGCAGATTATCAGGTTAAACTACGCAATCTGGTGAAGTTTCTGGAAAACGGAGACAAAACCAAAATTACCCTGCGTTTCAGGGGCAGAGAGATGGCGCATCGCGATCTCGGTTTGAAGCTTCTGCAACGCGTGGAAAAAGACCTTGAAGAATTGGCATCTGTTGAACAGTATCCAAAACTTGAAGGCAGACAAATGGTGATGGTGCTGGCACCTAAAAAGACGTAGCAGCCTCAGGCTGGCTACCGAAATCACCACGACCCGCGGCGAGTACAACTCCGACTCGTCCGGGCTTAACTATTTATTTTTAATTAAAATTGAACGGGAGTTCACTGTGCCAAAAATGAAGAGCAACAGCGGCGCTGCCAAGCGCTTTAAAAAGACAGGCGGGGGCGGCTTCAAGCGCAAGCAAAGTCACCTGCGTCATATCCTTACCAAGAAAAGCACCAAGCGCAAGCGTCACCTGCGTAACAAATGCCAGCTGCACGAAGCCGACAAAGGCCTCGTGACGCAAATGTTGCCATACGCATAAGGGAGCGCTGACATGCCAAGAGTAAAACGCGGTGTCCAGGCGCACGCCCGACACAAAAAAGTACTGAAAAAAGCAAAAGGTTACCGTGGTGCCCGTAGTCGGGTATTTCGCGTCGCCAAACAGGCAGTTACCAAAGCCGGTCAATATGCATACCGCGACCGCAGACAGCGCAAGCGTCAGTTTCGCGCGCTTTGGATTGCCCGCATTAACGCGGCAGCTCGCCAGTGCGATATGTCATACAGTCGATTTATGGACGGTCTGAACAAGGCTGGCATTGAAATCGACCGCAAGTGCCTGGCTGATATCGCCGTAAACGATTCAGCTGCATTCGCACAATTGGCAGAAAAAGCCAAAGCAGGATTACAGGCGGCATAAGCCTGTTGGCGGAGTTGCTCTCCGCTACTAACTGATCCAGCCAACGGGAAAAGACAGCCGATGTCTTTTCCCGTTTTTGGTTTTAGCCTTCGCAAATGACACTACAACACACAAAATCGGCATATCCGGAACCCGCATGCAGATAGAAGAACTACTGGCGCAGGCCAACAGTCAGATCGACGGGGCGCAAGACTTAGCCTCGCTTGATGCTGTTCGCGTTGAGTACCTTGGTAAAAAAGGCAAACTGACAGCACTGCTGAAAGGTCTTTCGTCGTTACCGGTGGAAGAAAAGAAATCTGCCGGTCAGAAAATCAATGAAGCCAAGCGGCAGTTACAGGGCACGCTCGACAACCGGCTTAAAACGCTCGAAGTCGAGCTGTTGAATAAGCGCCTTGAGAGCGAGTCGGTCGACGTCACGCTGCCCGGGCGCGGTTTGGCTGGTGGCGGGTTGCATCCGGTCACCCGTACTATTAACCGGATAAGTGCGTTGTTTGCCGAGCTTGGGTTTTCGATTGAAGAAGGTCCTGAAGTCGAAAGCGAGTACTACAACTTTGAAGCGCTGAATATTCCATCGCATCATCCCGCACGCGCCATGCACGATACCTTCTACTTTGGCGATGGCAGATTGCTTCGAACGCATACGTCGTCTGTGCAGATTCGCTATATGGAAAACAATGCACCGCCGATCCGCATTATTGCGCCGGGCAGGGTGTATCGCTGCGATTCCGACATGACACACACACCCATGTTCCACCAGATAGAAGGGCTGCTGGTCGGGCAGGACATTGCGTTTTCCGATTTGATGGGGCATCTCGATCTGTTCCTGAAGCGTTTTTTCGATCAAAACAACGTTGAGACGCGTTTTCGGCCGTCTTACTTTCCGTTTACCGAGCCCTCCACTGAAGTAGATATCCGCATCGATGGCGGCAAGTGGCTTGAAGTGCTTGGGTCGGGCATGGTGCATCCGGAAGTTTTCAAGAGCGTTGGTATCGACTCCGAGAAATACACTGGCTACGCCTTCGGTTTAGGTGTCGAACGGCTTGCCATGCTTCGTTACGGGGTTAACGACCTGCGTATGTTCTTCGAAAACGATTTGCGCTTCCTGCGCCAGTTCAACTAGGGGCGGCAATATGAAATTCAGTGAATCCTGGGTGCGGGAATGGGTTAACCCGCCGGTTAGCAGCGATGAACTTGCCGAGCAATTAACGCTGCTGGGTCTGGAAGTCGACGACATCGCTGCCGCCGGTGGTGAATTCGAAGGCGTTGTGGTTGCACGAATTGCCAGTGCCGAACAACACCCTGATGCAGATCGGCTGCGGGTATGTCAGGTAGACGACGGCAGCGGTGAAATGCACAAAGTTGTGTGCGGTGCGCCGAACGCCCGCGAAGGTATTTGTGTGCCTTTCGCACGTATTGGAGCGCGTCTGCCGGGTAACTTCAAAATTAAAAAGTCCAAGCTGCGCGGTGTTGAGTCGCACGGCATGTTGTGTTCCGCATCTGAGTTACAGTTGTCTGAAGAATCTGACGGCCTGCACGAGCTGCCATCCGATGCACCACTTGGTGAAACACTGCAGCAGTACCTCGGTCTTGACGATCGCATTATCGAAATAGACCTGACCCCCAACCGCGGTGACTGTCTGAGTATTCGTGGCGTGGCCAGAGAGCTCAGTGCCCGCAACAACCTTCCGTTGCAAACGCCGGCTTTTGAGCCGGTGGCGATCACCCATGATGAAACCTTTCCGGTAGAAATTGCATTGGACAGCTGCTGTGCGCACTTTTTTGGACGGGTGATCAAAGGCATTAACCCTAATGCCACTTCGCCATTGTGGCTGGTTGAAAAGCTCAGACGCTGTGGTATTCGGTCAATTTCACCGGCGGTTGATGTGACTAACTACGTGATGATGGAACTTGGCCAGCCAATGCATGCGTTTGACCGTGACAAGCTCAACGGCGGTATTCGTGTACGACTGGCCGAACAGGGTGAAAAAGTCACGCTGCTCGATGGCCGTGAAGTTCAGATGGACAACGACACCACCATGATCACTGATCACCAGGGTGCGGTGGCTATTGCCGGCATCATGGGTGGTGATGCAACGGGTGTGACCGGCGAAACGCAGAATGTACTCCTGGAGGCGGCGCTGTTTACGCCGCTTGGTATCGCCGGCAAGCCGCGACGCTACAACGCGTACACGGACTCAGCGCAGCGGTTTGAGCGCGGAGTTGACAGCGGCCTGCAGCATCAGGCGATCGAACGCGCTTCACAGATTCTAATGGATATGGTGGGCGGTGAAGCAGGGCCCGTTTTCGAGGTGCGAAACGACGGCCTGGAGCGTCAGTTCAACGATGTGGTATTACGCCGCGAGCGGCTGGATAAATTTCTCGGCGTCGCCGTGCCCGATGATACCGTCACTGATGTGCTAACCCGCCTTGGCATAGAGATTACTGCTTCCGGGCAGGGCTGGGTGGCGCGTTCACCAAGTTATCGCTATGACATCGCCATTGAAGAAGACCTAATCGAAGAAATAGCGCGGGTCCATGGCTACAGCAACATTCCACGTACCAATCCTGCGTATACACCGGAAATTTCTGCGGCATCGGAAAGTGTTGTTGCAAAAAGCCGAATTCAGCAGGTATTAGTCAACCGCGGCTATCAGGAAGCTGTGTGCTACAGCTTTGTCGACGAAAAGCTGCAACAACAATTCGATCCCGATCTCACCGCACTGCCGCTGGCAAACCCGATCTCGGCAGACATGGGAGTAATGCGTACCTCGCTGTGGTGCGGGCTTTCAGAGGTGCTGAC
>CAYZVB010000432.1:0-4217 GCA_964481315.1 uncultured Granulosicoccaceae bacterium
AGTGAAACCTCTATCAAGATACAGAAATTGCACTCGCTACCGCGCCACACTGGCTGCCATGAAGCAATGAACATTTTCTTGCAGCCCTGGCTCGAACTATCCTTTAACAACCCTCGGTGCTAAAAGTACCGACGCTATCGAACAATTCTATCAAGGAGTGCCTGTCAGGTGTGAGGTGGGTGAATTTGAAAACTTCTATCACATCAGCAAAGCGAGAAAGCTGTTTGGATACGCGCCTCAGCATGGCTGGCGTGGTTCGATTTAGGAGCCAGGTAGTCAGTTCAGGGGGTGAGAGCGCAGATGTGTGTAATGTTTTATTGAGAGTCAATGTAAACCAAAAATGGTCTAGCGAAAATGCTCTTTATAAGACTCTACCCCCTCAGGAATATCTGACCAATGCTGCGCTGACCGTGTAAATACATGACGCTGCGTATATTTGTCTGAATTTAACCAGGACTGTTCATCAAAAGTACCGGCAGCAATCGTGCGAATACCGGGCACCGCTTCGAGCGGTAAATCCAATATTAGAACCGCATTTTGCGCAAAAATGTTGATCAAGCCATCGCCCCGATTCATCCGAATGATGGCGATACCGTGAAACTGCTTCATCATTAATCACTACATCACTCACGTCAAAAACTACCTCTACCCCAAATGCCGAGCCGGTGCGGCGTTGGCACCACTTGCAGTGGCAAATAGTAATCCGCTTTGGCTCACCAATGACTTCGAAAGATACTTCTCCACAGACACACTGACCGGTCATTCCTTCCACCATCTTACGTGTTCTCCGTTGTTTCGCTGACGAGTTCCAGAGTGAGTTACAGCAAATTCAGAACTTCCAGGTTACTAAAAACCAGCTGGCTGAATGTATTCGTTACTATTCCCCCGGTCGTCGCAGCACGATATCAACCCGCCGGTTTTGACGTCGGCCCGCTGCACTGGCATTACTTGCCACAGGACGGGTATCTGCATAGCCACGTGCGGACATTGACTGGCTGTCTACGTCGCTGACCAGGTTTAAGTATTTCACCACAACTGAAGCGCGGGCAACGGAGAGTTCCCAGTTAGACGGGTAACGCTTTCGCATTACTTTTCCGATCGGGGTGGCGTCTGTGTGGCCTTCCACGTCTATCTGCCATTGTGGGTAGTCGGCCAGTATTTTAGCAATTTTGCTGAGCACCACGGTTCCCTCACGACTGAGCGCCACCTCGCCTTTGCGATAAATATTGCCGGGGCCAACGGTGATTGCAACTGCGGTGTTGTTTTCTACGGCCTCTACCGAAATGCCGCGCAGATCAGATTCGGCTATGTGCCGGGAGATGTTGTCGCGAACTTCAAGTGTGTTTCGGGCTGCGTCTCCGGCCTGTGCCTGAGCATTGACAATTTTATCTCTGAGTGCGTTTACCTCAGCAGTTAACTGCTTTACCTGATTATCTGAGCTGGCGACTGATTCTTCCAGAGAACTTATGGTTTTAGCGCTGCTGCTGTTGTTCTGTTCGTACTGTGCCCGTAGTTGTGCGGCCTGCTCTTCTAAATCGGCAATGGTTTGTTTCTGAACACTATTATCGTCTGTGAGGGTTGCTACCCGTTGCTGGCTTTCTTTGAGTTGCGCTTTGAGATTGTCATCACTATCTGCGCCAGCCTGTATGGCGGCTTTTTGTTGGTCGATCTCATCTTTTGCTGATTGTAGCTGGTCGCTAATGGATGCGTTGCTGCCTTCGGCTTCTTTTAGTTTATCAGTCACCTGAGTAAGATTTGCTTCGGCATCCTTCAGCTTTGCAGTTAACTCATCAGTGCTGGAATTAGCGCTTAACAACGCTTCTTTCGAGGCATTCAATTCTTTGTTTACCGCGCTCAGCTGTTCGTGAATTGACTGATTTTCTGCAGCTAATTCATCTTCCTCAACGGAAAGTTTGTCGCGGGTTGCTAATAGCTTATTACGCTCGTCCGTTATCGCAGCCAACTCATCACGGGTTTTGTTGAGCTCAGTTTCTGTGTCGGCAATTTGATTTTCACGCTGGTTGACAGCGTTCTCGAGGCTGGCAATTTGTGATTGCGACCGGGTGATATTTTCGCTGGATTCAGTGGCACTTTGTTGGAGTGCAGTTACCTGCGTTTCTGCCTCAGCTTTTTCTTGCTGCAGTGTGTTTACTTCTGCCTGTAACTCTTCAATTTGTGCAGAAAGCGTGTCAACCTGCTGTAGTTGCTCACCCAGAGCCGAATCAGCAGTGTTTCGCGCTTCAAGTGCATTATTCATTTGGCTTTGCAGGGTATTTACCTGGGATTGGAAGCTGTCTGTAACTGCCTTGCGATCTGTGCGGAGTATTTCGATGTTGGCATTGGCTTCGTCAAGTGCAGCCACAGCACCATCTTTGTCCGCCGTTATCGTTGCAACTTCTTCTATGAGTTCGTCGCGTTTTTGCTGTAATTCGGTAATGCGGCTCTGCTGTTCACTGATCTGATTGGTAAGCGTAGAGATTTCCAGCGTTTTAGATGTATCGAGATCGGTGAGTTCTTCAATTTGCGCAGTTTGTGTGGCCACCAGCTGCAGCTGTTCACCTAATTCCACGTCAGAGTTGTCGCGTGCTTCAAGCGCATTATTTGCAAGGGTTTGCAGCGTATTGATTTGCGCTTCGTAATTGTTTGCGTCTTCCTTGCGCCCTGCACGCAGTGTATCGATGGTCACATTGGCTTCATCAAGTGCAGCAGCAGATTCATCTCTGGCCGTTGTCAACGCTTCAACTTCACCATTTAGTGCAGTGAGCCTTGGCAGCAGTTCACCGATACGGTTTTCCTGCGTTTTTATCTGACCTTCGAGCGTTGTGATTTCCTGTGTTGTTGAAGCCTGCAGCTTTTCCAGTGATTCACGGGTTGTAGCAAGACGCTGGAGAGCCTGTTCGTGTTTGCCGGTTGCTTCATTGACCTGTTTTTCCAACGCGGCAATGGTATCGGTTTGTGTTTTGGTGTTTTGCTGTGCGTCGCTAAGATCGCCTTGCAGTGATTCGTTCAGCTGCAATGCGTCCTGCAATTCTGCACTGACGTCTTGCAGCGATTGATTCACAGAGATTACTTTGTCGGCTGACTGATCGCGCTCGCTCTCAGTGCGTAGCAGGCGCTCTTGCAAAGCAACAGTATCGGTTGGCAGGCTTGCATACTTTTCAATTTCAGCCATCGCACTGGCGTGTTCGGTTTGTAACGCGGCCAGTTCGATCTTGTATTGTTCTTTTTCGGATTCCGTGCGTTCGAGCAGCTGCTCCGTTGTCGCGTTGCGCGAAGAGAACAGCGATAGCTCGGCACGGTTTTCCTGCACTGCGTTTTGCAGGTCAGTAATTTCTAGTTTGGCGGTGTCGTAGTCTCGACTAACGGCGTTGAGTTTGTCAGTCTGGTTACTGGCCGCAATTTGTGTATTTTTAAGAGTCTGCTGCAGTTGATCACGCTCTTGAGACAACAGAGCGTTCTGATCAGACTCGTTGCAGGCTTTGAGCGTTGTTACGAGCAACAGCGCTAATAACATCAGCGGCAACAAATACCGCAACCAGCGGTTTTCATCGGGTTCTTCAACATTCAGGTAAGCCTGCGCTGTTAACGAATCTGAGGTAATGCCGGCTTCGCCGCCCTGCCCGGCTGAGCCAGTATCGGTTAATAAAGTGGCGAAACCTGCGGCGTTGTCATAGCCGGTGCCATCAACGATTTTTGTTTGAAGCGATGCCAGCGTGCCACTTGCTGCAAAAGCCATCGCCAATTCAGCCTCGCTATCACTGGCGGACTCATTACTTTGCAACATTGAAAGCAGCTGCTGTGGACGTTCACGGCCGAGCATGCTCTGAAGCAGCGAAGAAGTATCAGCCAGCGCTGATTCACGGTGGTTGTCATGTAACAGGCGCTGTTCCAGCGTGTTGTCTGCCTGCCTAACCAGATTAAACAGTGCGTTGCGCCGGGTGTCATTGCGTACCAGGGAGTTCATTTCCGGCAACAGCAAGCCAACTGCGCCATCGACCAGGCGCTGCGCACGCGGACGGTCTACGCCCAGCTCTTTTTGAACAGTAGCCATGACGGCAGGCCGGTGCACCCTTCGCCCGACTTGCTCTGCAAGCGATAAATTCACACTATCCCCCAAATACCTAGTGGACTGACTTCAGTTAATTGCGACCTGGGAGTCTGTGCGGTAGAAGTCCGCGTAGCGAGAGCGTGTCCGGTTGTGTCTGAATAGGTTTTTA
>CAYZVB010000433.1:0-4202 GCA_964481315.1 uncultured Granulosicoccaceae bacterium
GGTAGTGCCCGTGTAGGTCTGTGCATACAACCCTGCCAGACGGGTACCATAGGAATAGCCAATAAAGTTTAGACTGGATTCATCCAGCGCCTGACGAATAAGATCCATATCATCGACGACATCAGCACTACCCAGATGCTGCAAAAAGCTGCCGTACTTTGCAACACACTGAGTAACGAATTCTGCGTTGTCTGTTTGGTATGACTGCAACTCGTCAATATTCAGCGGGTAGTCATTGATATCTTCATCGACAAACTCTCTGCAGTCGACCGGTGTGCTGAGATTCACGCCTCGCGGATCAAAACCGACAAGATCATAGGCGTCCCTTACACTATCCGGCACCAGATCTTCATCGGCGACGGTATACATCAGATCGGTTCCCGAACCACCCGGTCCTCCCGGGTTAAACAGCAAACTGCCTTTTCTGGTAGCAGCCGCCGCAGGTAATCTGTTCAGTGACAGCGTAATTTTTTCACCGTCCGGATCGGCGTGCACCATGGGTACTTCAAGCTCGGCACATTCAAGGCGACTGTCCGGTTCACAGGGTGTCCACTGCAATGCTGCTGTTGATGGCGATGAGTCACTGTCACACGCCGACAGTACAGTAGCACCTGCGACCACCAACCAATAAAGGGATGTATTTTTACGCGGTTTCATATGACCTCCGATAGTTTGTCTTTTACAAACACGATATTCCGTGTTCAGAACAAAGTATCTACGCAACGCGCATAGAAATATGTATCAGGGTGTAACGGTATACCAGTACAGCATATCGTTGCTCACACCATTGTACGTCACCTGCAGCAGCGGCATAATCCATTACATATTCAGCCCGCCACCGCGGAAAAAAAACAAGTAATTCGCCTTACAGATATAAAATATGCCAAATGATCACAAAGCCTTTTCCGAAACCCTACCCAAAAAACGCACAGCAGCCGGTGCCCTTTTTACCAATAAAGAAGGAAAAGTCCTGCTTGTAGTCCCAACCTATAAATCGGAATGGGAAATACCTGGCGGCACTGTCGAAGAAAATGAATCTCCAAAACAGGCCTGTGAAAGAGAAGTTTTGGAAGAACTTGGCATTAGCGTGAAGATCGGAAGGCTGTTAAGACTCGACTACCGTGCAGAAACCGATCACGCCACGGAATTATTAATTTTTCTGTTTGAAGGTGGCGAACTCAGCGACGAGCAGGTTGCTGCCATTACACTGCCCGATGACGAACTCAGTGCCTGCCACTTCGTTAAATTAAACGAGGCAAAAAAGCAGCTGTTGCCAACTCTGTACCAGCTGGTGGAATCCGGCTTACAACAGCGCAACTCGCAACACACACTCTATAGCGAGTTTTCTGCAACGGTAGAAGACCAGTAATTCCGCTTCTCTTTCAATTGAAACTCTGCAGACTAAACGCCTTTCAGTGAATACAGACCAGTGAACGACCAGGCAAATTTTCATGCTGCGCCACCATTTGGCCATCAGCCTGCATCTTTATCACTTCCCGAACCACACTAATAAAAAACTGTCTGGCGGTTAACGTGCTCTGATCAGGCTTACCCCGACGGTCGAGCTTTTTGTATGCCGCCGGAAACACCACCTCTGCCCGCTTAAGCATCATACGCTCAATCACATCTTGGCTGTTGCCGGATAAATTCAATGGTTCGAAAACCGTATCTGCACCATCCATAGCGCACAGCTTGTTAAAACTGCATATTGCAGATTCAACCTCTCCGGCACAGAATGATGCATTTCGGCTCATTTCTCGAAAGCTGCTCTCTGCTCTCCTGGCGCAGGCCTTCAGGAGATCATTATTGTTACCTGGAGCTCTCTCCAACTTTCGAGTCAGCGTAAAAAACATCGAAATAACAACGACCAATCCAATCGGTATCTGTAAAAGTGTTTTATTGAAAGAAAATATTGAATATCCGGCGGCTATCAGTACTACGGCGACCATAGCCGCCACACCGGCTTTTATTTGACTGGCAGAGAGAGAACGAATCATGGTGGGCCTCCTTGCTCACAGATCAGTGATTACGTTCCTTATTATCGATGAACAGTGCAATTACGCGAGAGGTTTACGACCAACATTCAAGGTAATAATACCCGACGGCCGGCAGAGGAAAACCTGGTTGGAGAACACCACGTTATTACAAAGGTTTCGACTATTTGCCGTTGTTATATTTGTACCAGTAGTTGATTAAGGAATTCCAGGTACGCATTCCTGCGGAACTCACATTTAATGCTTTGCGAACGCCTCTTCGAGGCGGCGTTTTACAAGCGCCGTTTGCGGTTTGGCCAGTTCGATGGCCTCTTCCAGTTTACCAAGATCAAGCGGACTGACTTCCCTTGATTCCGGCTGTACAAAAATCACATTGTCGCGTTGTTGAATTTGTAACTGAGTAAGCGTCTGCAACATGATACGCACCGAACTGGTAACAGCGGTTACCGTACCGGGCATAGAGAGTTCATCGGTTGCGGGCTCTGAGGCAACATCCACCGCCAGTGTAAACTCAGATGCCGGCAGCACATCGACCGGCAGATTATTGCACACACCACCATCAACCAGTATTCGATCATCCCAACTCACTGGTTTGAATACCCCGGGGATGGCAATGGAAGCTGCCAGAGACTTACGCAGATTCTCTTCTCGAAACAACACGGGCTCACGACGATGAAAATCGGTTGCCACAATGGTTGTGGGAATTTTTAAATCGGAAATTGTCTCAGGCAATATGTCCGGTGCAATGGTCTCAACCACATGCTCCGGATGTATAGAGCCTGTTAACAAACCATGCCAGCCACTTGCAATATATTGCCTGGTATAAGCCATCGGCGATCGGGCAATTTCAAGTACGTGCTGTTCGATCTCAGCTGCCCGCATACCTGCCGCATAACAGGCTGCAATCAGCGCTCCCATCGAGCTACCGGAGATTGCAGCCGGCTTAATGTTAAGCTCATCGAGTGCACCAAGAACAGGAATGTGCCCGAGACCGGCTACACCACCGCCGCTCAGAGCGACTGTTAATGTGGGATATTCAGACATTACGTAAAAGCCCTGATGTTGAGTTTATGGTTGCGTGGAACTATTAGTTCGCAGAGTAATCGTATGCCTGTTAAAAGCGGTAATACCAGACAGACACACAAGTACCGGGCGCAGGCAGACCCGCATCGTGAAAATAATAAGGATGCTGCATCTGCCACCCGAAACTGAGCCTCCACGTCATTGCCGTTAGCAGGCCACTCTAGTAACTTAATGCTCACCGGGCGTCGTTACTGGATTACTGGAAGCTACAACGGTGCACCGCGTTTTACAGGTTGTCGTGCCCTGTGATGACTTCTCTACCTGTCGTTCCAAAACTCTGACCGGTTGCACAATCGAACACCACAAATTGTCGACTGCATCTTAGTTCCCGGCAGACGATCCGTTTAACCTTCCGCACCTCGGAAAATTTTCCTTTTCCCTTAGCCGGAGTTGGAGCTCAACCCCGTTCCGCACACCAGCGTCATGATACGCACGACAAGAACCAATACTATGAAAACAAAAATGCGAACAACCGGAAGTTTCGTCCTTGTAGCAGTATCAACCCTAATGATGGCATGTGCCAAAGATCTTCCGGAACTTCCGGTTGACGCGCATTCCACCAATACCTATTCGGTGACAGCAGTTACTCAGCAACTGACAGCAGATCCGCTTGAAGCGGTAGCAGATGATTTGGTGAGCGGACTGTCTTTCATCTCCGGCATGACACCCAATGTCACTTCACTGCGAACGCCACTGCGCAATACCGAATTCGACGCACTGGTAAAAACCTCAATGCTTGAGCAGGGGTATACATTTGACGAACAGCTCGGCCGAACCGGAAGCGAGCAGCTCTCGACTTCTTTTCTGCAAATTGACCGTGATGCCAGCTCAAGTGAACTGATCGGTATTATCTCTATTAACAGTGTATTCGTGAAACGAACCTACCTTGTGACTGACAGTGGAATCGAACCAAAGACGGCCTACGTCATTAAAGGTATCAACCCGCAGCGGGTCAGAGAAAGCGATCAGGTGCGCGTACTTTAATTACCGTATTATTTTATTTTCGGTTGCCGTCAGAACCAGATGTTTCTGACGGCACTTTAAAAATGCACCCCGTACTGGAATGCGTTTTAATTAGAGTCTGCTGAAATAGAGTAAACGACTGTAATAGCAGATAAAACTACA
>CAYZVB010000434.1:0-4191 GCA_964481315.1 uncultured Granulosicoccaceae bacterium
TGACAGTACGCTGAAAACTCTTTTCCCACACTCCGTTTATTAACAGCGTAGGCAGAGTAAGCGAAGCGAATTTCTCTCTGACAGACAAATGCACACGGGTTTCCTTTAAGCAACGAACCATCGCCTCCGCTTGTAACATCTCGGCATCTTCAATCAATGCTGCCTTCACTACTTCGGGAAGTCTTTTGGCGTTAACCGGGTGTATTGGCAATTCCGTTAGCGGTCTGCCGCCAAGCAGCACATCGCTGATGGTTTTGGCACGCTCTGTTTTATTGGCACCGTCAGTCTGCTCAAGAGCCGAGTTCGAGTTACAAAATGCCTGGCCATACAGTACTTCCGGCGTTTCGAGCGCATAACGCAGCGTAAGCCCTGCCCCGAAACTCTGCCCAACGATATACCAGCGTTTTGCACCAATGGCATGGCGTATCCTTTCAAACTGCTCGACGTACGCTAGAGGATGCATTGCAGCAGGGTTGTCAGGCATTGGCGAGCGGCCATGGCCAAACAGTTCTACCGTTACCGGCGTTGCGAATGCTTTTATGCCTTCAAGGTTGGCCAGCCACTGACCGCGACTGGATAAAAACCCGTGCAGAAGCAGTATCGGTTCGCCTGCGCCGTCATGGACATCGTAATGCAGAAGTGTGCTCATGCGATTAGTACTGGCAACTGAATTAAACAGGTTTGCACATCGGGCTCAGGTCACCACACCACCATTAACCTGCAACAGCTGGCCGTTAATGAAGCCACCCTCTTCACTAACCAGCAGTGCAACAGCGGATGCAATATCCTGCGGCTTGCCCAGCCTGCCGCTCGGGTTGCTTTGAAGCAGTGCGTCCATGTGGTTTACATGCTTCGGGTTATCTGTTTCCCCGATGATGGTGCCCGGTGAAATAATGTTAGTAGTAATGCCCTGACGGCCGTATTCCTTGGCCAGTGATTTGGTCAGGCCCCAGCAGGCATGCTTCGACACACTCACTGCAGACTTACCTTCATAACCCTGTTGTGCGTTCATGCCTGTGAACTGAATAATGCGTCCCCAGCCCTTTTCAATCATACCGGGCAGACATTCACGCGCCAGCCAGTAAGATGACTTGAAGTTGATGTTATAGATGCGGTCCCATTCGTCCTCTTCACTGTTTAAGAAGTCGATATTTGGTCGGATGGCGGCGTTGGTTATTAACACATCAACAGCGCCAAACCGTTCTATACCCGCCTGTGCAATACCCTGTGCCTGTTCGCGAACGCCTATATCTCCCATCGCGATAACAGTCTCGCCACCGGCTGCGGCGATTTCGTCGGCAACATTCTGACACGCCTGTCGGTCTGACGAGCCATTCAGCACGATGGCATAACCACGCGCTGCAAGGGTGTGGGCCATAGCCCGCCCGATGTTTCGACCCGCCCCGGTGATCAGTGCGCATTTTTTTTCTGACATGTTTTTTCCTTCGATTCTGCAGTGAGTGTACTGCAAACCGGTAATACAGGTCACCGACCACGGGCGCAGGCTTCGTGACGACGGTGCCAGCGCCGCTGTTGTTTTATCGCGGTATACTCCCACGGGCTGGACGTATTACCCCTGCGCGACATTAACCGGACAACCACTATTCGCACTGCAAAATCTACTAAACACCATCCGGTCGCGGGTATTGCATGGCTGCTCGGCGGTTTTGTGTTGCTGGTACTGAGTGATGCCACGGCCAAGTGGCTGGTGGAAAGTCACAGCGTCATGCAGGTGGTTTGTTTGCGGGCATCTATCATGGTCTGCTGTCTGGCCACGTTCTTAAGCCTGAGCGGCCGCGGCGAAGTATTGCACCCCGGTGATCTTAAAATGCAGTTAACACGTGGTTCGTTTGCGTGTTGTTCGCAGTATTTGTTCATATTCGGCCTTAGCTATGTGCAACTCGCAGAGGCGGCGGCAGCAGCTTACCTGGGGCCGGTGATCATGACAGCGCTGGCGCCATTTATTCTGGGGGAGCGGGTCGGTATCCATCGCTGGAGCGCGGTACTACTCGGTTTTGCAGGCATGCTTATCATGCTGCGCCCATCTTCCGGCAATATTGCCTGGGCTATGTTACTTCCGGCAAGTGCCGCGGTATTTGGTGCACTACGTGATCTGGTCACCCGCAAGATGCGTGGCACCGGTCATCCGGTAACGGTATTGCTTTACAGCAACCTTATTATTGCTGTGGTGGGCATGCCGTTTTTCCTTGCCAACCCTGAATCTTTTACGTTGCCGCAAATCGGTTTACTGGTGTTATCTTCCGCGCTTATTGGTGCTGCACACCTGATGCACATACAGGCGTTCCGACTGGAAGAAGCATCGGTGCTCGCGCCGTTTCGTTACTCGGGAATTATCTGGGGGGTTCTGTTTGGCTTTTTAATCTGGGGTGATCTCCCGGATCGCTGGGTAGTAACGGGTGCCGCAGTAGTGATTGCCAGCGGACTATATATCTATTGGCGTGAGCAGCGAGCCGGAGTGTCTGCAAAAGCAAAGCAATGACACAAACAGAAAACTATCGGGTAATAGCAACAATACCGGGTGCCGGTAAACTCATGGGCTTGTCACTGGTGGGATGGTTATAACGAAGCAAGCACACCAGCTGCCCGCTCCAGTGTGGCTTGTGCACCGGGCAACATGCGGCCGCGATTAATTAAACCATGTGTCACACCCTGCTCTACCCAGCTGGTTACTGTTACACCTGCCTGCTGCAGCCTTTTAGCAAGAGATTCGCTTTCGCTGCGCAACACATCAATTTCGGCAGCCGCCACCACCGTGTGTGGTAAACCGCTTAAATCGGCATGCAGTGGTGTAACCAACGGGTCAGACTTACGGTGATGATCCGGGTCGTAGTTGCGAAAGATCGTTTCCATACGCGCACGTGTCATACCCGGGCCGTCGGGGTATTCCCGGTAACTTTGCACGGACATGTCATCGTCAAACACACCGTAAAACAGTAACAATGCATCGAAGGTGTTTGCCGGCAGGCTTAGCGCGGTGATTAGTGCAAGGTTGCCACCGGCAGATGCACCAGCGATAGCCACGTGCTGCAGTGATAAATGTTGCATAAGGTCATCAGGGGCACTGCCAGATTGCAACCAGCGCACAGCGGCAACGCAGTCCGATAACGCGGCGGGGTACGGGTGCTCTGGTGCGAAACGGTAACTAATACTGACCACATGTCGGCCGGACTGCGCGGCGAGTGCCCGTGCTGCAGATTCGTTGAGTTCTATACTGCCACCGATCCAGCCACCACCATGGATATAAATCAGCACAGGGCGCTTATCTGCGGTTGCTCTGTATAGTCGCATACGTTGCTGCTGATTACTTGCTCCAGGGAAATAAAAGTCTTCGATGGCGTGCATTTTGGCCGCACCTTCCATCCAGAATTTTTCCACGTCGGCCTGCGGCAGTGCCGCAAGACGCGTTTCCTCGGCAAGTACTTCCTCCATACCCGGAGCGAGAATCACTTTGGCGGTCACCTGTTTCCTCTGTGCGTGCTTGTCAGGTTACGATGGTTGTTGGCATCATATCGCAACTTAGAGTTTTACGCTGCCAACTCACAGCGGTAACATTATAAAAAAATGAACATCCACCCTACTGACACAGAAACGATTGCACTCGCAGATCACAGTTATTTTTATGTGGGCGCAAGCTATGTGGAGGTAGACGGCAGGAAGTTGTCTCGCAATGGTATGTATGTCGAGAAGTTTGTGCCTGCGGTAGAAACCGGAAAGCCGCCGGTAGTTATGTTTCACGGTGCCGGACAAACCGGCACCAACTATACCGGCACCCCCGACGGACGGCGTGGCTGGGTACACGATTTTCTCCGCGCGGGTTTTACCGTTTATGTAGTCGACCAGCCTGAGCGAGGGCGTTCCGGTCATGCGCTTAATGGTCGTGTGTTAACGGAATACGATGTCAGCCATATAGAAACCTACTTTACCGCACCGGAAATAAGCGGTCTTTGGCCGCAGGCAAAACGTCATACCCAATGGCTGGGCATCGGTCAAGCGGGTGATCCGGTTTTTGATCAGTTTTATGCCGCACAGGTAGATTTTCTGTCAGACCGCACCGAAAGCGAACTATTAAATCAACAGGCAGGGGTAGAGTTATTGAAGCAAATTGGTCCTGCCATTCTTCTTACCCACTCGCAGTCGGGTCCAATGGGATGGTTAATTGCAGATGCACTG
>CAYZVB010000435.1:0-4186 GCA_964481315.1 uncultured Granulosicoccaceae bacterium
CGCGTACATTCAGCACCTGAACCACATCGTGGGCAACCATGTACGGTTTGCATTTAATTGACTCGATCTCGAGTGCGCCCGATTCAACCTTGGATAAATCCAGTACATCATTGATTAGCTCAAGCAGGTGTTTGCCACTGCTAGAAATGGTGTTCAGGTGTTTTTGCCAGTTCGAATCTGAACGTCCGGTGCCGCGCTTCAATACCTCGGTAAAACCGAGAATTGCTGTCATCGGTGTTCGAATCTCGTGACTCATGTTAGACAGAAAGCTGGTTTTGGCATGGTTGGCTTCTTCAGCCGCATCGCGTGCCAGTCTCAACTCCTGCTCTTTTTCTTCAAGCTCGGTAATGTCATCGAGGCTGATCAGTACACCATTGGCAGTTTTGCCGGTGATGATCGGCGAGCAGTTGACCAGAAACTTGTGCCATTCACCGTCGTGACTCTTAAGCCAAAGTGGTTCGCCGCGTAGTGTTTCTTTTTTCTGCAGCGCTACAAGCCATGGGAAATCTCTATTGCCTTTTGTGTTGTCCGAAAAGTCGTCGGGATGGTTATCACCGGTATGCCAGCTGAAGCTTGATGCGTTTTTACCGAGAATATCATCACTGCTTTGACCGGTGATTTCCTGAAAGGCTTTATTAGCCAGTACAACGCTTGACTTCCTGTCGATAACCAACAGAGCTTCTGCCAGCGTATCGAGGGCAGACCGGACCCGCCCCGGTACCGCCTGTGACGGGTTTAGTGCCTTAAGCATTCGACCCAGATACAGGTAAAACATAATGAAACAAATAGCGCCGGCAAAGGCGATCAGTGAGAACCGCGAGTGGCGAATGTAGTTGAGCCAGCCCTGGCCCTCGGCGCGTTCAAAAAACAAAACGATCTCGCCCCAGGTCTGCTGGTTTTGCAGAATTGGTAATACCACCCGGCGGTCGGTTGACTCGTTGCCGGCATCCATTGAAACAACCGAACTGTCACCAAATATCAGTGGTTCCGGATCCGATTGTCTTTTAATGCTGGCGGCGACCAGATCGGGGTTGCGTTTGATACTGAATTCGAGGTTTTCAGCAACACTGGCGTAGTCTTCATTGGCCAGAAACAGAGTGCTGCTGGATGCGATGGCTTCCGCCAGAATGATGCGTCCGTTAATTACCGCCTGTTTGCGATCCGGAACCAGATCCAGCATAACAGCCAGCAGGATTACCGAGGTCACAATAGAAGTGAGCCCCATGGCCAGATGAAATTTTGCTGAGAGTCTTTTCATCAGTTCACGGTCTTTTGCGAGGGCACTATTTTAGTCATCCTATTGTCGACTACGACCTGACGGCGAAATGTCTGAGGTATCAGGGTCTGTATTTGCCTGGTTTTTCGACGCAGGTCTGTCTTTTGAGTCGACGATGTCGTGAAGAGATTCGTCATCGTTGCCGTCGTCACCAGAGTCGGTGCTGGGCAGTACCGGTAGCGGATCGATCATTCGCCAGGCTGGCAGCGAGGTCAGTACGCTGCTGATCAGTACGCCGCCTCTCAGTAACCACACGATGTATCCGATCGACAGCCCCACCGATACCCCGGTCACGCCGGTTGTGACCTGCAATGAGAAATTGTTGGTTTCAGTCATGCCCTGTTTGCTGGAATCGAGTTGTCCGGAAAGGCCGTTGTTCGAAAAGCCAAGCAATTGGTTGTCCATCTGGAACAGGGCTTCGAGTGGTTGAACAGTCTCTACCTGGATGGGTTCAATCACTGCGGTGTCAGTCTGTGTTTCCCTGATCTGGTTGTGCTGCTGCAGTGCCAGTTCAACCAATGGTTCGTAGTCTGCGGTGACTTCCGGAACTGAGAAAATCAGATCAGCTGTGTCAGGCGGTGGTTGTTGTTTTTCAAAGTTACTGGGGTTGTTGGCAAACCCGGTAAAAGACAGCGCTGAACCGTCGGTACTGCCGAGCGCTACGTTATCTGAGGTGGGTGGACTGTCACCGGTTTGCTCGGCTGCAAGTGCTGCACCGATTTGTGGCTCTGACGAATTTGGCAGTACCTGTAGTACAACATCCGTAAATGCGCTTTGGTTGCCTGTGTCTGTTGCTATTAATCGAACAATAAACAGCCCGTCGAGAGGTGCAGTGGCGCGGATGCTCATGGAGTTTTCGTTCAGGCTAATCCACCTTGGTGCCGGTGTGCCGTCGGGGTTCAGTAGTTGCAAAGAAAGTGTGTCGCCATCATCTGCATCGACAAACAAATCATTGGGCAGTGTTATTTCACTGGGTTGACCTGCCACCACAGTATACGGGCCGGCGGCACCGGCAAGCGGCGGATCGTTAACCGGAATAATCGTGATTGTGACTTCAGCGGTGTCAGTCAGTGAACCGTCTGAAATCTCATAGGTAAAGTGGTCAATAGTTGACTCGCTGCCATCATGTGAGTAAACAAAACTGCCGTCATCATTGAGTTCAAGACTGCCGTGTTCCGGCGCTGTGGTTAACGCTGCCAGCAGGGAATCATCAACATCAATGTCGGAATCGTTATTGATGACGGTGTCGCTCAGGACCGCGCCTTCCTCTGCGTTAAAACTATCGTTCTCTGCAACTGGTGCATCGTTCACCGCGCTTACCGAAAAAATAAACACTGTTGCGTCACTGCTGCTGTTGGTGCCGCCGTTTTCAGTGTTGCCGTCATCGCGTACAATAAACTCGAAAGCGGTGTAGTTGTTGCCGAAAGCGTTGGCTTCAGGAGTGAACTGCAGTTCACCGGAATCGATTTGCGCTGCTGTTATTTCAGTGCCGGCGATGACCGGCTGGTTGTTCAGGGTCAGGCTGCCCTGTAACGAAGGTGCGGTAACTATAATTGCCTCGAAGCTGTTTTCAAACGGCGCATCCTGTGCATCGCTGAAGGCGAAATCGTTCAGGTTGAGGGTGTAAATTGAATCTTCAGAAAGCGCTATTGTGGTGTTTGCCACAGACGGTGCATCGCTAACCGCCGTAACGTCGATGGTAAGAATATTCGCACCCGGTGCGGTACTTACAGCCCCTGCGCTGTCAATGACATAAAAAGCCACCTGTGCGTAGCCGGTGCCGCTTGCGTTTGCGTCTGGCACAAAGCTCAGCAAATTGTTGCTGACGTCCGCAGCAGAGATGGTATCGCCGACGCTAACCGCCATGGCGTTTAGCGTAAGTGTGCCGTTTTGCGGTAATGCAGCAATACTGATTCCTGCCAGCGGGTCGTTGTCAATATCACTAAAGCCAAACATGCCGGGCTGAATGACAAGCTCAGTATCTTCGAGTGTTGAAACTGTGTTGTCAGTTGCCTGTGGTGTGTCATTAACTGCGATAATATCAATAAAAATACTAGCGCTTGTTGTCGATGTGTCAGTGCCGTTGAAGTTGGTACCGCCGTCATCGGTTATGGTAAATTCTATACTGGTGACACCAGCGCCATTTATATCAGGGGCCGGCGCGTATCTAAGCGCTCCGCTGACCAGTTCTGAAAGCGTGATATTCTCGCCAGCGCTGATTACCGTATTCCCCTTGAGCAGCGCTCCGCTGTCAGGAACATTTGTAATGCTTACCTGCTTGAGTGAATGGTCTTCAAGGTCTGTAAACCGGAAATGTTCAGCATTAAGAACAAAGTCTGTGTCCTCAATGACTGCGATTGTGTTCGATTCAACCAGTGGTGCGTCATTAACCGGCTGCACGTCGAAGTACAGCCGGCTCGCGCCGATCGATAAGTCATTGCCTAAATGATCTCTGCCTCCTTCATCTTGGATTCTGAACGTGAAAGAGTCCAGTCCGGATTGATTGTTTGCCGGATGAAACACCATGCGGTCGTTTGCAATGTCGCTAATACTGACAGAATCTCCTGATACAACGGGAATATCGTTTAGATAGATGACTCCGCTTGTTGGTTCCGATTCAATCAAGACATTCATAATCGCGTGGTTTTCGATGTCTGTATATGCAAAATCCGCAGGTTGTAGCGTATGCGCAGTATCTTCATATACGGTCAGTGTGTTTCCGCTGCCGGCGATCGGCGGATCGTTAACACCGATGTTGGTAATAGTGATCTGATTCGGTGTGGGATCAGTGTCTGCGCCGCCGCCATTGTCCTGCACTGCGAAGAGAAAGCCTGTAGTGTCTGTGCCCGTGGTGTTGGCAGGCGGCAGGTAACGCAGGCCGGAGCTGTCGAGGTCTGCCCAACTGATCAC
>CAYZVB010000436.1:0-4158 GCA_964481315.1 uncultured Granulosicoccaceae bacterium
CGACAACACCTTGCACTGCTTGGCGCACGCAGCATTAACGATATTATCGGTCGAACGGATCTGCTTAACGCCGTGCCCGGCAACACCGCCAGGCAACAGAAAATTGATCTGGCACCGCTGCTGTCCGATGGCGGGGTACCGCGCGAAGCGCCGCGCTATTGCACGCAGCGCCACAACCGGCCGTTCGACCGTGCCAAACTGGCGGCGACCATGCTCGACGAATGTCGCACCGCGATTGATCAAAAGTCCGGCGGGCGCTTCCATTACCGGCTTAAGAACATCCACCGGTCAATCGGTGCGCAGTTATCCGGCGAAATAGCCAGACAGCACGGCAACCTCGGTATGGCGGAACACCCTATCGATATTCACCTGACCGGCACCGCCGGACAGAGTTTCGGTGTATGGAACGCCGGGGGGCTGAATCTGCATCTGGAAGGCGACGCTAACGACTACGTCGGCAAGGGCATGGCCGGCGGCAAGATTGTTATTCGCCCACCGGCAGAATCACGCTTTATCAGCCACCAGACCACCATTATCGGCAACACCTGTCTGTACGGTGCCACCGGCGGCGAACTTTACGCAGCCGGACTTGGCGGCGAGCGTTTCGCGGTCAGAAATTCCGGTGCCACGGCTGTTATTGAAGGTATTGGAGACCATGGTTGTGAATACATGACCGGCGGCTGTGTTGCGGTGTTGGGCGAAACCGGGGTCAACTTCGGTGCCGGCATGACTGGCGGATTTGCGTTTGTCTTTGACCAGCACAACCTCTTTGTCGATCGCTACAACCACGAGATGATCGAAATTCAGCGCGTGCATCCGGAGTCTATGGAAGCCTACCGCCATGTGCTCGAGAGCCTGCTGCTGCGACATGTTGAAGAAACCGGCAGTGAGTGGGGCCAGGAGATCATTGACAACTTCTACAGCCTCAGCGCCCGCTTCTGGCTGGTCACACCGAAGGCCGCCGAGCTGTCAGCGCTGCTGTCGAATCTGAAGCGCGCGGCGTAAGCACCGCCCGCTAACAACACCGGCGTTCCATAGTGCAACGCCGGTCTGGAATAATCCTCAGGTGGCCCGATATTCTACACACAGGCAGGTAATACTCAGGCTGTACAACATCCATTACAGGCACCAACCCACAGGGGGTGTATCGGTAAATCGGGCAGAATTCCACAGGCCCGAAACACCGGGGCACGTCTGTCGACAAATGCTGCGACAAAACACAGGGTCTGCGATACTCTCAACCGATGGCCGGGCGAATTCCACAATCCTTTATCGATGAACTATTGGCGAGGGTCGATATTGTCGACGTGATCGACCGCTATGTGCCATTGAAAAAGGCCGGCAACAACTACAAGGCCTGCTGCCCTTTCCACAACGAAAAAACACCGTCGTTCAACGTCAGCCAAACGAAACAGTTCTACCACTGCTTCGGCTGCGGTGTATCCGGCACCGCCATCAGCTTTCTGATGGACTTTGATCACATGCACTTTGTCGATGCCATTGAGTACCTTGCCGACAGCGTCGGACTCGAAGTCCCGCGTGATGCGATCACCCCGGTCACCGCCTCCCAGCAAGGCCTGTACGATGCCTTAAAGGCCAGTGCCGCCTACTACGCAAAGCAACTGCGCGGCAACGAACACGCAATCAGTTACCTTAAAAACCGCCACATCACCGGCGAAACTGCACTCGATTTTCAGATTGGCTTTGCACCCGATCAATGGCACACATTGCTGAAGGAAACCGGCAGCGGCGAAGCTTCACTCATTACCACCGGTATGCTTATTCGCAACGACGCCGGCAAAACCCACGACCGCTTTCGCAACCGAATCATGTTTCCAATCAGAGACCGTCGCGGCCGGGTTATCGGCTTTGGCGGACGTGTGATGGACAACTCCGAGCCCAAGTATCTAAATTCACCGGAAACTCCGCTGTTTCAAAAAGGCAGAGAGCTGTACGGGTTATACGAGTTGCGCAAACACAAACGCAACCGTGCCGAACGCATCATTGTGGTGGAAGGCTATATGGATGTTATTGCGCTGGCACAAAAGGGCATAAAAAACGCCGTCGCCACACTGGGCACCGCAACCTCTCCCGAGCAGGTAGCCCAACTGTTTCGTGAAACCGATGAAATTGTTTTTTGCTTCGATGGCGACAGCGCCGGCAGCAAGGCGGCATGGCGGGCACTTAACTCTGCACTCACGTCATTAAAATCCGGCCGCGATGCCCGATTTTTATTTTTACCCGCAGGCGAGGACCCGGACAGCCTGGTCAACAAACACGGCAGCGAACACTTCGAACAACTGGTACAGAACAATGCTCTGGAAGCTTCCGAGTTTATGTTTTCCACATTGCTTGAACAGGCCACCAAGGGTTCCGATGAAAGCGGCACCGGCCACAAGGCACGTCTGGCAGAACTCGCCCGGCCTATGATCGAACAGATGCCAAAAGGCGTCTATCGCGAGCTTGTGACGCAACAACTTAACAACAAAGTCGGTGTACAGGTGATGAAAGACACCACGGAAACTACACCGGCCAGACAGCATGCCGGAGCAAAGCAGCCTTCTGCAGGCAACGCCCGACACACACCGGTTCGCAAAGCCCTGATGGCAATACTGACACAACCTGCCGTGGTGCTCGACATCGACCCTGAAGAATACAATTTCTCAGATCAGCTGCCGGGTGCGTCACTGCTGCTGCACGTGGTGTCAGTCGTCGAGAACAACCCGGGCATCACCCACAGTGGCCTAATTGAATACTTTCGCGATAAACCCGAAGGGGCCAGCCTGCTGAAACTCGCTGCAGGCACCATAGGCGAAGACGCTGAAACCACCATCGACGAACCACTCGGGGTCATCCGTCATGCCATTCAGTGGCTAAATAAAGAATCGCGAACGCTCGATACCTCTTCGCTGAACAAGCCGCCATCCGCAATGACTGCCGATGAAAAAGAAGCGCTGCTGCAACGCATTAATTCCCTGAAAAAATCGTGAAAGTCCCAAGGCTATTCGTCGACAATGAAACGCCTGTTGTCGAGCAGCAACTCACGCTCAGCAAAGAGGCATCCAAGTACCTGACCCGTGTATTGCGCCGAAAAGCCGGTGATGAGCTGGTTATTTTTAACGGCGATGGCAACAACTACGCCGCCACACTTACCAGTGTCTCCAGCCAGTCAGAGGTAACGATTACAAACTGCCACACCAACCCCACAGAGTCTCCGTTACATATTACGCTGGTTCAATCGCTTGCCAAAGGCAGCAAGCTCGACCTGGTTATTCAGAAGGCCACCGAGCTTGGCGTTAATCGTATTACCCCGATCAGCGCAGAACGATCGGTCATGCAAATAGATGAACAACGGCTGCAAAAACGGCTTCAGCACTGGCGGGGTATTGCAGTCAGTGCCTGCACTCAGTGTGGTCGCAGTGTGGTGCCAACAATAGATGCTCCGGTTGAAACCGGTAAGTGGTTGTCCGGCAACTCGGCGGCCACACTTATGCTGCACCCTGGTGGCACGCAAAGTATTAGCGACATTACGATTACCGATTCCCAGTGCCAGATTCTGATCGGCCCCGAGGGCGGTTTCAGCGACAGCGAAGTAGCGCTTGCAACAAGCGCTAACATACAACTGGTCAGTTGCGGACCACGCATCCTTCGCACAGAAACAGCCGGTTTTACTGCACTATCTATCCTGCAGTCACGCTACGGCGACTTGTAGACCGGTCAGCCCCGGCAACCGCCAGGCTTAACCTGCCAGGCCACGCTGCCACTCTGTGAACCAGACCTTTTTTTCGCGCTTTCAACGCCCATTCTCCGGAGGCTTTTAGGCGCGATATATGCTGACAACCAATGCTTAGACAGATTGGCTGGCAGGTAGAACACGTCACATTTTAGACGTTACCGGGGATCCGCATCATTGTGGTCCACCCCGCAAAAATTCTGCTCAAGCCCTCCCGATCCTGGTCGCTAGCCAGATTTTGAATCTTTTCGAAGTAAAGCTTTCGCTTCCATCGATAAGTTACCGAATTTACTACTATTCCCGGAGGTAGTTACCTAAATGTTGACGGAAGAACAGATCCTCAACGCGTCGGAAGACGAGTACATGAGCAACGAACAGCTGGATTTCTTTCGCCAGCGACTACTGGAAATGCGCCAGTCGCTAAC
>CAYZVB010000437.1:0-4149 GCA_964481315.1 uncultured Granulosicoccaceae bacterium
TGAATGCCGAATTTGCACACGGGCACCACGCCGATGCGGCCGATGCCGACAACCCCAGAGTGCGCTGGCGCTACGACCCGGCACAGGCCGGTGTGTCGGCACAGTTTGCCGACTGTGGTATACATGCCATGCATATGGCAAGCTTTGTTACCGGTCAGGAGGTCACTAAGCTTTCTGCCGATATTGTTTCATGTATCGCTTCACGCGAACTCGAAGACGATGCGATGGTTAACTTCCGTATGGACGGTGGCACCGTTGGCAGACTATGGACATCATCGGTCGCGATTGGCAGACAGCACGGCCTGACCATTCAGGTGTTCGGTGAAAAAGGCGGCTTGCGCTGGGCACAGGAACAACCTAATCAGTTGTACTACATGCCGCTTAACGAACGACTGCAAATCATTGAACGCGGTGAAGGCAATTTGTCACCGGAAGCGGATCGCACAACACGTGTCACGATAGGTCATGCCGAAGGTATGCCTCTGGCTTTTGCCAATATCTATAAAGATCTGGCAGAAGCGATCAAGGCCGCCAAAGAACAGCGCAGCTGCGACCCTGCAGCAGATTTATACCCGCGTGCGGAAGACGGCCTGCGATCAATGGCGGCAGTGTCGGCGGTGGCAGAATCCGGTCGCAGCGAGGCTGCATGGGTAGACGCAAGACCACCTATGTTCCGTTGATGGAAAAACCCCGAAGCACATTTACACTGTGCTTCGGGGCTGTTGGTCTACTCTGCCAAACGCATTGGTTAAGGCTGAATGGTTATAAAATTTCCATCAAAGGTGGTAAGCCCAAATCCAATATCGGTAGTTTCTGTAGCCATACGCAGTTCATCTTCAAGCAGCGTTATCGCAATCGCCTCTCCGGCCTTTACACCATCGTCACTATCCGCACGCCAGTGAACACCCGCCATATTGCGACCCAGCGCAATGTTACTGGCCAGCTTGTTCAACTCACCACCAATGGTCAGCCCACCCGACCCCGGAATAATGTAGTTCTCGTCGAAGTACGCTTTTAAAACCGTGACACAGGCCCCTGCTATGGTGGCATGCCCGGCAGGATAAGACGGATGCGTCGGCGAACCTTCAGGGTATGCCTGTGACAACAAATATGTGCCGGTTCGACTGAAAGTTTCCTGCAACGCCTGCGACGTAAGCAACTCGGCATCTATCGGGTAATCGCGCTCACTGAGGCGCAGCTGCTCTACTCTGCCGCCGAACATTTCCGGTCTTAGCTTACGATGCACCAGCCACTTGTGTACCCATGCAGGTCGTAACGCAATACGTGCGGCACGTGCCACCAGATCGAGTATGGCTGCTGGGCCAAAAGTCACAAACCCCACTTCTCTTGCAGCAACTGAATAGGCACTTGAATCAAGCGCATCGGCACCAAAGCCTAAACAGATTAGGGCTGCATTTAGATATGCCTGATAGGTAAAGTCATGATGCACATACTCGGCAAGGTCACGTGCCGTGCGAATCGGAGTCGCATCAAACTGAAGCTGATTTCCACTACCCGCAAACTGTCCGCGCTGCACCGCAAGCCAGCTTGGCACATCAATCATATAGTCATCACCCACTACCGGGTGATAGTAAACCTGCGCTATAGAGTCGTTGCCGGATGGCACATCAAGCTTTAAAAATTCCGACAGATAACCACCCTGCAAGTCTCCCGGCGTCTGGCCACGAAACAACACGGAAGGTGTAATAACCGAACCTTCACGCGGTGCGGTAAAGTCGGTAAACGAAGAAAGATCTGCGGCAGCTGCCAGTGCGGTTGAATCGATTTCATAATCGTCAAACGGTATATCGCGGCATAACGCCATCCAGTAAACCTCTGCCGCTTCCGCCGCCTGACGCTTGCTGCCCAACGCATGCACTGCGTGCATATCAATTTTATGCGAATCACAACCCGACAAGGCAAACGAATACGCCGCACGCGGATTGGCAAGCTTCGCGTTACCTCCCGCTGCAATCACTTCAAAGTCTTCACGCTGTCCGCTGGCAAGTGCCTGCAGCAGTTGCTGATACGCAGCGGGGTCTACTTCACCAAAGTCATTGTGCGGCAGTGTTTTAGAAAAGTTGCCAATAAAACCTTCAAGCACGGCTTCATCATTGTTAACCGGCCACAGCGGCTCTGCAAGCTGCCCCTGCTGGCGTGCAGCGTTAATTCTTCGTTCCAGCACCTCCGCTGCTCTGTCGCTGCCGGGCTGACTTACTCGACCGGTACGTCCGGCGTTTTGTCTGTTTCCCTGCTGCTGTGCGTGCGCGCTTCCTGTCACCATCGCAGCATAGCCGGCACCGGCCGTCAGTGCCGCTTTGCGTACAAAATTTCGACGCGACAGTATCGTTAAGTCCGATGTGTTTAGTGCCTGGTTAACTCCGGTAACGATCTGTGTTTTGATTTTCATATTTTTTCTGCATTGCGTTTGGGTGTTCCGTGTTCAACGCAGTACAGACAATGCGGTTGACATGGCCGTGTGGCAGCCTGTCAATTCATTGATGCAATACACAATTACAAGCCGCAGAAACGCACTGCAGACAGTGATTTCGCAGACTTTTAACAGCAGGAAAAAGGAAGGTTAGCGTTTGTTAACGTGCGAATGCGGGCGCAATGTACCGCGCTCAACTACTGCACTCGGAAACAGTCTCGCCTCGGGATAGCGGTCGGGTTCATCAAGCATCGCCACCACCAGTTCGATCGATGAACTGATAATCTGTTTTATCGGCTGACGTATAGTGGTGAGATTAATGTTTTCCCAACCGGCCATTTCCATATCGTTTAAACCAATAATACCAACGTCTTCCGGCACCGAAAGATTTGCATCGGCAAGCGCACTCAGTGCACCAATAGACAACACATCATCACCGCAAAAGTACGCTTCAACGGTGCCCTGACTGATCAGTCTTTGCATCTCTTCGCGTCCGGCCTGAAATGAATAGGCACTGGCAAACGTGTAACTGAACTCCATGTGTTCAAACTTTTGCAGCTCGGAAGCAAAGCCACTCATTCTGTCTTGTGTTGAAGTCGCCGCTTCAGGACCGCCAAGAAAGCCCACACGTTTGTAACCACGTTCAGCCAGTTCACGGGCAGCCATTCTTCCGCACTCTACGTTATCAATACCAACTACGTGCACCTGCGGTGAACTGCTTTGTCGGCCAAACGAGTGGACTACCGGTATACCCGCACGCTTGAAGCGTACAGAAAACTCAGGGGTTAATGTAGAGGAAGCGACTACCACTCCATCGACAGAATACTGCTTAAGCATGTTAACCGAGTTTTCAGGGTCGGTTTCATCGCTTAAGTTAACCAGTAGCGGACGAAGCCCCCTTTCCTGCAAACCGCGGGTAAAGAGATCGAATACTTCAAGAAAAATCGGGTTATGGAAGTTGTTGGAGACCAATCCGATCAAACGGGTTCTGCCGGTGGTCAGGCTCGATGCCAGCGCATTGGGCATATAACCGAGTTCGGTGGCAGCCTTTTCCACCTTGGCACGCATCGCATCGGATACCGAAGCCCCATTGGTAAAGGTACGCGACACCGCAGAGCGCGAAACCCCCGCTCTTTTCGCTACATCTTTTAATGTTACCGGCACTACAGCTACTCGCTTTTACCAGCTGGCGGGATCTCTTTAGCTGAAGGCCATCCGTCGAAAAAGAACTGCCATATTGCATAGACACCCGTAGCGCCGAATACAATTCCCCACAACGGCGCCAGGGAGACAAACTCAAAGACAGACCACGCTAAACAGATAACCACCACAGCAATGCGTCGCCATAGCGGAATGAAGAAGTCGACCTGTAGATCAAATAACTGCATGGCTAATATCGGCGTGCCGCTCAGGCAGCACCTTCAAACTCCGCGCCTGTTTTTGCCCCGGTAATATAAGCCACTACGTCCTGACCATCTGTCTCATCCCGTTTAAGGTTCGCGACAATCCGACCACGCCTGAACACCACAATCCGGTCCACCAGATCCATCACCTGTCGCATGTTGTGACTTATAAGAATCAACGGCTCACCCGCTTGTTTCAAGGTGCGTACAATGTTTTCTACCTGTTCGGTTTCCTGCACACCCAGAGCGGCTGTTGGCTCGTCCATGATGGTCAGCCGCGAGTGAAAAGTTGCGGTACGAGCAATAGCCACACAC
>CAYZVB010000438.1:0-4132 GCA_964481315.1 uncultured Granulosicoccaceae bacterium
GAGTTTATTGATTGGTGCTCCCGGCAATGCCCGGAGCACCATTGCTGCTTTTAATTGAAGCAGAGTACTTAGCCGGCAAGGGGCATGACGATATCCGTCAGTAAGTCGGCCTCCGCCGTATCTGCCGGGCTGTTCAGATAGATTTCATACGGCGGTGCGTCGGCCGGCTCTTTTCCAGATCTGGGTAACCAGTCGCCATAGAAGTAGTCGTAAGCCACTTTAATGGACTGGTACGGTCCTTTGTAGTGCAGAATGGCGCATTGGCTTTCCGGGAGTACAACTTCTTCAAGGGAATCCGGAATTGCAGCGTCATCGCTCATCCACAATGCAGCGTGTGATCGCAGGCTGGCTTCATCAACCACATTTGGATCGTCATAGTGCACGCCGATCATACCTTTGACGTCAGGCCAAAGTTTTTCGCTGGTGGCCAGTGTGGCCAGCTGATCAAAACATGCACCAATGTCGTTGTAGTTTCCATGGTGCTGCATGGCTGCAAGTTTTTTGCGAGGGGTGTTATCTAATTCAACAGAAAACATAGTGAACTCTCCGCGTAGGTTCGTTGGTGGCAGCAGACCGGGTAGGCCGCTGTTTCTGAACGTTGCCGGAGGTACACCGAAGCGCTCACTGAAGGCGCGTGTAAAGCTTTGCAGGTTTTGGTAGCCGGCACGCGAGGCGATGGTCTGCACAGGCGTGTCGGTTTTGGTTAGCCAGTTTGCCGCCAGAGACAATCGAATTCGTCTGACGGCCTGTGCACAGGTTTCACCGGTCATGGCCTGAAATACACGATGCCAGTGAAACCGTGACATGGCTGCGACATCCGCGAGCCGGTCAAGCGATAAATCTTCAGCCGGATAGTCGTGAATGTGTTGTAACACCCGCAGGACTCTTTGCTCATACGTCTGTGGCACGGTGTTGCTCCGTTTAGTTCGAGAGCTATCGTGTCACAGGTCGATTTAGCAAATCTTGCGGAATGTTTCTGTATGGTCTGTGAACCGGGCGTATACCGATACCTCTTTGCGGCTTTCAGGTATGGCGATTTGCCAGCGCTTCTTCAAAGTTAACGAAGAACTTCTTTGCCAGCCTTTTTGATGTGCCTTCTATCAGTCTGCTGCCAACCTGTGCCAGTTTGCCGCTGATATCAATGTTAACCTCATAGTTAAGCAGTGTGCCTTCATCGTTTTCGGTGAGTTGTACATCTGCACCACCTTTGGCAAAGCCTGCAACACCGGCATCGCCACTGCCGTTGAGTTTGAATTGTTCGGGCCCGCCGCTAGGGTCGAGTTCAACGTTGCTGTTGAAGCTGGCCTTGACCGGTCCGAACTTAACCACCACCGTCGCTTCAAGTTCTGTCTCGCTGTGGCTCTTTATTTCTTCGCAGCCGGGTATGCTTTGTTTGAGAATTTCTGGATCGTTCAGTGCCTGAAAAACGGTGTTTCGATCAAGCGGGATCTGAACTTCATCGGTAAGAATCATAAGTAATACTCAGTTTAATCAGTTGAAATTGTATTGGTGAATGTTCAGGATTCTACAGTGTTAGCAGGTTTGGTTCTGCGCATAGCAACAATCTCGGCCAAAATAGACAATGCAATTTCCTGCGGAGTGACCCCGCCAATATCAAAGCCCGCGGGGCCTTTTATCGCATCGATTGCCTGTTCATTGCCGTTGAGTGAGAGTAACTTATTCTTGAGATGCGCGGTTTTTTTACCACTGCCAACAAAGCTGATGTGTTGCGCCTGCAGCGCAAGAGCTGTTTGCAGGGCAGCCAGATCACCGCTGCCCTGAGTAGCAACCACAATGTAACGGTGGCTGTGCTCGGCGTTAAGCCCATCATAATTTGTGGTGGTATGTGCCTGCGTATCAGTTTCTGTAAAGGGTTTGTCACTGGCCTGCAACACATTAAAGGCAAAAGGCAAGGCAAGCTGGCACAGCATGTTTGCCACCGGACTGGTGCCCAGAATTAGTAGCTCAGGGTCTGATAACACCGGTTCGACAAATACCTCCATCGACCCGCGGCTCGGGCACATGTTTCTTGCCGTTAGTACGCCGTTTTGTTCTTCTCCGGCGGTTAGGCCCTGTTCCTGTAACAGTTCTTCCGGTTGAATGCTTACCAGTCGCGGTTCACCGTCGGCAATGGATTTTACTGCTGCTTTTATTACCGCACCTCTGGCACAGCCGCCACCAATCCAGCCTTCAACCACTTCACCCTGAGCATTGATGATGGCTTTGGCCCCGGGCTTTGCTGCAGTAACCGACACCGTGCGAACCACCGTAGCCACGGCAAACTGATTGCCCTGTGATTTCATAGCCTGAGCGGTCGCGGCAACATCAGGTACCGGTGAATATCCGGATCGGTTATTCACTTGTGCGTCCTGTGGTTGTGAGCAGTGCTGACAATACTGAGGCGATCATAGTCTTTTCAGGTGCGGTTCAAGCGCTGCAAGGCTTTGCAGTGTATTGGCAGGGGCAAAATGATCAATGTGGGGCAGGGCAGCGGCCATACCCTGCGCAACTGGTGCGTAGTCTTTCCAGCCTTTTAGCGGGTTTAGCCAGATAATGCGGCAGTTGCGTTTTTTAAGCCGGCGCAGCGCCGTGGCCTTGAGCTCGGATGCGGCTGTGTCGTAACCGTCAGATAATATAATCACCACACTTCTGCCGTTTACCGTGCGGGTTGCGTATTGTTCGTTAAAGCGTTGCAGGTTGGTGGCGATTTTGGTGCCGCCGCCAAACCCCTGTGCCATTAGCGACAAACGGTTTACCGCTCGGAAGGTGTCGTGGTCACGCAACGCATCGCTTATTCGCACCAGTGAGGTATGAAACAAATACGCATCGGTTTGTGTGTCGTGGCTTATTAACCCTTTAAGGAACGATAAAAATACCCTGGCATATACTGTCATCGAGCCGGACACATCAAGCAGTGCGACAATTTTTACCGGTCTGTCGGGTTTATTTTGGCGGAACAATTCAATGGGTACGCCGCCATGACTAATGCTTTGGCGTATGGTCTTTCGATGATCGAGCTTCGCACCGCGTCGCGCTGCACGGTGGCGGCGTGAACGTTTGTCACGTATAGCACGAGCGAGTCTGGCAGCAACCACCTCTGCCTGTTGCAGTGCTTCCGGTGTCATCAGTTCGCGAAAGTCTGTTTTTTCAAGGTTGGTTGTGCTGGAGGCGATCAGTTTTCCTTCGCCACTGGCATTGGCTTCGCCATCTGCTGTGTCTGTGTCAGGCTGTTCGGTGTCGCCGTCGTCACCTGTAGTTCTGTTGGTGTCGACCCCGGGTTGAAAGCGGCTCTGGTTATTCTGTTTGCTGCGCCCGTCGGTGTGCGCGATGTCCTGTCGTTCCCGCCCGTGGTTAAACCAGTAGCTGTCGAACAGCTCATCAAACTGTTTGAAGTTATCGTAGTGACTGCTGCAGATCGCTTTACATGCGAGCCGGACCTGCTGTGCATCGGTGATATCTATATGCGTGAATGATTGCAGCGTTTTGGTGGTCTCGGCTACGCCAAGCTGCATGCCATTGTCGCGGAGGTGAGCCATGAAGCCTGCCACCCGTTCACTGACACCCGATGCCGTTGCGGGAAACTGTGTTGCCTTCACTGTACAACCTGTCCGACCAGTCTTTGCGTGACTTCTGTTGGCATGGCGTACTGATCGACCTGTGTTTTTAACAGGCACACCAGAGTTGCCTGCAGTTCAGCAGGGTTGTCGCTGAGTTTTGCAATGCCAAGGCCTGCAATCGCCGCAGTCCAGTCGAGCATTTCAGCGACGCCCGGTTTCTTTTCAAGCTCTTCTTTTCGCAGCAACTGAACGAAATCTATAATCTGTTGTGCGAGTGCAGTGTCGATTTCCGGTAAGTGCTTGTGCAGGATTTTGAGCTCTGTTGCCGCATTCGGGTATTCGACATAGGTATACAGGCAGCGACGGCGCAGCGCGTCTGACAGATCTCGGCTGCCGTTTGAAGTCAGTACCACCAGCGGGTGTGAGGTTGCCGTAATGGTGCCAATCTCGGGTATCGACACCTGAAAGTCAGATAATATTTCAAGCAGGTAGGCTTCAAACTCTTCATCGGCACGGTCGATTTCGTCTATCAGCAGTACCGGTGGTTTACTTTGTGTGATGGCTTCAAGCAGTGG
>CAYZVB010000439.1:0-220 GCA_964481315.1 uncultured Granulosicoccaceae bacterium
AATACGGTGGTGACGGCTCCATGCTTAAATTCTCAGATGCCGGTGTTATCGGTATTTCAAGTTACTACGTGCCCCGCTACATGGTCGAAGGTGACGACGCGCCTGCTGCAGATCTCAAGACCTGGGAAGACATGAACCAGTATGCAGACCTGTTCAAAACACTCGAAACCGGTGACAAGGGCAGATTGCTGGGTTGTCCGGTGGCCGCATGGTTGTGTGA
>CAYZVB010000439.1:230-4124 GCA_964481315.1 uncultured Granulosicoccaceae bacterium
GCTGCGCACTGGGCGGAAATGCAGGCAGCATATAAGCGTAAAGAACCGTTTATCGCCTACGCATGGGAACCGCACTGGATACACGCTGCACTTGATCTGGTTGCAGTAGAATTGCCACCGCACTCAGACGACAAGTGGCCTGCCACCGGTTGGGCTGAAGACGTCACCTTCAACTACGGTAACCCCGACTTTGCAGAAAAGCACCCCGAAGTCGTCGAGCTGATCAAAAACTTCCGACTCACCAACGATATGCAGGCGCCAATGATTCTGGCTATTGATGTCGATGGAAAAGAAATGGAAGACGTGGTTAGCGAGTGGCTGGATACAAACGAAGACACTTGGAAAGCGTGGATGCCTGAGGGCTGATTTACAGGTCAATACGTGTTAGAAAAAGGCTGCACTCCGGTGCAGCCTTTTTTTTATCCGCAAGATATTAATAATTTTCAGGTGCCGTTTTGCGTTATACCAGCATGCCGCGCGCTGCCACCGGTATAACATCAACAACTTTTCCACCGCGAACCGCAACCACCTGGTCAACCATATTCACCGCCACACACACATGGTTGGGTATGACTCTGACAATATCTCCAACAGAGGGCTTATCGTTGCATCCGGCCAAATCGAGAAAGCCGTGTTCTTCGGCAAACTGGTGGATGTGTGCTGTCGGGTGTTCAAGAATATAACCGTAGCCTGACAGCCCGCCGCTGTCCGATGTAAGTGTTTTCGAGCCTGCATCGAGAATCCCCCGTTCCGCGCCACCGCGACTGACCACGCTGCTGTACACGGTAAAGGCGCAGTCCTTAAGCGTTGCAACACCGGCTTCTATCATCATGCGATCGTTAAAAATGCAGGTGCCGGCACGGTGCTCTGTAGCGCCTTCGAGTTTACCCAGATTCACAAGATTTGGTGTACCGCCGGTTGACACTATTTCAGCTGTTAAGCCGAGGTTATTCAGTTCTGCTTTCAGCGTATTATAAAACTGCTGTGTGTGATCCCAGCTGTCGAGGGTCGGGTAAAATAGCAGCCCTTTGAAGTTCAGCATGGGCTGTTGGTTTATTTCTTCAGCCAGCGCCAGCGCTTCGGCAGGTGTTTCAACACCGGCACGTTTCTGGCCGGTATCGCATTCAATTAATACATCTATAGCACGGCCTGCATCGGTGGCGGCTTTTGCATAGGCCTGTAAACTGACCTTGTTGTCGGCACAGACTTTTAATGCAACACGTTGCTGCAACCTGGCCAGACGTCCGCTGCGCGCTGCACCCAGCAGGTTGGTTGCAATAATAATATCGTCAATACCGGCGGCAGCCATCACCTCTGCTTCACCCAGCTTCTGACAGGTAATTCCTTTAGAACCTGCATCTATCTGCATCTTTGCCAACACGGGGGATTTGTGGGTTTTAATATGTGGTCTGTTGTTTACCCCCGCATTATCGCAAAGCGCCTGTACACGTTTGATATTGCTTTCGACCACATCCAGATCAATAACCGGGCATGGCGTACCAAAAGTTTCAATGATTTCGTTTTTCAGATTTGATTCAGTATCTGACATTGGATGTTACTCATGGTTTTTGGTGTCAGGGATTAATGCAGATCATCGGCGGTAACGTCGGCGTAAAACTTTGCCGTGACATCCGGGTGTGAACGCATACGGGTTTTTAATGTGTTGGCACCAAAGGTGGCAAACACGGGGTTGTCAGGATCTGTGTTCTGACCGCCCGTGGCATGTTGCGCTAGTGCAGCGGGAAGCTGCAGCGGTTCAAATCTGGCATCGAGGCGCGGGTTCATAAAGTAGGCAATTGATATGCGTTGTTTACCTGCCGGCGGGCTGACCACCTGGTGTTCTGTGGCTCTAAGATAACCATTGGTGGCAGTTTGCATCATCTCCCCAAGGTTCACTACATAAGCGCCTGCCATTGGTTCAACATCAACCAGTTTGCCTTCACTCATTACCTGCAGACCCGGTACGGCATCCTGCAAAATAATGGTGAGAATACCGGTATCGTTGTGCAACCCCAGGCCCTGACCACTACCGCCGTTTTCGGGCTGAGCCGGGTAGCGAATCACTTTAACCCGCGTGTAAGGCTGCGGCGCCATTTTGGCGTCGAAGTAATCTGTGCTCTGACCCAGGCCCAGCGCCAGTGCACGCATCAGTGCCATACCGACGGGTTGAATCTGATCCATCCAGTCGCTAAAAACCGATTGCATCTCAGGCAGGTTATCGGGCCATTGATTGGGGCCGCGCAGCCTGAACCACGGCGGGTCGTCGGGTGAGAGTTGCGGGGCCGGTTCTTCGGGGCCGATATCGATCTGATCGCGCCAGTCGAGTACGCCGTTAGTGCGTTCGTGTGATAACAAGGTATAGCCGCGAAAGCCTGCTGAATTGCCTATCGCCAGTGCTTCGCGTTCCGGTTGCGGCAGTGCAAAGAATTTGTTCGCCACTGCCAGCGCGTTGTCATTGGCGGCCTGACTAACCCCGTGTCCGGTCAGATAAAAAAATCCCGGTCCGTGACAGGTCTCTCGCAGCTGTTCAATAAATTCTGCAGATGTCTCGCTGTGCGGATCATTCAGAAAAGACGATATATTCAGTATCGGGAGCATAGTCGGGTGCACGTGTGCAGTCAGGCACCGATACTCTCACGTTGCGGCAAAAAGGCAAACCGCCGCAAGGTTTACACAGTCATCCATTATTTAGCGTGGGCCGGAATTCCCCGGGCCTTGCGGCTGTAGATCGGGGCTGCGTTTGCGTTTACCATCTGTGACAAAGGTAACGGGGGGAAGCCATGACCAAACCAACCATCAGGGTCGAATACCATGCGCCGGCATCGGCAACCGGCTATACGTTTGTCGGCTACAACGCGCTTACCGGCGATCTTGGTATGTGGGAATCTGCCATTGGCGAGCAGGTCAGGGCGGCCGGTCACGGCACACTGTTCTGGAACCTTCGTGGTCAGGAAGGCTCACCGGCAGCAGAAAACGATAACCTTGGTGCACCGCAAATGATTGCCGATGCACTGTCTGTGTTGCACGATGTTTCACCGCAACGTCCGGTACATGTCGGCTTGTCTATTGGCGGGTTATTTGCGGCGCGCGCTATTCTGGAAGGTGCCGCGGCAGAGGGGCTGGTGTTGCTCAATACACTGCGTGCACCCGGTGACAGACTTGAATGGATTGGTGCAGCCACCGAACGTGCATTTAGAACCGGCGGTCCCGCGCTAATGCGTGATGTCTATGCGCCGTTGCTGTTTGGTGATGAATGGCTGCGCAACAATCGCCAGTCAGCGTTAACAGGTGACGATTACACCGCCTGTGGCAATGAAACCATGGCAGTTCGTCTGCTGCGTGATGCCAGAGAGGCCGACTGGGATATTCCCTACGAAGCATTGAATTTACCGGTACTGGTGGTGACCGGTGAACGCGACTGTGTCTTCAGAGTACCGGCAGATATCGAACGCCTTACTGCACGGTTACCCGACGTGAAGCAGATTAACCTGACTGATGTCGGTCATTTGATTCCGGTTGAGGCACCACAGCAACTTGCCAGCCTGCTTATTGATTTTGCTACCGAACGGCAGAATCGATAACAGACTACTTTGCAGCTCCGCGTTTGATTTTGTCCGGCTGCGATGTCACATGCAATGCTGTTTTACGCAACAGCTTTGCCAGTGTGTCACGCTCTTTGGCAGTCAGAGCGCTCAGCACATGTTCCTGTTTTGTCGTCATGTCGGTCGAAATTTTTGTATGCAGCGTACGACCGGCCGAGGTGATGCTTAAGCGGGCCTGCCTGCCGTCATCGGGGTCTGGAACGCGCTTAATGTAGCCCTCCTTAAGCATTCTGTTTACTGCACGTGAAATTGAATTTCTGGGTCTGCCGGTGAGCCTTGAAACATCCTGCGC
>CAYZVB010000440.1:0-4108 GCA_964481315.1 uncultured Granulosicoccaceae bacterium
GCCCACTGAAGGACAACCGGAAGCACAGTATTCACTGGCACCGGTAGCAAAACACTTAAGTAAACTGCTCGACCAGCCGGTGGAACTGGTGAGTGACTACCTGCAAAACGCACCAGAGCCAAAGCCCGGTAGCGTGACAATGCTTGAAAACGTACGCTTTAACAGCGGCGAAAAAAGTGACAGCGATGAGCTTGCCAAACAGTACGCGGCACTGTGCGATGTATTTGTGATGGATGCATTTGGTACGGCGCACCGTGCACAGGCATCAACGCACGGTGTGGCGAAATTTGCTGCGGTTGCCTGTGCCGGGCCGCTGCTTGCCGGTGAGCTGAATGCCCTTGGTAAAGCGCTGGATAACCCCGCAAGACCGCTGGTGGCGGTAGTGGGTGGTTCTAAAGTGTCGACCAAACTGACGGTGCTTGAGTCGCTGTCCGGTGTGGTTGATCAGTTAATTGTAGGTGGCGGTATTGCCAATACATTTATTGCAGCCGAAGGCCACGCGGTAGGTAAGTCTCTGTATGAGGAAGACCTGATCGACGAGTCTAAAAAGCTGCGTGCGGCGGCACAGCAAAAGGGCGGTGATATTCCGGTACCAACTGATGTAATTTGCGGTGCGGAGTTTTCCGAATCAACACCGGCTACCACTAAACCGGTCGATGCAGTTGACGATGGTGACATGATTTTTGATGTTGGCCCCGACACTGCTGCGCACTACGCCGAGTTGCTGCAAAAGGCCGGCACCATTGTCTGGAACGGACCGGTTGGTGTATTCGAGTTCTCACAGTTTGCCGAAGGCACCCGCATTGTCGGTGAAGCCATTGCCAATTCAAATGCGTTCTCAATTGCCGGCGGCGGCGACACGCTGGCTGCTGTCGATCAGTTCGGGCTGACGGACAATATCAGCTACATCTCCACAGGTGGCGGCGCTTTCCTTGAATTTCTCGAAGGCAAGAAGCTTCCTGCTGTGGCGATTCTGGAAGCGCGCGCTAACGCTTAACCGCCGGCCGCGTGTGGCAGCAAGCTTAGTTCTGCAGGAATGTGAGGTAATTTCCGGTTGAAAGTAACGGCGTCAATGCAAACCCGTTATAATATGCGGCCCCCTCTGATTTGCATTCATCGGAACTATGCGTAGAACAAAAATTGTCGCCACACTCGGCCCGGCCACCACCAGCGAATCCGCCATGCGCGAGCTGTTGCAGGCCGGTGTCAATGTAGTGCGGGTTAACTTTTCCCACGGAACCGCGGACGATCACCGCAACAGCGTTGCAACGCTTCGCAGGGTGGCCGATGAAGTCGGCGTGGTAGTCGGTATTCTGGGCGATCTGCAGGGGCCGAAAATCCGCGTATCGAACTTTGTAGAAGGCTCGGTAGAGCTTAAAAAAGGTCAGGCTTTCACGCTTGATATTGATCACGATGCTGAAGGCGGCACCAGCGAGGTTGTCGGCTGTGTGTATCGCGAACTGCCCGATGATCTTAAAGTCGGCAGTGTACTGGTACTCGACGATGGCCGTATTGTGCTTGAAGTGACGGCACTTGACGGTGGTAAGGTAACAACCAAAGTAGTTGTTGGTGGCACATTGTCTAACCGCAAAGGCATTAACCTGCGCGGCGGCGGACTTTCCGCACCGGCAATTACTGAAAAAGACCGTGCCGATCTCAAAACTGCTGTTGAACTCGATATCGACTACCTCGGTGTGTCGTTTCCGAGAGATGCGGCAGACATTCACCACGCGCGCAAGTTGTTGCAGGAAGCCGGCAGTGATGCGGCCATTGTGGCGAAAATTGAACGTGCCGAGGCGGTCGAAAATATCGATGAAATTCTTGAAGCCACCGATGTCATCATGGTGGCTCGCGGTGACCTGGGCGTCGAGATCGGTGACCCGCAACTGCCGGCGGTACAGAAAACCCTGATCAACAAAGCACGCTCCGCCAACAAGGTGGTGATTACCGCAACACAAATGATGGAGTCGATGGTCGAAAGCCCGATTCCAACACGTGCAGAAGTGTTCGATGTGGCCAACGCGGTGCTCGATGGTACCGACGCAGTCATGCTGTCTGCCGAAACAGCGGTCGGTGCCTACCCCGATCGCGCAGTTACTGCCATGAGCCGCATATGCGAAGAGGCCGAAAAGCAGCCAAAAGTGATGGAGTCCGCACATCGACTGCACTCAGAGTTCGACCGCATTGACGAGTCTATTGCCATGGCCACCATGTACACGGCCAACCATCTGGATGTGAAAGCGATTGGCGCTTTAACAGAAACCGGATCTACCGCACTGTGGATGTCACGAATCAGTTCAGGAATCCCAATATATGCCGTAACAACCAACCCTGCTACACAGACCCGCGTGACGCTTTACCGGGGTGTGTATCCGGTGCCGTTCGAGAAGCGCCTTGAGTCATCTTATGAAGCGAATCAGGCTGTCGTAGAAATGCTGGTGGGGCAACAGAAGGTCGACGATGGTGATCTGGTTGTCATTACCAAGGGCGATATGTTCGGTGTGGCAAGCGGCACTAACTCGATGAAGATCGTCAGGGTGGGAGACTGGAAAGAGGAGTCGTAAGTCGTTTCGGTTTGCCCGCAAAACGATCATGTAAAGCGTCAGAAATTTATCTTGGAGGCTGACATTGAATTGGCCTCTATTTTGAATCACACAGGAATACACTGTGACCCTATGCCGGTACCGCTAGAGCAAGAGTAGATTGTTATCGGCCAACTTTTTGACGATTGAGAGATCAAAATATGAGTAACTTTAACCAGCAACTGGCAAAGGTCCGGGACGAGTCCGGTTTTATCGCTGCGCTGGACCAAAGCGGTGGCAGCACTCCTAAAGCGCTGGGCCAGTATGGTGTTTCTGAAGACCAGTGGAGTGACGAAGACGGTATGTTTGATCTGGTGCACCAGATGCGTACCCGCATTGTTACTACCGAAGCATTCAATGGCGAGCGTATCATTGGTGCTATTTTATTCGAAGGCACCATGGACCGTGACATTGAAGGCAAAGGTTCAGCAGAATTTTTGTGGTCTGAAAAGAATGTTGTGCCTTTCCTGAAGGTCGACAAAGGTCTTGAAGATGAAGCTAACGGCGTACAGCTGATGAAGCCAATGCCTGAGCTTGACTCACTGCTTGACCGCGCTAAAGCCAAAGGTGTGTTTGGCACCAAAATGCGTTCGGTAATCAAGCAGGCTAACGATGCCGGTATTAAAGAGATTGTTGATCAGCAGTTTGCGGTTGGTAAACAGATTATTGCTAAAGGTCTGGTACCGATTCTTGAGCCTGAAGTAGATATCAACTGCCCCGACAAGCAAAAAGCTGAAGAAATGCTGAAAGCACACTTGTGTGCCGGCCTTGATCAGCTGGCTGACGACGAGCTGGTGATGTTCAAGCTTACGCTGCCGGAAACTTCAGGTTTTTACAAAGAATGTATTGACCATAAAAATATGGTGAAGGTGGTTGCATTGTCGGGTGGTTACCCGCGAGATGAGGCCAACCGCCGTCTGGCACAAAACCCCAGAATGGTCGCGAGTTTTTCACGTGCGCTGGTTGAAGGCTTAACAGCACAAATGTCAGACTCTGAATTTAACAGCCATCTCGATGGTGGAATCGACTCTATCTATCAGGCTTCAAAAGCCTAGGGTCAGATATACAGGAAGTAGTAAAAAAGGGAGCCACGTGCTCCCTTTTTTATTGCGCCAGCTTTATTGCACGGGGTCAATAGGGTGCTTAACCGGTAGTTGCACCGGTCAGTGTGGTGTAGGCGGTTTCGTAGCATTGCAGCGTTTTCTGCATAATATCGTCAGGCAGCTCCGGCCCCGGTGCTGTCTTATTCCAGTCAAGTGTTTCCAGGTAGTCCCGGACAAACTGCTTGTCATAGCTTTGCGGGCTGCTGCCGGGCGCGTAAGTGTCGGCATTCCAGAATCGTGAGCTGTCGGGTGTGAGCACTTCATCCATTAGCGTTAGCGTGCCGTTGTCGTCGGTGCCAAATTCAAACTTGGTATCGGCGATAATAATGCCGCGCTCCTGTGCATAGCGTGCGGTGCGATTATAAATTTCAATGCTTACTTCTTTAACGTCTGATGCCTGCTGTGTGCCAACCGTTTCTGCCA
>CAYZVB010000441.1:0-4098 GCA_964481315.1 uncultured Granulosicoccaceae bacterium
CGATGTGGTTGGCGGCAGTTACTGGGGTACTTTAATCGACTCACTGGCGCGTGGTGGTCGCTACACCTGTGCCGGTGCGATTGCAGGGCCAATTGTAGAGTTTGACTTAAGAACTTTTTATCTTCGCGATCTGGTGTTCACCGGCGCCACTGTGGCACCACCGGAGGTATTTGCAAATGTCGTCAGATACATTGAGCGTGGTGAGGTTAAGCCGGTAGTGGCAGCAAAGTTTGATTTGAAAGATCTCCACAAAGCACAGCAAATGTTTATTGCCAAAGGGCACATTGGCAATATTGTGATCACTATAGATTCATGAAAATAACCCGCATCAGTGTCTGGCAGATTGACCTGCCGCTGCTGGAACCGTACACGTTGTCGGGCGGGCGGCTTCGGTTCGAACAACTCGACAGTACTTTTGTAAAGATAGACACTGATGACGGTCTGACCGGGTGGGGTGAGTCATGTCCGTGGGGACATACTTATCTGCCGGCACATGGGCCGGGTGTGCGTGCCGGGCTTGCCACAATGGCCGGTGCGTTAATTGGCTGTGACCCGTGTGCGCTACGTGCGATCAATCAAAAGATGGATCTTTGTCTGCCGGGTCACCCGTATGCCAAGTCCGCTATCGATATGGCGTGCTGGGACATTCTGGGCAAGGCCACTGGTATGCCGTTATGGCGTTTATTTGGTGCAGAAGAAGCGACCGCGGTTGCGGTAAATTCATCAATTTCCACCGGCAGCCCCGATGAGATGTTAAAGCTGATTCTTAAAGCCAGTGCCGATGGTTACAGAACTCATTCTGCAAAAATTGGCGGCAACAGTATCTCTGCTGATATTGAACGCATTGAAGCTATTAGCTCTGCGTTACCTGCCGGTGAAAGCGTTACGTTCGATGTGAATCGCGCGTGGCAGCCGGCTGTTGCGGTACAGGTGTTAAACTCGGTAGCGTCGCGTGACTGGATAGAACAACCGTGTGAAACACTGGCGCAGTGCGCGCATGTAAAAGGCAGAGTGCAGCAGCCAATCATGCTCGACGAGTGTATGCATACCGTTGGTGATCACCTTGAAGCGTGGAAGCACAGCGCCTGCGAAGGCGTTAAAGTGAAACCAAATCGGGTTGGCGGGCTAACGCGTGCCAGGCAGATCATCGATCTTGCGGTGGAGTTCGGATGGTCGTTACACGTGGAAGATGTTGGTGGTTCGGCACTGGCCGACACTGCAGCCATTCACCTCGCTGCAGGTACACCTGCAAACAATCGTCTGGCCAGCTGGTTATGTCATTATCATTTGTCGGTTGACCCGGTGCCGGGGCAGGGTGCGCGCAACCAGCGCGGTTATGCTATTCCACCGGAGCTACCCGGCATTGGCGTTATTCCCGAGTTCGACTCACCACCGGAGGCGGTTTATCAATGAGTAAGCAACAGCAATGGATAGAGCGGGCGCGGCAGGTGCTGCCTGCAGGCGGCTTTGGTAATTTCGATGCCGGTATCGTGATCAGCCATGGTAACGGTGCACACGTATGGGATGAAGACGGCAACAGGTACATTGATTACCTGATTGGTTCCGGCCCGATGATTCTCGGCCACGGCCACCGGGAAGTTAGTGAAGCGATTACCGCGCAGCTTGCGAAAGGTGTTACTTTTTTCGCTAACAATGCCTGCGGTATAGAACTCGCCGAGGAAATTGTATCGGCTGTGCCGTGTGCAGAGCAATTGCGTTACGTCAGTACCGGCGGTGAAGCCGACATGTATGCCATGCGACTGGCCAGAGCGTTTACCGGTAAGGACAAAATTCTGAAATTCGAAGGCGGCTATCACGGTATGTCAGCCGAAGCGTTGATGAGCCTTGCGCCAACTGAACTTAAGAATTTTCCACAGGCAGTGCCGGACTCAGCCGGTATACCGGAAAGCGTTGCGGCGAATATGGTCATTGCACCGTTTAATGATATTGAAGCGGTGGTATCACTGTTAGATGAATATGCCGCGGATATTGCGGCGATTATTGTCGAGCCGTTGCAGCGACTTATTCCCCCGCAGCCGGGCTTTCTGCAGGCCCTGCGTAGTGAAGCAACAAAGCGCGGCATTGTATTAATATTCGATGAAGTGGTCACTGGTTTCCGTTTTGCCTACGGCGGTGCGCAGGCGTATTACGGTGTGACGCCTGACTTGTGTACGCTTGGCAAAATCATCGGTGGCGGGCTGCCAATGGCGGCGATAGCCGGCAAAAAAGAGATCATGGATCACTTTGATCAGTCTATTGTCGGCAAGAAAGGTTTTACTTATCAGATAGGCACGCTTAGCGGCAACCCGCTGGCGGCAGCGGCAGGTCTTAAGACGCTGGAGATTTTGCGGCGTGAAGGCAGCTATGAGCAATTAAAGGTTGCCGGTGAAAGGCTGATGTCGAGCATTACAACGGCAATGAATGAAGCGGGTATTGCCTGCCAAATTGTCGGTGAGCCGATGTTATTTGACGTGTTGTTTACGGAAGCACCAGTGAATAACTATCGCGATGTGGTTAACGCAGATGCCAATCGATTAGCGATATTTAATCAGTCCTTAAGAGCGCAGGGAATATTCAAGTCCCCGGGTAAAATGTATCCGTCACTGGCGCTCGACGAAGCGGACCTGGTGCAAACCGAGGCGGCAATCGCTGCTGCCGCTAAATCGCTGGTTGTATAGAGCCGGTTTGTACCGGCCGTGCAGTGTGACGGCCGGTTTAGTTTCTAACAGCTACGTTGCTGTTGTTCTCGTCTGTGTTATTACCAACCAGTGGTAAATTAAGCGCGCGGCGTACACTTGAAGAAACGATTATCTGACCGCCGGTCACTGAACGCACGGTGTTGTTATCGTCTTTAATTCTGATCACAGCGTTGCCCTCGAGTGTGACATTTTCAACCGTATTAAACTCAGCTTCGTCCATCACATACTTGCCATCAAGAATGTAGGGGTCGCTACAGCTCCACGAAGACAGATCTTTATCCTGTCGTGAGGCGATGTAAATACCGTCGGTCACAGTGCTGTTGCGTACGGTATTGTAGTTAGCACCCCACTCACGGGTAATGCCTCTTTCACCGCAGTTTTTGTACATAGTGATACCGGTCAGTGCGTTGCCTGAAATCATGGTGTTTTCAATCAGGTTGCCCTGTGACGCATCGATTGCAATACCTTCGCGTTTGTCTTTGTTATCGGCCTTCAGGTTTTCTATCCAGTCGCCGGTATCCTTGTCGCGGTAACCGTTATTCATGACCTGGCTGTTGCGGATAACGTTGCCGTGTGAGTTGTACTCAAAGTAAACGCCCATGGTGCCGTTGTCGGAAAGATCACAGGCTTCACAGGTGAAGTTGCTAACACCAACGTCAACATAGATACCATGGTTAACGTTATCGATAACGCGAACATTTTCGAACCGCACACCTTCAATACCCGGTAGCAGACTAACGCCGCCGTCGAAGCGTTTGATGGTCAGGTTTTTAACCACCACATTGTCTGCATTGATGCTCAGACCAATACAGTTGGTATTACAGATACCATCAATGGTGTAGCCGTTGCCGTCGATCACAACGCCCGGTACGTTGACGTTGTATTTGGTTTTGGTGACGTTATCGTTAAGCGTAAAGTTGCTGTTGATGTCGACGGTTTCGTTGACAAACTCTTTTTCGGCGCAACCCTGCAGCAAACCGAATAGCGTAACCATGGCGATGTGAAGTCGATTGAATTTCATATTCCATCTGGGCAAATCTAAGATGGAACGGAGTGTCACATATTTGGCACATTCTGAATGGGAACCGATACACAGATTGTTCTGGTTTGTGAATCAACCTGTTTGTAAGTCTGAATTGGTTCCGTTTTTGTAGTGTAAGTTGTTGATTGTGGTTGCACTCGGATTGGTTGGAGGAGCGCCGGTTTGTTGTCGCTGGCTTGAATTCATCGCTGCCTCGCTTACGCGTCGGGTTTCCCGTGTGGCTGTGTGCCAGTTGTTGGTGGAAGCCCGCTGCGTGAGGTGTGTCCCAGCAGTGGAGCCACAACAGCATGGAGCTGTAAGTGGGTTGCACGAAAAGCTACAAACGTGATGGAGGTAGGTCCTCCGGAGTCTGCCTGC
>CAYZVB010000442.1:0-4095 GCA_964481315.1 uncultured Granulosicoccaceae bacterium
GCCGAACACCTGCCGGAGCGTAATATTTTGCTGGGTGTCGCCGAAGGTTTTGGTGCTTCCGTAAAATCCCCCGGTCATGCGCAACACACTTCAATGAAAATGATAAGAATCGGTTCTTACCGTCCGGGCAATGAAGCAGTGGTAGAGAATGTCACTGAGCTTTGGAGTAACGCCGGTTTTAATGCCAGCGCCTTCAACGACATTGCACAACTGATCTGGGAAAAGTTTATTTGTAACTGTGCTTACAGTGCACCGTGTGCAGTGTTCGAAAAAACAGTGGGTGAATTACTTGCCGACCCGCACGGGCGTGCTGTATCGCAGGCCTGCGCATTTGAGGCTTATGCAGTAGCAAAAATTAAAAAGATCAATCTAAGCTTCGACGACCCGGTGAAATACGTGACCGAGTTCGGGGAACGTGTTGGCGCATCAAGACCGTCACTCTACCTCGATCATCTGGCAAAGCGGCCATCGGAAATCGGTGCTATCAATGGAATGGTGCCGGTGGTGGCGAAAGCAGCGGGTATCGATGCGCCATTTAACCAGGCGCTCACGCATATACTGCTGGCAAGGGAAGCATCGTGGATAGCATCGTGAGTTGCCTGATCCTGCCCTCGTGAAAGTATATATAAGCAAATAATGAATACTAACGACGATCCGCTGCCCGACCATCCACCAAATCCTGAACATTGCAGCACACAGGTCATAGAAGCGCTGCAAAGTGTGGTGTCGGTGCGAACACGAATTCCAGATGATGCAATGACCGCCGGTGTACTCGGTACCGAACGCGAAGGGCATGGCGTGGTGATCAATGATCAGGGGCTGGTGTTAACTATCGGTTATATCGTCACTGAGGCCAGTAGTGTATGGCTGGTCGATTGTCACGGGAGTACCTTGCAGGGTCATGTGGTGGCATATGACCAGCAGAGCGGTTTTGGTCTGGTACAGGCGCTGGGCAAACTAACACTGCCACCGGTATTACTGGGGCGATCATCCGATCTGGTGTCGGGGCAGAAAATGCTGCTGGCGGGCTGCGGTGGCACCAAAAACACACAACAGGTTCAAGTTGGCGGGATAGATGAGTTTGCAGGTTATTGGGAGTATCTCATTGACGACGCTGTATTTACCGGCGATGATGGCATGCTCTACGGCATTGGTTCACTCATTCTTCAGGTCGCCGATCAGGATGAAACCGTTAACAGTGCCAATATGGTTATTCCCATCGATCTGCTGCCACCGATACTCGATGATTTGCTGCTCTACGGAAAACGTCGTGAGCCACCCAGACCATGGGTAGGTTGGTTTACCCAGGAGTCGGAAGATGGATTAGTTATAGTCGGCTTGAGCGATAGCGGACCGGCTGAGCAGGCAGGGTTGCAAAGCGGCGATGTGATATTGGCAATTAACGATAAAGACGTAACCACCCTGCCCGAGTTGTTTCGCAATGTGTGGTCAGCCGGTGAAGCGGGTGTTGCTATTACCGTGACGATTGAACGTGATCTGCAGGAACAAACGTTCAGCGTCGACACGGTTGATCGCAACAGCTTACTGGTATCTGCGACTGTTCATTAGTTTAATAGTTGATGTTTATCGTGGCTGCCCCGCCTGAGTATCCTGCCCGAGTGATTTTCAGGGGACCCCGGCTAACATAGTGTTATCATGCGACGCATCGAGTGTTTTTCACCCTGCCCCGTATTTTTGTTCCTCCTCCGAATCCAGCCGACGCTGCCCTGCGCGGGGTATTCGTTAACGTCGGAATGTTAGTGACTATTACTTCCAACAAACGGTTGTCCGGCATTTTGCTGATGATCGCTTCAATGGCGGCTTTTGCTGTTGCAGATGCGCTGGTTAAGATTTCGACAAGTGTTATGGCGCCACCGCAAGTCATCTTGTTGTTGATGAGCGGTGGTCTGGTGATATTTGTAGCTCTGGCGTTGTTGCAGGGTGATCGCTTACTTGATAGACGGGCGTTTGCACCTGTCATGTGGCTGCGATACGCAGCAGAAATTGTTGGCATGGTTGGGATGGTGAACGCGCTTGCCACAGTCGATTTATCGATCGTTGGTGCGGTGTCACAGGCTACCCCTATTTTCGTTGCATTGTGTGCAGTGCTGTTTCTGGGTGAACAAATCAGCTGGCGCCGCTGGACGTCGATTCTCTGTGGTTTCTTTGGGGTATTAATGATTGTGCGGCCTGGTGCAGAGGGATTCGAAATTACCGTGCTTTGGACACTGGTTGCCATGGTCGGACTGGGTGTCAGAGACCTCACCACCGCACTCACTCCCAGTGGCATGGCTTCCACAGCACTGGCTACCTACACCATGTTAGCAACCGTGCCGTTCGCCGCCGCCTGGGCCAAATGGCAGGGGCTGCCTTTGCTGGTGAGTGACCTGAACTATATAGTCATTGTGCCCATGATTCTGATGGGGTCTGTGGGGTACCTGCTAATCATCACGTCAATGCGGATTGCACCAATCTCGGTAGTGATGCCGTTTCGGTATTCCCGTGTTTTGTTTTTATTGTGTCTGGGCACGGTATTCTTCGGTGAGCGACCCGATGTATGGACGCTTACCGGAGCGGCATTGGTGGTTGGATCGGGATTATATATCTGGTGGCGTGAGCAACAACTTAAAGATGATGATTAGTGCAAAAACACAGGTAAGTGGTTGCAGCTAATCACAGGTGCCCATTGGTAACGCGATGAAAAGTCCGGTGCCAGTTACAAGGAACAGTTACAAGGAAATTGTGCGACAGACCTGACCTGTTACGGTTGCTCATTACCCACCCTGACCTGATATGAAGCCCTCGCGTCAGCACGAAAAACCAGCAGCAGACTGGAATGGAAAGTCGCTTCCCGTAATCAGAACTTGCCTTTCCGAAGCAATTAAATGTAATCTACTAAACCGTTCAGTAAAGTAAATTGGCTTATGCTGCAGGAAATACCGGAAGGAAAATGGATTGCCAGCTTCAGACGCGCGTTGAAGCTCAACGGTGTGGGCCCGGGCACAACCGTTGCGGTGGTGGCTGAAAGCCAGTCGCGCCCGGTGTTACAGCAGCTTTGCAGTATTGCCCTCACAGATCTCGAAGCGCGTTTTTCCACTATTGTCCTACCTACTCCGCCGCAGTCTGCGCCGGTGCCGGTGAAGTCCACCGGTGCATCGAATGCGATTGCCGGTCTGCGGCATGTGATCGAGGCATTGAAAAACGTCGAGGTGTTGGTGGATGTTACTGTCGAGGGTTTACTTCATGCCGAAGAGTGGCCGGAGATTGAAGCATCGGGTACGCGGCTTTTTGTTGTTTGTAACGAGCACCCGGAAATTCTCGAGCGCACCGAACCACGGGCCGAGCTGGGACCCAAAGTAGCGCTCGGTATTGAGATGCTAAACCAGGCTTCGACCATGCACATAGGCAGCGATGCCGGCACGGATTTAACCATTGATATTAGTGACGCGCCCTGCGGTGGAACTCCGGGGTTTACTACCGCCGAAGGTGGCGTGGCACACTGGCCCGGAGGCTTGTGTTTGTGCTTCCCGGGTGAAAACACGATAAATGGCAGGATTGTGATGGCACCTGGTGATATGAATCTCACCTTTAAAACCTACCTGCAGTCTCCCATCAGCTTCGATATTGAAAACGACTTTGTTAAGAAAATTGAAGGCGACAATCTCGACGCAGATTTATTTCGTGAATACCTGGCGGCCTGGGACGACCCGATTGCCTACGGTCTGAGCCATGTCGGCTGGGGTATGAATCCGCACGCGCGCTGGGAGAGCATGGCGCTTTACGATAAACGTGATGTACAGGCGACTGAGTTTCGAGCCTGGGCAGGTAACTTCCTGTGGTCGACAGGATCAAACCAGTACGCCGGGCGATTTACTTTGGGGCACTTCGACTTGCCGATGCGTGGCTGCACCATCTCTCTCGATGGTACACCGGTCGTAATAAAAGGCGTACTACAAGGGGATTTGGCATGAACTTCCGTGACTACTACAACATTGACAGTTTTCGCCCTGAGCACATTGAGATGCTTGAAAGCATCAACCAGCTTGGCCCTGAGTTTGCGAAGCGCGCCGTCGAACATGACCTTAACGCTTCTTT
>CAYZVB010000443.1:0-4092 GCA_964481315.1 uncultured Granulosicoccaceae bacterium
CGCGAAAAGCGTTTGCCTACTTTGCGCTTTTCAAAGTAGGGCCCGCCGCAGGCGACACCACACAGCCCGCTGCAAGCGAAACCCAGCCCGCCGCAGGCGAACCCTCACCCCGGATCGATACTATTCCCCGGCAACGAAGCATTAACCATCCCGCCATCACAAGCCACTGTCTCGCCCACCATATAATCCCCGGCACGTGATGCCAGAAAAATGGCCAGCCCTGCAATATCTTCAGGCGTACCAATACGCGGGAATGGAATGTTTTTACCAACATCGTCACCATGATCACGCGCGGCTTTGTTCATGTCCGATTGAAAAGCACCCGGTGCGATGGCCGTGACCTGAATGTTGTCTTTGATAAGTTCTGCTGCAACTCTTCTGGTCAGGTGTATCACCGCCGCTTTGGATGCCTGATAACTATAGGTTTGCCACGGATTAATCCTTAACCCGTCTATCGATGCGATATTAATAACCTTAGCTGGTCGCTCAAAGCGTGCCGCGCTCTTTAACAGCGGGTGCAGTGCCTGAGTAAGAAAGAACAAACCTTTCACGTTCAGATCCATGGTGCGGTCCCAGCCACGCTCTGAGTGCGTGGCAAACTCTTCTCCCCATGCAGCACCGGCGTTATTCACCAGAATGTCGAGATGTTTTTCACTGGCGTTGATGGAATCTGCAAGAAACTGACAGCCTTCAACCGTAGAAAGATCAGAAGCGATACCGATAACTCGATCACCGAATTCTTCAACGGTTGCATTGATCTGATCTTCCTTGCGTGCACTGATATAGATTTTCTTACAGCCGGCTGCAAGATAACCTTCGACAATCATTTTGCCAATACCGCGAGAGCCACCAGTAACAAGCACGGTGCGATTGTTCAGGTTAAATAGTGAGTTAAGATCCAAGTGTGACGACCTCTGCTGGCGACTGTGAACTTACTCTCCATTATGTTCGCGGCGGTGCTCGCATACAAGCCGCCGAGGCTAAGCCTTTACTGCAACAGTTTTTTAGCCGCATCGACGCTGATATCGCCGCCCTGCACCAGTTGCCAGGCAATTGCCGCAACCTGCTCTCCTTCGGCCCCGGCTGCAATCGCAATATTTCTGGCGTGGAGTGCCATGTGGCCCCGTTGAATGCCTTCTGTCGCCAGTGCCCGCAGTGCGGCCATGTTTTGCGCCAGCCCTACGGCCGCAATAACCTGCCCGAGTTCATCTGCCGTTTCCACCTGCAGCACAGACAACGCCGCCTGCGCCGCCGGATGGGTTCGGGTAGCACCACCGACCAGCCCGACTGCCATTGGCAGTTCAATACTGCCATGCAAACATCCATGCCTTTCTATTCGCCAGCGCGTTAGTGATGTGTAGTGACCGGAGCGTGCAGCCCAGGCGTGCGCACCGGCCTCAACAGCACGCCAGTCGTTCCCTGTCGCAAGCACTACCGGATCAATGCCGTTCATAATGCCTTTGTTGTGTGTTGCAGCACGGTATGGATCGACCTCGGCAAACGCACATGCCTCAACGATACCTTCAGCCACTTCAAGACCTGAATACGCCTCTGTAGTGAGCGTATCGGGTTGCAATTTTATTTTTGCAGCGGCGAGTCGTTTGTCTGCCAGGTTAGACAATATCCGTAATCGTGCCCTGCCACCAGTTAACTGCTCAGCCAGCGGTGCGACAAGTTCTGCTTTACTGTTAACTGTATTAGCACCCATCGCATCACGTACATCAACCAACAGGTGCAATACCAGCATCGGGCCGACTGCCGTGGTGTCGAATCGATGCACTTCAATATCACGACAACCCGCCACCAAGTTCCTGTAATGCTTTATCGTGGGTATTGGCAAGTGCGACTATTTGTTCTCTTGCACCTTCGAGCGCATCGACAGCAGCATTGATATCCGGCAGGTTAAGCAACTGTATCTGACCGCGCATAACAGGGTCAGTGGAAGTTGCTTCAAAGCCACCGTTCTTTTTAATAAGCTTTGCCATAAAAGACGCGGCGGCTACTACCGACGGTTCTTCCACAGCCATGGGGATCAGGTAGTCGCGGCCATTGACTTGAAAGTTTGTCGCCACACCAAGCGGCAGTTCGAAACGACCGATAACATTTTCGATCATACCGTCGGCGGTAGGCAGTGATAACGCTTCATCACCATGCAGTGCAGCAGCCTGCTCCGCTGAAAGCTGTGTCGCAGTGGCGACTGCCTGCAGCCTTTGCGCCGGTGACAAATGACGAAGCTTTTCAATACTTTTGGTAGTGTCTTTCACAACAGGCCCGCTTTGTATTCAGTGATCGGTCGGGTATCGGTGTTTTGGTTAGGAAAGTACATCTACCCGATAGCCACTGCGCGGGAAGTGAACACACACCACCGAACCTGTTTCATCAGAATGGCGGTCTATGGCAAAGGTATCTGCACTGGCAAATCGCAAACGCCCCTGTACTGCCTGTTCATTGCTGGGCACATCCGGACACACGCTTACCGTCATACCACAGGTTAACCCCTGCGGTTCCATGCCATGTACCGCTTCTTCAGTCTGCGGTGTGGCAGCAGCGGCAACTTTTATAGCCTCTTCAGGGGTCAGGGGACTGACCTGCCCGTGACCGATGGCCTTTATGGCTGCCTCCCAGCGACACAAATGTTCAAACTCACCAAGTGCAGCCGCACCACCTTCCCAGCGCCCGCGAACAAACCACACCACGTGATATACCTGTGCATCAAGCGCTGATGGTTGATCACCGGTTAAAAAAGGTCGATCGTCGCTAAGCATGCTATCGAGCCACGATAACGGGGCCCGCAGTTGCGATACCAGATGCGGCAATTGTGCGTTGGCGGCTTTAAGGCCGGCCACCCAGTCATTGCCAAGGTATAGCTGGCCGCGGTCTTTGGCGAACTCCGGATCGAGCTTGTCACCTGCAGCACCCAATACAATTTTTACTGCCAGATCAAACAACGCACCATCGGTCCAGCGGCTCAGGCACCACAGCAATCCGGCATCTGCCGTGGGCATAAATGGTTTTTCAGGAAAGCGCCGGTCTACTTCACGCAGTATGCACTGGCTGTCACAGAAGATGTCTGCACCTATCTGCATCACCGGTGTGCGACGATACCCACCGGTGAGTGCGGTGAGCATAGGCTTGGGCGGCAGGCGCGGTATTTCTACGTCGCTCCATGCCAGTCCCTTCAAACCAAAGGCGACTCTGACTTTCTCAGCAACCGGTGACTGAGGATAGTTATGTAAGATGATTTGCGTAGACACGAGGCAACCCGCCAAATTAAGTTCAGCCAAGTCTACCAGTATTTCAATTACCCAGTGGCCGGGTTAAGCCTTAATACCAAGGCCCGCGACAGCGGCATTACATATCGCCGAACTTTTCTTTAACGTATTCCGGTATGTCTTCTTTGGCCGGTATTGGAACCGACTGACCGTCATCATCAACAGCAACAAAAGTAAACGTTGCATCGGTGACTTTTTCGCGCACACCTATGCGGTCGCGTCGAACCCAGGCTTCAACCAGAATATCCATTGACGAACGGCCGATGCGTGTAATTGACGTATAAACCCCGAGAATGTCTCCCACTTTCACCGGGCGGTAGAAATGCATGCCGTCGATGGCCGCCGTGACGACTCTGCACTGTGCGCGCTGCCCCGCACAGATTCCCGCCGCAATATCCATTTGTGACAACACCCAGCCACCGAAAATATCAACGGACGGATTGGTATCAGCGGGCATAGCCATGGTACGGGTGGTTGGGGAACGGTTTTCAGTGTCGGTAGTGGTTGCCATTGCGGCTCTTGCTATAAGTAGATAACCGCAGACTCTATCGTTCCACTTTCCGCCAGACCATTAAAGCTTAGATATGAACAGCACTCACTTCGACCGGTGTTTGTATTGCGTTGCGCAATAACCGCGACTGATCGCTGGGTTGCGTATTTTTTGATGCTTCGACGCTCTGCCCGATACGCGTTCGCGCCACAATTTAAAGCTCGATGACTTAAGGCTGCGGCGCATCAGACGAATGACCTGCGACTCTGCCAGCCCGAACTCTCTGGCAATGGCCTCGAACGGAGTGCGGTCTTCCCAGGCCATTTCGAT
>CAYZVB010000444.1:0-4076 GCA_964481315.1 uncultured Granulosicoccaceae bacterium
GTAGTGCAGAATGATTATTTCCGGAAAGTCTACAGAGACTGATGTAGTCCCTGATGCTGCAATGGCACCTGGTGCTTGAAGTATGGCAATCAGAGTTGATACGGCAATCGCTGATGCTAGTTTTAACCTGTTTTTGTTTTTCATGGTTATGCGTTTCCTTGTTTGTTGACGCAAACGGTGTATCGGGTCGCAGAACCATTCCTTTTTGTGAGGGGTTTAAATGTTAGACCAGAGTCATGCATAACTTCGGTTTTGCATTCGTTAACTTTTTCGTGTTTACCCGGTCGCAATTGCAGGTAAAGACGTCAGGTTTTACGAAACATCGAAAAACAGCTGTGCCGTAAAGCGGCGTAATACCACAGGTTTCTCTTTCAGCATGCGCAGTCAACAGGTTTGTAGCCGATTTTTCTGTTTTCAGATCGGCAGGTAAATACGACCAATTGTGCCGGCGAATCAGTGGTTAAACAGATTCAGATCCTCGGTAATTAACCGAACCAAGCAACATAGGCAGTGGGGACTGACAGGTGTGCAGTCGCAGTTATGTCACAGTGTTTAACTTTCTGTTTTACATTTGCGGGATACGAATTGCAGATCGTTTGTGACGCAGGTTTAACATTGTTGTTGGCAGATCCCCTGGCTCTGTTATAGCTGATGTACAAGAAGTGGATGTTGTTGCGCTTATGGACAAAAAATCATGATGTACAAAAACAGCAGTAGCTCAGAGTTCGTATTGCTACGGTGAGTTGGTGGAAGCAACGCTTTTTGAACTTAGCAAAATCGTTATTTTTACCGCAGTAACTTCTCCGACAATAAGCATGATGTTCTTTGACTATCTGTTGATAGCCAGTATGGCTATTGGAAATACAGGTAACTCAAAAATGACAGAGCAGGAATACACAGTCAGAGTTTTGGGCATGCAGTGTGAGGATTACATTGCGATTGAGGCGATTGACCTTGATATATGGGGTTATGGTGAGTCGCGACCAGAGGCAATGCAAAACCTTTTTGAACACTTGAGAGTGCATATTGCGTATTTGAAGCGCGCCAATAAAGTTCAGTTGATTCACCGGCCATGCAACAGTGAATTTCTGGATATGTACGATGAGTACGTACTTGCCAGAATCACCAATCGTCAAATACCCGGTTGGTGGATCGCAGCTATTTCTCCGGCAAAAATATTGGGAGACATTGTATTTGAGCCAGTTGGTGTTTCGGCGGTAAGCGCTAATGCCAGGTATCTTTCTTCCAAATGCCATCAGTTGGCTTCGTAGTCAGCAGCGTCTAAGTCAAACTGATAATACATAACGGTTGTTATTTGCAGTAAAAGCTAACAGGCATTAATTGTGAGCATGGAAAGAAACACAGCATTACTAAACAAATTTCAGATTCCCGCATGGTTGTTTAATGTTAGGGAATGCCGAATCACCTGGGCTAACCAACTTGGCCTGGAGCACTGGAAGTCCTGTAGCCTGGACGAGTTGTGCGAGAGGAAGTTTGCCGACGACATGTCTGAGACGGTACGGCTGCGTTTGGAGCAATACCTGGAAGATTGCCTTAAGTACCGGAAAACCATTTTTGATGAATGGACTGTGTATCCGAATGGTAAACCCAAAACCATGAAGATGGCCTTTTGCATGGGTGACGATTCCGATCCGGCGGATTCACTGTTGGTACAAGTCGTCAAAGAAGATATTCGTGCTGATCCCGGTGCGCTGCATGGCATTCAGGCATTAATGCACACTTCTTCTTTGATTAGCGTTTTCGATGAGCACAATCAACTTGTTTACGCAAATCCGGCATCCCGTGCACTTTTCACCCAGTCAAAGTTAAATCTTAGCGAATATTTTGAAGATGAAGCCGAAGTCGAAAACATTTACCGCAAGCTAAAGATGAATCAACGGGCGCATTGCGAAGCCAGAGTAAACACTAAAAACGGTCTGCGCTGGCATTCAATGCATCTACAAAAGTGCCGGGACCCGGAAAGTGGTGCAGCTACCTGTCTGATCAGTGCCACAGATATCACAGAAGAACGGGAAGCAAAGCTTGAATTAACACGTCTGGCTTTTAGCGATCCGCTTACAGGGCTGCTAAACCGCCGCGCGCTGGTTGATAAAGTAAATAAGTGCATTCGTACAAACGAACGAGATCAGTTTGCGATCGTATTTGTGGATGTGGACCGTTTTAAACTTATAAACGACTCTCTTGGGCATCACATCGGTGATCTGTTGTTGAATAACATTGCAGATCTTTTAACCGAGGTATTCTCCGGCTCAGCGACAGTGGCGCGGTTAAGCGGGGATGAGTTTGCGTTGGTGACAAACACAGGCGATCTTGAATTAATCAGTTACAAAGTGGCGCTGCTAAGAAAACGGCTGTTTAATCCGGTTGTTGTGGGAAATTATCGATTGCGGGTTTCTTTAAGCATTGGAATTAGTCGATATCCCTTCGATGGTGTTGACGCCGATTCACTATTGCAAAACGCAGACATTGCCAAACAGAGTGCAAAATCTTCTTTGCTGCCGTATCGGTGTTTCGACGCAGCGCTTGGCAATGCTTGTAAAAGACGGCTTGAAATTGAAAGAGACTTAATCAACGCACTCGAGAAAGAAGAGTTTGTGTTGCATTATCAGCCGAAGATCAATGCAAAAGACCAATCCGTGGCCGGAGTAGAGGCACTGGTACGCTGGCAGCATCCGGAGCGGGGACTGGTAAGCCCGCTTGAATTTATCCCGGTAGCTGAGGAGACCGGACTGATCGTTGATCTGGGTGAGTGGGTGCTTGGTAAAGCGATTGCCGATCAGGTCAACTGGGCACAACAGGGGCACCACGCCAGTGTGGCGGTCAACGTTTCACCGTTGCAATTTAACTCACCGGAATTCCCGGATATCGTGTCGGGGTTGCTTGAGCTGCATGGCTGTTCTGCAGACAATTTAAACCTTGAAATCACCGAATCTACATTAAGCTCCGACGAAGATATGGTGCAGGAAATACTTAACGGGTTTTGCCGGCAGGGTATAACCATATCAATCGATGATTTTGGTACCGGTTATTCCAATCTGGCAAATCTGCGGAAGTTCCCGATTAACTGCTTGAAAATAGATCGCGCGTTTGTATCAGATCCGGATCATGCAGAACTGCTGCAAACCATTCTGGAACTCGGGAAATCCATGCGGCTTCGAATGGTTGCCGAAGGCGTTGAGACAGCCGAGCAGGTTGCGTGGCTGACCGATCGGCATTGCGATGAGTTTCAGGGCTTTTTCTTTAGTAAGCCACTAAGTAATCCGGATTTACTCGCGTTTTTCAGAGCACATCGAGGTGGTGGTCAGTTTAGCCTCGCAGCGTAGTACCCGACACGAGGCATAAGTTGCCTGGCGGTGTGTCGGATAGTCTAATTCTTAGTAATAGAAAAATAGTATAGGGGGATAAAATGGGTTGGAAAGCATCATCTCATGCAGAAGCAGCAACGGTTATGGTGAAGTTGGCCAGATCCGGTATAAGTGTGCTAAACGAACTCGATGTTCATGCCGAACGACACAGTGCCGGCAATGATTGCAATTTTAAAGTGGATAATCCAGCCGCTACCTTAGCGGCGCAGGCATCAACCGATGCTGTTTCCTTCGATACAGAGGAGGATAACGCTAAAGCGGTAATGGACAGTGAAGCGTTGCCTCAAAATGTTGGTGCAACCGCCGTTGCTGATTTTTGCGGTCCGGGCTCGCCTGTTGATTATTGAACTTGCACAGGCGGTCCACAGCTCTACCGTACTAACTGCCTGCGTGGCAACTGCAATACTCAGCTACACCAGGAAACCCGCCGCCTTGGCAAGGCTTGGAATAACATCCTTGCTCACGCGGCGGGCTTTCTGGGTAGTTCTTTGCAGCCGGCACTAGTACCAGGAGTACATGTTGCTGTCGAGTGTATTTGCAGACTACCTTAGTCTGCCTGTACTTCACCAAGAGTTTTTTGCACCAGTCTGTGGAAGTGATGAATGGCATGTTCACCACGTCCGGTGCGCTCGCTATCGACAATCATCGGGCCCTGGGAATAGCCTTTGGATTTGAGTCCGCGCTGTACAC
>CAYZVB010000445.1:0-4070 GCA_964481315.1 uncultured Granulosicoccaceae bacterium
GTGCAGTATGATCCCTATCATCGCGATGCCATTCTGGGAATCGCTGCGAGTGCGCAATTGCTTGGTGACTATGAGTTAGCCGAACAGCATTTCAGGCGATTGCTGTCGCTTGAACCGCAGGACACGGCGGCTTTCTCAGGTCTGTTGAATCTGCCGTCAAACAATGGTGGTATCACCGAGCTTGAATTGCAGCAACATGCAAGGCAACACGGCAGTCCAGCGGCGCTGTTTGCGATTCTGGGTAATTACCTTGCACGCAATGTGCGGTGGTCGGAGGCAGAATCTGCCTATGCCACGGCATTAAAACAAGATGCCGGCAACGCAGACTATCTGTTTAACTATGCGGTAGTGCTCGATAACCTGGCGCGCCATCGGGAATCTATTCATTACTACTCTCGTGCGCTCGAAGCGGCGTCAGCGGGATCGTTTTCGTTTGATCGTCAAAGCGCTGAAAAAAGACTTGAGTCTTTAACTGCCGGGTCCTGACTGCCTCTTCCTCACACGCTCTAAGGTGCGATGTACCGGCGTGATAATTGCTCTAGCCTCCTCTGATCTAAAACCGGCCCGCCAGTGGCTGGAGTTAATCTGACAAACGCTTGACGGGGACAGAGTTGGCTGAAGTGACATCCATTTGGAACAATAAACAACCAGTGCGGACTGAGTCTGCTTCTATGGTGGATATTGCCCGTGAATCTATACTTTCGCAGTCGGCGGCACTCGCCAGTATCGCCGGTGGTCTGGGTGAAACCTTCGATGAAGCGATAAAACTGATCGTTGCGTGTAGCGGACGGGTTATTGTCATTGGTATCGGCAAGTCCGGTATTGTCGGTCAAAAAATTGCCGCAACACTGGCGTCGACCGGTACCCCGGCGTTTTATATTCATCCGTCAGAAGCGATTCACGGTGACCTAGGCATGATTACGACGCAGGATGTGGTGATGCTTATATCGAATTCCGGTGGTACTGAAGAAGTCGTCAAGTTACTGCCATCGATCAAGTACTTCGGTAATAAGATTATTGGCCTGGTCGGTCGCGAGGGATCGAGTATCGGAGAGCAGGCCGACGTCACGCTGGTGTTGCCGGTTGAGCGTGAAGTCTGCCCTCACAATCTGGCGCCGACCACCTCTACGTTGGTCACCATGGCTGTGGGTGATGCGATAGCCGTGTCGTTAATGAAGGCAAAAAACTTCGAGCCCTCCGACTTTGCGCACTTTCATCCCGGTGGCATGCTCGGCAAAAGTCTGCATTCCAGGGTGCGTGATGTGATGCGATCAACCGATCTGCCGCTGTGCGGCCCTGACGATACGGTTTCGACAGCAGTAATGACGATGACATCGTCAAGGCTTGGATTGGTCATTGTGCATCAGGATCATCAGGTGCTGGGCATATTCACCGACGGTGATTTGCGCCGTGCCATGCTGGCAGAGAATAGTGTGATGTCGGCACCGGTCGGAGAGTACATGTCCCCAACACCGGTTTGTGTGTCAGCTGATGATCTGATTGCAGATGCTGAGATGTTAATGCGTGAACACAAAGTCAGAGCATTGGTCGTGATTTCATCGCGTAACGATGAAAAACAACGTATTTGCGGTGTTCTGGAGATTTTTGGAAGCGACTGATGAAACTCTTATCCCGCTTTAGCATGTTTCTGTTGTTGTCAGTAATAGTTGCCGGCTGCACCCGAATGCCTGCAGATTATGGTGGACAGGTAGCAGGCCCTGTACTGGTACAGACAGATAACAGCGGTGTAATTAGTCTGGTCGCCAATGCACGTGTCGGTGCTTCGCAAACGTTTGTTGATCCACAGACAGGACTGACCAGTCAGGTAACGGTGTTATCCGAATATTTTTCTGCCAACGGACGCAGTTGCCGACGATTTTCGCAACATATGTCTAATGCTGCCGCGCCTGTAAAGAAGCTTGGTTGCAAAGACCAGCGTATCGGCTGGCAGGAAATACCGGTGAGTCACATTGTCGATCAGTAGCTCGAAGTGTGATACTTCAGGTCACCTGAACGCAGGTAACTATCTTTGTTATCTGAAGTGGCTGCGGGCAGGTAGCTAAACGTCGTGGCTTCGATAGCAGGTCAGCCGGCGAGAGACAGTGCATTCACTATTCAGTGCAGGGTGCTTCATGCGCTGATACTAAGAGATGTAAAGGGGCGGTTTGGCGGGCGGCGACTGGGTTTTATGTGGGCGCTGCTTGAGCCGTGTTTGTTTATTACTCTTTTTGTATTGATGTTTCAGTTGCTTGGTCGCACCAGTCATTCAGGTGTGGATGTGCCTCTGTTTTTTGTGACCGGGATAGCACCGTTTCTTATGTTTCGCGATTTGTACGCGACAATTGCTGGTGAAGCGAAAGCCAATAGTCCGTTGCTGATGTTTCCGCAGGTGTCGAAAACCGATCTTATATTCGCCTCTGTGATTGTCAACGTGCTGCTGTCTATCACTGTATTTATCGTATTGTTGTGCGGTTGCTATGCACTTGGTTATACCTTCAGTGTGGACGACCCACTCGGTGTTATTGTGACACTGGCGCTGCTGGTGGCGCTGGGTCTGGGGCTTGGACTGGTGATCGGCGCGCTGACCATTCGTTACGAGTTTATTTCATCTATCTCTCAGGCAGTGCTCGGCAGGCCGTTATTTTTATGCTCGGGATTATTCTTCACCGCCGATATTCTACCGCCGAAGGCGCGTGAATATGCGCTGTACAATCCAGTATTACACGGCATTGAATCGGTCAGATCTACCATGTTTGCGAGCTTCAACAGCCGTTATGTGGACCTTTCCTATGTATTCTGTTTTGCAGTAGTCATGATTGCGTTCGGATTGATGATGCTGAGCTTTTTTGATCGTCAGCGCAGGTAGCGGGGATGATCTCACTTGATGGTGTAACCAAGTCTTACGGCCTTGGTGACAAGCAGCACAAAGTGCTAGACAACATTTCTTTCACGTTTCCGTATCGCAAAAGCGTTGGGATTCTGGGGGCGAACGGTGCCGGGAAAAGCACCCTGATAAAAATCATCGGCGGGGCCGAAAAACCCGATAAGGGACGAGTGGTTCGTACCAGTCGTCTGTCGTGGCCGATGGGGTATTCAGGTGGTTTTCAGCAATCGTTGACAGGCAGGGAAAATGCTAGATTTGTCGCCCGAATTTATGGTGCCGACTTTCGTGAAGTAGAAAAGAACACGATCGAGTTTTCCGAACTTGGTAAATATTTCGACCGGCCTCTGGAAACGTATTCTACCGGAATGCGCTCACGCTTTGCCATGGCGGTAAGCTATGCGCTGGACTTTGAATACTATCTGGTAGATGAAGCGCTTGAGACCGGTGATGCCCGGTTGAAGGAAAAATTCCGTCAGGTTTTTAAAGAGAGGCGGTTAACCTCGTCGGTTATTCTGGTGTCGCACAATGAGCAGACAATCAGAAGAAACTGCGATGTGGCGGCCGTTCTTTTTGAAGGCAAGCTACACTTCTATGAAAGTCTTGATGACGCGTTTCTAATGTATCGAAAAATTATTTTCACCGAGCGCGCTGCATGAATCCGATTGCCCTGAGAGTGTTGTGTGCGGCCTTGGTTCCAGTGCTGGTGGCCTCGTTATATTTCGGTCTGATATCGTCAGACCGATACGTATCGGAGTCCAGTGTTGTAATCCGCAGTGGTGCGCAGCCGAGCGCCGGGATATCGCTCGGTGGATTGTTACCGTTGTCAGGCTCTAACGGTCAGGACGTAGTGGTAGTTGCAGACTACGTTTTATCGATGGAGATGATGGCCCATCTCGATGACAAGCTTGGTCTGATCGAACACTACAGCGACAGCGCAATCGATTATTTTTCGCGCTTCGATCGAACCAGCAGTGTCGAGGACTTTCACCAGTATATGCAGGACATGATCACCGTGGTCTATGAAGAGACTACTGAGATTATTTCCATCACTGTCCGGGCCTTCAGTCCTGAAATGGCTTATGCGATTAATCAGGAAGTTATTTCACAGAGTGAAGAGCTGATAAACAATTTATCCGACCGTATTGTTGAAGATACTCTGGGTATGGCACGCAGTGAGGTACAGCTT
>CAYZVB010000446.1:0-4050 GCA_964481315.1 uncultured Granulosicoccaceae bacterium
GCACCGGGTTTTGATCCCGGCATTCGTAGGTTCGAATCCTACCGCCCCAGCCATTATGCAACACTAAGGCAGGCAGAGGTTTCTGGTGTCGGAAACTAATATGATGATCTTTTCCGGGAAGGCCAATCTGCCTCTCGCGCAAAAGATAGTGAATCAACTTCGACTGCCTCTGGGAAAAGCGTCTGTTTCGCAGTTTTCCGACAGCGAAACCGCGGTTGAAATTCTCGAAAATGTTCGCGGTCGCGATATCTTCCTGATTCAAACCACCTGTTATCCTACCAACCATAACCTGATGGAACTGCTGATCATGGTCGACGCCTTCCGGCGTGCGTCTGTTGATCGGATCACCGCTGTCATGCCGTACTTCGGCTATGCGCGTCAGGACCGCCGGGTGCGCTCTGCGCGGGTTGCCATTTCGGCAAAGCTGGTGGCTAACATGATTACCGTCGCCGGTGTCGACCGCGTTCTTACTGTCGATGTACACGCCGAACAGATTCAGGGCTTTTTCGACATTCCGGTCGACAACGTCTACGCATCACCGCTGCTGCTTGGTGATATCTGGCAGCAGAAATACCAGAACCTGATAGTGGTATCACCCGATGTCGGCGGCGTAGTGCGCGCCCGTGCAGTGGCCAAACAGCTCGACGACGCCGATCTTGCCATTATCGACAAGCGCCGCCCGCAGGCCAATATGGCTCAGGTGATGCACATCATTGGCGATGTCAGCGGCAAAACCTGCGTCATTATCGACGATATGGTCGATACTGCCGGCACATTGTGCAAAGCTGCCGAAGCGCTAAAGCAGCACGGCGCCATTAAAGTAGTGGCCTACGCCACGCACGCAGTGCTGTCCGGCAATGCGATGACCAACCTGGTTAATTCGGAAATCGATGAACTGGTCGTCACAGATACTATCCCGCTGTCGGAAGAAGCCCGCAACAGTGGCCGCATCCGGCAGTTGTCGGTGGCCAACATGCTGGCAGAGACTATCCGCAGAATCCATGAAGAGGAATCTGTCAGTTCCATCTACATGGACTGACGGCCGGTAGCCTGTCGGCAGCTGGCAGGCAGGATTGATTTCTGGCTAAAGCCAAAAATTTTGATATACTTGATCGGCTCAGCACTTGTTTGGTCTCAAAACGGTGCCGGGTTGTATATTTCGTTAATTCACCAGGGTAAATCCCTAAGGAAATTCCATGAGCCTCGAGTTTACATTGAGCGCGGAAGTACGCAGTGACTATGGTAAAGGTGCGAGCCGCCGACTGCGTCGAACAAACAAGTTCCCGGGCATTATTTACGGTGGTGGTGGTAACCCCACTCCCATATCGCTGAGTCACAATGAAGTGCTCAACAACCTGCAGCACGAAGCGTTTTTCTCGCACATTTTAACGCTCGACCTTGCCGGTGCTAAAGAGCAGGTCATTATTAAGGATATTCAGCGTCACCCGTTCAAGCAGCAAATCCTGCATATGGATTTACAACGCGTACTCGCCAACGAGGCAATTACTGTTCGTGTACCGCTGCACTACCTCAACGAAGAAACCTGTCACGGTGTTAAAACCGAAGGCGGCGTGCTTAACAAGATCGAAAACGACGTTGGTGTCAGCTGCTTACCAGGGGATCTTCCAGAGTACATCGAAGTGGATGTGGCCGAGCTTAAGCTTGGTGAATCACTGCACCTGTCGGACATCAAACTGCCAGACGGGGTGACATCAACAGACTTTGCTGAAGGCGATGAAGATCACGATCGTGCCATCATCTCTGTCTTCCAGCCGCGCTCCGCATCTGATGAAGCTGCTGACGAAGAGGCCGCCGCTGAAGATGGCGAATCCGGTGATGAGGCTGCTTCTGAAGAGAAGAGCGACGACTAGTCATGGCTGGTTGAGTCGTGTCGGCAGTAAAACTCATTGTCGGCCTGGGTAACCCCGGAAGCAAGTACCAAGAAACCCGCCATAATGCGGGTTTCTTGTTATTGGATGAAATCGCCCGTGCCTGGGGAGCGACGTTTGCACCCGAAAAGAAATTTCAGGGCGAATCCGCGCGCGTTACCATTGCAGGCAAAGATGTCAGGTTGCTAAAGCCCACCACATTCATGAATCTCAGTGGTGAGTCCGTGCAGCCGATGGCAAACTTTTACCGCGTTGATGTTGAAAACATACTGGTAGCACACGATGAGCTCGATCTGTTGCCCGGCACTGTCAGGCTTAAACGAAGCGGCGGCCACGGTGGCCACAACGGACTGCGAGACATCATCAAACACCTCGGACGTGACTTCATTCGCGTAAGGCTTGGTATCGGCCACCCGGGTAATGCAAAGCAGGTGAGTTCGTTCGTATTAAAGCGTGCACCTGCCGCCGAACAAAAACTGCTTGAACAAAGCATCGACGATGTTATTCGCGAATTGCCATCTATTGTCAGCGGCGACCTTGAAGCCGCCATGCGGGTGCTGCACACCAAACCCAAAACAGACCCGCCGGCAGGTAGCGAAAAACCCGCCAATGCAGGTTAGTGTAGTGTGAGGTACAAGCACTACGCATAAGTCAGGTAACCAAAACAATTGAAAGTATTACCAATTGAAAGTATGAAAAGAAATCGTGCGGAATCAAACAAATGCGTTGGGTGTTGCTAAGGAATTGGTTTGATAACCTGCCCCTGCGGGAGATCGGCATCTTGCCCGCAACTGCGTTCCAGCTCTTGATAAGGGCCCGGTACATAAAAATATGGCCATTGTCTGCGAGCTACGCCTTGTTGCGAACCAAATGACAAACTCTCATTCGCCATGTTTGCACCTCACACTACACTAGAGAAAACTAGCTATGGGATTTAAATGCGGCATTGTCGGACTGCCGAACGTCGGCAAGTCTACGTTATTCAATGCGCTTACCAAGGCAGAGATTGCTGCAGAGAACTATCCGTTCTGCACCATCGAGCCCAACGTTGGCATTGTACCCGTGCCCGACCCGCGCCTTGCTTCATTGGCCGAAATTGTTAACCCGCAAAAAATACTGCCAACCACCATGGAGTTTGTTGACATTGCCGGGCTGGTTGCCGGTGCGTCGAAAGGTGAAGGGCTGGGTAACAAGTTTCTGGCAAACATTCGCGAAACCGATGCCATTGCGCACGTGGTTCGGTGTTTTGAAAATGACGACGTTGTGCATGTCGCCGGTAAAGTCGATCCGGTAGCCGATATCGAAATCATTAACACCGAACTGTTACTGGCAGATATGGAAACTGCCGAAAAAGCAGTGCTGCGTGTTGGTAAAAACGCCAAGTCCGGTAACAAGGCAGCCATTGCCGAAAAAGCGTTGCTCGAACGTGTGGTGGTTCATCTCGACGAAGGCAAGCCAATCCGTTCAATGGACTTTACCGATGCCGAAAAGCCCATCGTACGTCAGCTGCACATGCTCACCAGCAAGCCTGTGATGTACATCGCCAACGTCGATGAAGAAGGTTTTGAAAACAACCCGCTGCTGGCCAAAGTACAGGAGTATGCATCTGCCGAAGGTGCCGGCGTTGTGTCGGTCTGTGCGGCAATAGAATCAGAAATCGCACTGCTCGAAGACGACGAAAAAGCAGAGTTTCTCGAAGAGCTTGGTCTTGAGGAGCCGGGTCTCAACCGCGTTATCCGCGCCGGCTATGAGTTGCTTGATCTGCAAACCTTCTTCACCGCTGGCGAAAAAGAAGTGCGCGCCTGGACAGTAAAACAGGGTGCCACCGCACCACAGGGTGCCGGGCGGATTCACACAGATTTTGAGAAAGGATTTATCCGTGCCGAAGTCGTCGGCTACGACGATTACATTGCCTGCAGCGGAGAGCAGGGCGCTAAAGACGCCGGTAAATGGCGGCTGGAAGGCAAGGAGTATCTAATGACCGAAGGCGACGTGGTGCATTTTCGATTCAACGTATAAGGCTTTTGTCCTTCCGCAATCGGGCTGTAAAAACGCTATGACACTCTCCCCGGGGAGAGTCGGAGCCTAAGCGACAGAGAGGGGCAGGCCACGGGCCAGGCGTGTGGGTCTTATACCAGCAAATCCTTCGTCCCGAATGGGA
>CAYZVB010000447.1:0-4013 GCA_964481315.1 uncultured Granulosicoccaceae bacterium
AAGCACCGCACTGCCTTCGTCTGTTGTTGCAAAGTCTTCTGCAGGAGCAGGTATCACATTAACAAAGTCGACGGTAATTCTGGCAGTCGCCGTATCGCTGGCACCGGCGCTATCGGTAATGGTGTATTCAAATGCGTCGACACCGAAAAAGTTCACGGCCGGGGTATACAGCACCACACCAGATGAAGTCAGTTGGGCCGTACCGTTGGTCGGACTGGCCACACCGCTAACAGTAAGCGCATCACCTTCCGGGTCTGTGTCGTTAGCCAGCACATTAATACTGACCGGTGTGTTTTCAGGGGTTGTTACTGTGTCGTTGTTTGCCACCGGAGCATCGTTCACCCCGGACACCTGAATCTGCACCCGCGCTGTTGCCGTCACACCTGCAGAATCGACAATAATGTAATCAAAGGTGTCGGTGCCGCTAAAATTTTCATTGGGTCGGTATTCAATCAGTACGCCGTTACGAATAGATGCGTTGCCCGATGCCGGTCCGTTGGTCACAGCACTGATAGACAGCGGCAGTGCGTCAGGGTCTGAGTCATTGTCGAGCACGTTTAAAGTTTGTACGTCTGAATCTTCAGCAACGGTAAACGTATCGTCTACAGCGATAGGCGCGCTGTTTTCTCCGGAGAAAACAATGTTTACCGTAACCGGATCACTTGGCGGGTTTACGCCGTCGGTAACGCGATAAGTAAAACTGTCGGCCGCCGGAACGTTATTAAACGCTTCATAACGAAAGCCGCCATCTTCACGAAAGGTGTTGCGGAAGGTACTGCGGTTACTGGCAAACTGTGGCAGTTCGAGCAACTCAGCACGCAGGCAGGTGTTGGTTATATGTTCGTCATCGTCATCGTTCGCCAGCACACCATCTGAGCCCGGCTGTTTTTCGCAGCGCGAATCATAGATCACACCATTACGCTGTATGCTGCTGGGGAATGACAACTGATAGGTGTCCGTGGCTGGAACCGGTGCCGCGTTTGCCCCCACATCAAAACAAAATACCGCCCTTACCGGTTCAGTAGCGGCACCGTCGCGATCAATAAATGAAAGTTCGTATTCAAGCCCGATTGGCGCATACAGCGGCGGCGGAAACACCACGACTTCACTGGCATCGGGAATAAACTCTACAGAGCAAAACGGCTGATCAGCCAGACAAGCTTCGAGCAACGAGTTCTGTGTGAGCGACAAATCGATTTGACTGCCGCAGGAGTCGAGCTTGCCCTGGCGCAGGAGTGTGGCAGAAACACTGGCAATGCCGGTGTCATCGTTGGCTGGAATACGCACCACGCTGCTGCCGTTGCCAAGCACTTCACCATCGTTTAGCTGAATCGATGGCAGGCTGTTGCCAGAGCGTTGGCCGTCGCCGGAGCCACCGTTACTGCAGGCAGCCGCAACCAGTGCGATCGTCACCACAGTGACAGCGCGAGCGAGTTGTTTAAACTTGATTGGGAAGTACATCAGCAGACCCCGGGATTGGTTTATTCGTCATGACAAAACGAGAGTGTACGTCATCTAATCGAAGATTCTACACAGTCGACGCAAACAATCGTCACACGGCGTCAGATTTTGGCCGGATTCTGCAACGTACGACACACCACCAGCGGTAGAATCGAGTCGCTAGGCCGGCCGCACGCTCACATTGCCGGAAGACACCAGCAGCACACCGTCCGCAGTGAGCACACGCAATTGCCCAGTGGCATGAATGCCATCGGCAACACCGGTTTGCAGTGCCCCGGCACCTTCCACGTTCACCGTACGGCCCGCCAGCGCGTCATATTCGCCCCAGTCAGACGCAAGCTGCGTAACCCGGGCGGGAACCTGCACCCGGCATGCCTCAAACACAGAAGCGGCAATTCGCCCGATCAAACCGGACCGCCCCGGTAAATTTTCGCCCAGCAATTCCAGCAGATCGGTACTGTTCTGATCAATTTTCCGAGCCTCTTCACCGCGTCGATAATTGAGCCCGATACCAATAATTACCGTCGATACATTATTACCGGAAGCGGCTATTTCGACCAGAATTCCGGCCAGCTTCGAGTCCTGCACCAATATATCGTTCGGCCACTTTAAAAGCGCTGACACGCCGATTTCGTGCAGTGACCGGCAAACCGCAACGCCACACAGTAACGATAAACCGGAAAGCTCATTTACCGCGTGTTCAACACTGAATGCCGTTGAAAAAGTCACCCCCTGACGAGGCGTATGCCAGGTCTTGCCGCGCCGCCCGCGGCCGGCTGTCTGGTGCTCGGTGGCGCACAACACCAGCTGTCCGGCAGGCGGAGGATTATTGGCGAGTTTCTCCTGCAGCCAGGAGTTAGTCGATCCGACTGAGTCGAGAACCACAATGTCCGCAGTGCCAGCAGATCGACTTGTGACCTCCTGTTCTATGACACTGGCGCTAAGTTCCGCCACCATGTTGTCATTTTCACCCATAAATCAGCATCTCTACCCTTAAAATTCAAGTTTTCAGTCATCTCCGTAAAGCCTCGTGCACATTACGCCGATAGCTTTGTTAATCAATGACTTGAGAAATCACATGCCCAACCATGTGCGTGCAATCCGGAACATCACCCTGGTGTTGATGTGCATGATCAGCCAAAACATCACTGCCGACAGAACCTACGTTTACGAAGAAATCGACGGCACTGTCTGGTACACCAATGTTGCACCGAAGGCACAGGACACCGCGCGTTTTGAGCTGCTTGCCATTAAAGGCCGGCCTACGGCTACACGTAGCTGCAAAGGCATGACACAAACCCGTTTGCAACTGCGTGCACGTGACTTTGAGTCTACCATCGCGCGTATCGCAGGCGAATTCAAAGTGGACTCCAAGCTGGTAAAAGCGGTGGTGAGAAACGAAAGCTGTTTCGACACGATGGCAATCTCGCGGGCGGGTGCTCAGGGCCTGATGCAATTGATGCCACCGACTGCAAAGGAACTGGGCGTACTCGACCCGTTTAACGCCGAACAAAATCTGCGCGGCGGCGTACAGTATTTGAAGACGCTGATGGACCGCTACAGCAACAACATTGCACTGGCGCTGGCGGCTTACAACGCCGGCCCGGGGGCCGTTGCAAAATACGATGGTGTGCCACCCTATCGCGAGACCGAACACTATATCGAGAGAGTAATGAAAACCTATCGCGAATATTTAAAAGAGCATCTGCAAGCCAGTAACGGATAATTTCGACACAACACAACACTGGCGTTACACTCCCCCGACTCTTCAGGTAACGCCGCATGAATCCAAATCAGCAATCAGGCCAGCAATTAGGCCAGCAGCCAAATCAACAACAAGATCAGCAACTCGCCAGCCGACTCCTCGACACCATCGAAAAAGATATTCTGCCGCTAACAGAACGAGGTGTTGCAGCAGGCAATAAAATATTCGGCGCAGCTTTGCTCCACAAACACGACTTATCAACGTTTCTGGCAGAAACAAACAACGAACTTGAAAACCCGCTGTGGCATGGCGAGATGCATCTGCTGAAGCGATACTACGAATTGCCGGCAGACAACCGCCCTGAACCTTCAGAACTAATATTTCTGTCGACACATGAGCCCTGCAGTCTGTGCCTGTCAGCAATTACCTGGACCGGGTTCGACAACTTCTATTACTTTTTCAGTCATCAGGACTCCAAAGACGCTTTCGCCATCCCGCACGATCTGAAAATACTTAAAGAAGTATTCGACGTAGAACCGGGTGGCTACCGCCGCAGCAACGAATTCTGGACCTGCCGCTCAGTACAGGAAGTGGTAAGCAATACCCCCAATGCCGCCGCGTTCGAACCATTGATAAGATCAATTGGCAAACGCTACGATGATTTGTCGGAAACTTATCAGCAGGGAAAGGCGACTAACAATATTCCACTGAACTGAACGATCAGGCAGCCGAAGGTCAAACCTGAAGAGGCGGGTTGTCTGTAGGGAGGTCTGGGATACTACCAGGGAAGAGGAAATTGGAGCTGGCGAACGGAGTCGAACCGCCGACCGGCTGATTACAAATCAGC
>CAYZVB010000448.1:0-3996 GCA_964481315.1 uncultured Granulosicoccaceae bacterium
CGTATATATTGTGGCCGATACGCGTTAAACGGCTACTTACCAGGCACTTGCCGGTACCCCAGCCGGACCGTGTTGTTGTGCCTGCTAATGATCGCTAAGACTGTATTCCTGAAAAGGAAAACGATTCCCTAATGTCGTTCTGCAGGCACTTTCATCTTGATAATTTTCGCGCACTAATAAATACTAAAGCGCGCCGCACGGCACCGTCATGGTGCCGGTATTTTAAAAATTGCGTGGCTGCCGCGGGCGGTTAGCGCAACCACAGCATGTCAACAAGCCATGCGACCAACCAGGGGGAGTTAATGAACGAAGAAGCAGTGCAGAGCGCTATTGACGCTGCGCTTGCCGGGCACACCACGATAAACCTTGAGGTTTATTACTGGTGGTGTACGGGACTGATGATTGCCATCCATGCGGGCTTTCTGGCCTACGAAATGGGTGCTTCGAGAAGCAAAAATGCACTCGCCTCGGGTGTAAAGAATATCCTTGCTTTCGCCTTCATGATTCCGACCTTTTTTGCCTTTGGTTGGTGGATATACATGGCGGGTTACTCCTGGCCATTTGCGGCGGACGGTTCGATCGATCTCCTTGGTGCCTGGGATACCACGGGCGATTTCCCACTAGCTGCAGAACCATGGTCACAAAACATGGGGCCAAACCTGCAGGACCAGGCATCTGGTGTTTTCTGGGCTGCCTTTACGCTGTTCGCCTGTACCACTGCATCCATTTATTCGGGTGCTGTTATCGAACGAATCAAGCTGAGCGCATTCATCATCACAGCAGTCATTCTGGGCTCAGTCGTCTGGATTCTTGGTGCTGCATGGGGCTGGAGCCCTGCCGGCTGGATGGTGCTTAACTGGGGCTATCGCGATGTGGCAGCGGCCGGTGTGGTACACACAATCGCCGGTTTCTTCGCACTTGGTATATTGATCCCGCTCGGGCCACGTATAGGCAAGTACAACGCCGACGGCTCTGCGAATGATCTGCGCGGTCACAACATGCCACTTACTGTTGTTGGTTTGATGATGATCATCATCGGTTTCTTTGGCTTCCTTGGAGGCTGCCTGATTTACGATCCGGCTGGCAACTGGATAAATATTTACGGTGTTCCATCTAATCTGTCTGCCTTCGTATTTAATACGTTAATGGGTATGGCGGGTGGAATTATCGGTGCGTACTTTATGACACGTGATCCGTTCTGGATGATGTCAGGCGCTCTGGGTGGCATATTCTCAGTTGCTGCCGGTATCGATCTTTTCTATCCACCACTGGGCTTCCTCGTGGGATTTGCCGGCGGCTGCCTGATTCCTATTTCTGCAAAGATCGTTGAAAAAATGGGTATTGATGACGCTGTAAGTGCATTTGCAGTGCATGGTGTATGCGGTGTCTGGGGCCTGCTTGCCGTAGGTATTTTCTGCGCCGGCTATCCAGGCGTTGGCGATATCCCGGCGATCAGTTTCGCCGGCCAGGCAAAGGGCGCGCTAACCATGGCGCTGCTAGGTTTTATACCGGCACTGATTCTCGGTTACCTGCTGCGTATTTTCGGGTTGCTGAGAGTTCGCAACGAAGTTGAGTTACTGGGTCTGGATCCGGCAGAGATACCTTCTCAGGGCTACCCTGAATTTGCCATTTGGGAAGAAGCACCGGCTGGTGCCGAGGTACGTGGCAGAGGCCGCCCCGATTATGATCGTGAGCCGCCTCCTCCGCGTCGCGAACCACCACCGCCACGCCGGGATGACGACTTCCTGCGAGAACGCCCTGAAGGTTTAGACCGACCGGGTAACCGACCTCCACCACCACCTACTAGGAGACGATAATAATGAATGCAAGTCCTGTTGAAACTTTCGAAGGTGCTGCGGCAATATTTACCTTCGCAGGTAGCGAAGGTACGCTCAAAGGTATCTTCTGGGCGATGTGTGCGGTATTGGTAGCGGTTGTGGTCTCAAGCATCATTCACGAGATCCGTGTCGGTGCCAAAGTGGCCCGCCGTCGGGATCCCCGCAACTAATCGTTGTTACATGAGATAACAAGGCCCCGGATAGTCGGGGCCTTTTTGTTTCTGCATTATTATTACGAACAACCTGTGCCGGGCTTGTGCCGGCTGATTCTCAACAGTGAATGCGAGAGTGTGATGGCTAAAGACCTTGAAAAGTGGGCTAAAACGAAAAAAGTAAAATACTTCTTAATAAGTTTTGTCGATCTGTTCGGTGTACTGCGCGCCAAGCTGGTGCCAACCCGGGCCATCAAAGACATGCAGGTGGAAGGGGCAGGTTTTGCAGGCTTTGCTTCATACCTCGACATGACACCGGCACACCCCGATATGTTTGCCATTCCCGATGCTGACAGCGTTATTCAGTTACCGTGGAAGCCGGAAGTAGCGTGGGTTGCTGCGGACCTGTGGATGGACGGCAAAGAAGTGGAAGCCTCTCCGCGCGTAGCGTTGAAGCGTCAGTTGGCAAAGGCACAAAAGCTTGGCTTTCGAATGAAAACCGGCGTTGAGTGCGAGTACTTTCTAATTAATCAGAATGCCTCTGCCATTTTCGACAGCTCCGATACTCAGGCCAAGCCTTGTTACGATCAGCAGGCGCTGATGCGTCGTTACCCGGTGGTTAGTGAAATTTGTGATGCGATGATTGAGCTGGGCTGGGGCCCTTACCAAAACGACCACGAAGATGCCAACGGCCAGTTTGAAATGAACTGGGATTACGACGATGCATTAAAAACTGCGGACCGCCATGTGTTTTTTAAATACATGGTAAAAACCATTGCTGAAAATCACGAAATGCGTGCGACGTTTATGCCCAAGCCGTTTGCCAACTTAACTGGTAACGGTTGTCATGCGCACGTTTCACTGTGGGATAAAACCGGCAAGAAAAATCTGTTTTTAAACAAAAAAGATGATCTGGGTTTATCGAAAACAGCGTATCAGTTTCTGGGTGGTATTATGGAAAGTGCAACAGCATTGTGCGCCATATTCAACCCGACGGTTAACAGTTACAAACGTATTGGTGCACCAGTCACCAGCAGTGGTGCAACCTGGTCACCCAACTCCGTGACTTACTCGGGAAATAATCGTACTCACATGATCAGAGTACCGGATGACGGCAGATTTGAACTCAGGCTGATGGACGGTGCGGCCAACCCGTACCTGATGCAGGCTGGTTTTCTGGCGGCTGGCCTTGACGGTATTAGCAATAAGCGTGACCCGGGTGGTCCTGTGCATTTGAACATGTACGAAGAAGGTCACAAGGTAAAGGGTGCAAAGAAACTTCCTGCCACTCTGCACGACGCGCTGCGATTGCTTGAGCGCAGCAAAGTCCTGAAAGAGGGGCTGGGTGAAGAGCTGGTGAATGCCTACATCAAACTTAAAATGCAGGAGTGGGGTGAGTACACTGCGCATTTGAGTGACTGGGAAAGGCAAAATACGCTGGACTGCTAGTACTCCGGCAATGTTAATCAGAGGCTACCAGGGGTGGTTCTGCGACTTTAAAATTGACAAGGCTTGGCATGGTAAACGACCAGACGGATAATCCGATGTTAAAAAAGTATTTTCTCGGCTGGCAGTGCCGTATTCGGCAACAGGCTGTCAGAAAGGATGACGGCCGACCCAGTGAGGGGATGCGGGCTGATCTGTTTGTTGACATCAGTGAACGCAATCTCGGGCCACTGGTGACGAATTTAGTCCTGAAGGACCCAACAGAAATCACCAGCGAGTTTCGTCATGTGGTTAAAAAAACTCACGATCCGAAAATCAGGCGTGAGTCAGCACTTAAAATTTTGAGCTCTGCCTATTATCAGCACCCTGAAAACTTTGCCGATGTGCTGATGGCAACATTTGCTGTTGAGTCGGAGCTCGCCGACCTGCTGGTGGAGCAGCAACACTGCAAGCTGGTTTTTCATCAGTACAATCAGTCTTTCGAATTGCATTGCGCCGTTACCGAACTGCCGGAGCCCGATGCAGACTATCAGGCGACCTACTGGCACAACCGCATGTTC
>CAYZVB010000449.1:0-3952 GCA_964481315.1 uncultured Granulosicoccaceae bacterium
GTATAGTCCACCGCCACAGATCCGTCGTAGTGACCGGTCAGTTCAACCAGAATGAGGTCGGGGCGGTGCTGTTTCAGTTGCTCGAATGACAACCAGTCCGGCCCGCCCAGGTTGGTTAATAGAATGCCACCGTCAGCGCCGTGTTGCTGCAGCATCTGTCTGACAACGTCCCGTCCGCTTTCCTGTTTCAGATCGAGAAATACCGACTTTTTAGCGCGGTTTAGTCCGTGCCAGTAGAGGCTGGTTCCGTCTGCGGTGAGTGGCCAGCGATGGTGATCGATGCCGCCACCCGGTGGGTCGATGCGAATGACCTCTGCACCGAGCTGTGCGAGTGTCAGCCCGGCCAGTGGTGCTGCAACAAAGGCCGAGATCTCAATGACTTTGAGCCCGGCCAGCAGGTCGTAGGTCATGCGGTACCCGTTTGCAGCGCAGCTTCTATCACGGGTCTTCGAAAAAGATATAAGAGGTGGAGTAATCGCTAAATTCGAAGTACACCTTCTCTTCACCTGCATCGACTTCGCCGTTCAGGTTGGCATCGAGTATGCCGTATCCGAAGCGGTACGGACGATCGGCATCGCCCTGTGTGGCGGTGGCTGTCGAGAGCTTGTCAATTTTCATGAAGCGCTTCACCAGTGTATTGCCGGCATACACTTCCAGTACACCATCGGTGCCTGTCCAGTTCTGTACTGCGCGTCCGAGTTTGTTCTGGGTTTCCTGTGTGCAGCCTGCAAGGGTAATGGCGCCGGCCGCCATACAGACCAAAATACTTTTCCTGATCATGAGAGTGGAATCCTGTGGTTACTGAATAAATCTGTTTAGCAAATAGTGTGGGTCAATTATTGCGACTCAACCGTTTTGGCGGCGCGTCGTGTAGAATAGTCGTACTGCGTACACTATACCTGTTTGAGTAACCCGATGAAAAAGTACGGAATCAAAATTCACATGCCGAGCGGCGATACGATGTCTGCTGAGCATCTGCTGGGTGATCAGTGGCAGACCCACCGGTGGTTTGAAACCGAACAGGAAAGAGACCGGATTTACGCAGAAATGGAGCGTCAGCCGCCTTACTACCGCAAGGGTGATGTGCCCAGTGTAATTCTGGAAAAAGTCGAGCAAAGCGCCTGACGAGGTAGCTTTTTAATCTCGCTGCAAATGCGGGTTTGTCGCGGCCCGCAGTAGTTGCCCGGTAACGGCTATTTGTTGCCGGTATGTTTTTTCGGGTAGTCGTACCAGCGCACCGAGCCGCAGTCAGCGTAAATATCGTCCCAGTCATCAACATCGAGTTCAAGGCAAACCATTGCCAGTGTCGACATCTGCACGTCGGCCTCTTTGCTGAGATAGTTGCAGGTTGAAGACATGCCCGGGTTGTGTCCCACCATCATGGCGACTTCAATATCAGCCGGCATCAGTTTGATCTGATCAATCAGTGCACGGGCGGGGGCTTCATAGATGGCATCGGTGGTGGTCAGCAGGGATTTGTCCATCGCCAGATTGGTCATTAGCATTTCAGACGTTTGCAATGCACGCGTCGCAGTGCTTGAGACAATAAGCTGTGGCAGTGGCCCCTGCGCCTGCAGACGCTTTGCCATTACCGGCGCATCGTCGATGCCGCGTTTGTTCAGCGGCCTTTCAAAGTCGCTGGTGGCATCGGTCTTCCAGCTCGATTTGGCATGACGAGTCAGAATTATTGTTTTCATTATGTTGGTGCTCCGACCGGTCAGTTTTCGGGGGTAATGCGTTCTGGAAGTTTGACAGAATTGACCACAGCATCCGGATGACCCGCTACCTGTCGGGTACCTTCAGGGGACAACGATAGTGGTATGAGATCTTTGGGAATCCAAATGGTCTGGCCCACCCTGAGCGTTGCGGGATTTGAAATACGATTGAAGTCTGCAATACGTCGCCAGTTCTCGCGCTGGCGCGTAATGTCAGAGGCAATTAACACCAGGTTATCGCCTTCCTTAACAACATATTCTATTGCGCCCAGTTGGTTGCCGAATGCAACCGCCGGATCGTCGGTGGTGGCACAGCCGCTGAAAACTGTTGTCATGCATGCGGCAATCAATGTGATGAAGAACTTAGTCATGTACACGTTAACCTCCATGGCCTGTACTGTATAACGGCCGACTCGCCAAGCGTGTTACCGACACAAAATTAAACACACAATTGTTAACTGGTCCAGTTATCTTTCAGTGAAACAATGCGGTTCATCACAGGCCTGGCGGTAGTGGCATCGTCGTCGACCACGAAATACCCCTGCCGTTCAAACTGAAAACGAGTGCCTTTGTCAGCGTCGGCCACCGATGGCTCTACAAAAGCACTGGCATGTACATGCAACGATTCAGGATTGATTGCATCGGTAAAATCTTCCTCTGACAACGGGTCGGGGCGGCTGAACAAACGGTCGTACAGACGCACTTCAGTGGCTACTGCCTCGGAGGCGTTTACCCAGTGAATGACGCCTTTTACCTTGCGTCCTTCAGGTTTTTTGCCAAGCGTGTCCGGGTCGTGGCTGCAGCGCAGTTCGGTAATGTTGCCGTTGCTGTCTTTGATCACTTCATCGCAGCGAATAACATAGGCGCTGCGCAACCGTACCTCGCCACCGCTGATCAGGCGTTTGAATTTGGGTGGCGGTACTTCCTCGAAGTCCGAACGTTCAATATAGAGTTCTCTGCTAAAGTTTACCGTGCGCCGACCAAGGTCGGCATTGCCGGGGTGGTTGGCCATGCTTAAAGGCTCCGTGTTTTCCTGCGGCCATGTAGTGATCACGACCTTGAGTGGTTCAAGTACGGCCATTCTTCGTTCGGCAGTCTCGTTAAGTTCGTCTCTGATGCAATTTTCAAGCACCTGCATTTCTATGACAGCCGCACTTTTAGTGATACCGATGCGGCGGCAGAATTCGCGAATACTATCCGGTGTATAGCCGCGCCGACGCAGACCGGCGATAGTCGGCAGGCGGGGATCATCCCATCCGTTAACCACGCCGCTTTGTACCAGTTGAATCAGCTTGCGTTTACTAAGTACCGTATATTCGAGATTCAGTGGACCAAACTCGGTTTGTTCCGGCTTACCCTCAGGCTGTGTTTTTTCCAGTACCCAGTTGTACAAAGGGCGGTGGTCTTCGAATTCAAGCGTACAAAGTGAGTGGGTTATGCCTTCGATCGCATCCGACAGGCAGTGGGTGTAGTCGTATAGCGGGTAAATATTCCCCTTATCACCGGTGCGATAGTGATCGGTTTTTTTAATGCGATAAATAGCCGGATCACGCATGTTGATATTGCTCGACGCCATATCAATTTTCAGTCGCAGCACATGCTCACCTTCGTCGTGCTGGCCTTCTTTCATCTCTTCAAGCAGTGTGAGGTTTTGTTCGACACTGCGATTGCGATGCGGGCTCTCTTTGCCGGGTTCTTTCAGCGTGCCTCGATACTCGCGAATTTCATCGCTGCTTAAGCTGTCGACATAAGCCAGGTTGTCCTTCACCAGTTGCACTGCAAAATCGTACAGCTGATCAAAGTAGTCCGAGGCATAACACAGTGATTTCCACTGAAAGCCGAGCCACGAAACATCGCGCTTGATGGCGCTCATGTACTCTTCACTTTCCTTGTCAGGGTTGGTGTCGTCAAAGCGCAGGTTGGTCCAGCCGTCGAACTCTTCAGCAATGCCGAAGTTCAGGCAGATGGATTTGGCATGGCCAAGGTGCAGATAGCCGTTTGGCTCCGGAGGAAAGCGCGTTGCCACGAGCTTGTCGTGCTTGTTATTTGCGACATCCTTTTCAATCATATTGCGGATGAAATTGGCTGGTGTCGCGTCGTTTTCGGTTGTCATGTTGTCAAAAAAGTAGGGTGAATGACCATAGTTTATGTCGGGCTGCCGAAATTAGCTGTTACAAGTTAGGTGAATTGGGTTTGCCGCTCAGGTTTAGCTGTCGGGCCGGTAGATATTTATATGG
>CAYZVB010000450.1:0-3339 GCA_964481315.1 uncultured Granulosicoccaceae bacterium
AATGAAAAGCTGTGGGCAGACGACGGACCTTACTGGAATTTGCAGGGTAATGGCGGTTTACTTTCGACGGCAAACGATATGCTGCGCTGGCATGAAGTATTATCTGGAACAACCGTTCTGGACGCGCAGGCGATACATCTGTTGCATAAACAGCACATACCGACAGACAGAGAAGGTAGTGTGTTTTATGGTTATGGCTGGAGCATTGAGCCCGATGAATGCGGAACCCTGCTCATATCGCACAACGGCAGCAACGGTATCTTCTATTGTGACTTCCTGAGATTTGTTGAAAAAGACATTATCATTTTTATAGCGACCAACTGGGCGCGCCGGAAAGACCGCCATGTCGGTGTCAACATTATTGACGCTATCTTTAAAAATATTTACTAGCCTGTGCGTGGTCCTGTTCTAATGGCTGTCTAATCGGATTATGGACAAACCTGCACTCTACCAAAGGTGGATTCAATCACGCGTCCGGCATCGATCAATATATCTTCGCGATATCTTCCGGCTAATAGCTGCACACCGTTGGGTCTGTTACTGGCCTCACCTGTTGCTACTGATAAACCGGGTAATCCCATCAGTGGCAGCCCAACCTGAATCAGTTGTGCTTCATACACACGCCTGAAACTCTCTTCAGACTGTACATCGAGTTGATCGTCGAATGGCAGTTCGCCAGATACCGGACACAATGCCAGCGGGTATTCGGTAAAAAACGCCTGCCACTGTCTGATTAGTTTGGCTCTGTTTTGCATCAGATCAAGAAAGTCATCACCACCGGGGCGTTTGGGCACTACCTGTTCGAGCATGGCGTACACATGGTTTGCTTCGGCGTTGTCTTCGGCATGCAGTGGTGCTTTGTTCACCCGGCGTTGCTCTTCAAGCCATAACGTTACATTGAGGGTTGCAGGTTCTCTTAAAGGCGGCAGCGGAACTTCTTCTACTACCCATCCGGCTTGCTGCAGAGCTTTGGCAGACTCTTGTAGCGCTGTGACTATTTCTGGTGCAGTATCGAGCCCTTCCGGATGTGTGCAAAGTGCCGCTTTACGTGGAAACGCAGGCAGCTGATCGGGTACAGGTACATACCACGGGTCTTCTGTGTTGTAAGCACTCATCGCCTGCAGCGAGAGATGAATGTCGTCAATGCTGCGTGCGACAGGGCCTGAGACTGCGCAAATCTGCCCGGCAACCAGTCGATCAGCCGCCGTATAGTTATGTGAGGGGACTCTGCCAAGTGTCGGCCGCAGTCCGTGAATACCGCAGGCGTACGCTGGGTAGCGAATCGAGCCTGCAATGTCGGTGGCATGGCCTATTGCTCCTATCCCTGCAGCAGTAGCGGCTGCCGCACCACCGGAGGAACCGCCCGGGGTAACAGAGCGATTGCGCGGGTTGTAGGTGTGGCCGTGCAGCGAGTTGTTGGTAAACCAGCGCAATGAAAAGGCCGGGGTATTGGTGCGACCGACAATAATTGCCCCGGCACGTCGCAGATTGGCCACCACCGGACTGTCTTTCTCTGCGACAAGATCTTTCTGTGTCACTAGTCCGTTAGTGGTGGCGTGCCCGCGCTGATCGGATACCACTTTTATAGTGACCGGCACACCGGCCAGCGCACCGGCTTGCCCGCCCGCTTTAATGGCGGTGTCGACGGCATCGGCGCTTTTGAGCGCTTCATCCGGTAGCTCCTGCACCACCGCGTTAATGGCGGGGTTGGCGTCTTTGAGCCGTTGCAGTGTGTCTTCAGTGACCGATCGCGCTGTCAGTTCCTGCGATGCGACTTTTTGTGCGATTTCTGTGGCGGTTAGTTTCCAGAGTTCACTCATGGCAGGCTCCGATCCGATTTTTCTTTGCAGTGTACACCGTGTCGCTATAATGCTGTACACCGCACACATGCAACGATAACAGTACTTCCAATTGAAACCCGGCTCTATCACTCCGTCATTGCTTACCGGGTTTCTGGTGCTGGCGGTGTGCGTGGTGATGACCGCCCTGAGTCGTGGCGCGGGCGAAACCTTCAGTGTCTTCTTGTTACCGCTCAGCAGTCACTTCGGGTGGGAACGCGCATCGGTGGCATCGGTTTACTCGGTGTATATGGTCAGCATTGGTCTCGGGTCATTGCTGGCGGGTATGACATTCGATCGCTTCGGCGCACGCTTTAACTATTTATCCGGCACCCTGATTCTTGCCATTGCCTATTCATTAGCCGGCAGGCTTGAACATTTGTGGCAGTTTTATCTGGTTATCGGGGTTTGTGGTGGTGTCGGTGCTTCCATGATCGGCCTGGTGCCGACCCAGTCACTGCTTTCACGCTGGTATCACAAACGTTTGTCGACTGCGCTGTCAATCGGCTATGCCAGTCAGGGCCTGGGGACGCTGATGCTGGTGCCACTGGTGCAGGTGTTTATTGAAAGCGCCGGCTGGCAGCAGGCATACCGGTATATGGGCTGGATATTTATTGCGATATTTCTTGTTGTGCTGTTTTTGCCGTGGCGTGTTATCAGTGCCGGTGCTGCAGATAACCCAAGGAAAACGCAGGATGGCAAAGTGGTCGGTGGTATGGGGTTGCGACAGGCGGTTCGTACCCGCGCGTTCTGGGGTTTTTTTGGAATTTTCGGTGCCACGGCTGTTGGTATATTCGGTATCAGTCTGCAGTCAGTGGCATATCTGATCGACCGCGGTTACTCGGAACTTGAGGCGGCGTTTGCCTTCGGTACGGTAGGGATGCTGAGTTTTGTCGGTATGGTGTTAACCGGTATCGCAGCAGAGTACTGGCCCAAACATATCGTTGCCAGTTGTAGCTATACACTTAGCCTTTTTGGTATTGCAGCGCTGGCGCTTATGCAGGTGCAGGTACATCCGGTATTGCTGTTTGTGTACATTGCGGGGCTCGGGCTTTCGTCGGGCGCACGCGGACCAATCATCACCACATTAATGGCAGAGTTTTTTGCAGGAAAAGGGCTGGCCTCGATCTATGGCGCGGCGAACATCGGGCAGGGCGTGGGGGCCGCACTCGGTGCATTTGTCGCGGGCTTACTGTACGACCTGACCGGTAACTACAACGCCGGTTTTCTATTCTGTGCCGGTGCACTTGTGTTCGGGTTGCTGTTGTTCTGGGTTGTTCCGGAAATTCGCAATGCGGCAATGGCGACAGATCCGGAAACAGATCAGACAACTGATCAGCTAGCTAATCACCGCAGCGGCTGAGTCTGCGCGTTGCAGGTAACGAGAGCCAGATCAATCTTTTTATCGTCCGGCTTGCCTTCATTGGCTGATCGATAGATAATGTCATGACTTTAAAATCTGCCGGTGTGTGCCGGACTCAATGGAGAGCGGTAAGGTGGT
>CAYZVB010000450.1:3349-3933 GCA_964481315.1 uncultured Granulosicoccaceae bacterium
TACTGAATGCCGGTTGTGACAGTCACCCGGTGCATGATGAGTCTGCAACCGGCGTTCAGTTAACGTTGCCCGCAAAAATTCGTCAGGTTAGCGCGATCGACCCTGCGCAACTCAGCGTAGAGTTAAAAGTGAATAACCGCATCTATGTCACTACCGCTGATGCAAGTGGTAACCGCACTGCAACGGTCAACGTACCGGCGTCTGCAGACAGTTCCATAGAAGTAAGCTGGACGGAAATATACCAGGGCACCCGCATCAAGCTTGCCCAACAAACGCTAACCACTTTTGTTGGTGCTACAGGTGCCACTGTCACCGTTGGTGATGCTTATGTTACACAGGGCAGTGAATTTGACCTGGACGGTGACGGCTTTTCCAACCTTGATGAACGCAACCAGGGCACCAGTCCTCTGGTTAGCAGCGAGCGCCCCGATGCATCGGCGCTGAACCTTACCGTACTGCTGCCAGACGATGTGCTGGCGTTGCAACTCGGCTACACCGTTACTGCAACACGCGGTGGAAACCCGGTGGTGTTACAGAAAGACGGTAATGTATACAGTGCAACTATTAATGGTCTGATCGCCGGT
>CAYZVB010000451.1:0-3932 GCA_964481315.1 uncultured Granulosicoccaceae bacterium
GTTTTATACGGTGTGCACCGCGAAACCGACGCGTAACAATCACTGGCACTACGCCACCTGATTCTTTCCAGCTTCTTTGGGCTGATAAAGTTGTTTGTCTGCACGTGCAACCCAGCTCTGCCAGCTTTCATTGGGTTGCAGTGTACTGACGCCAATGCTGGCCGTTGTAGATTGGCTGGAGGCAAAATTGGTGGTGTTGATACGTGAGCGAATGCGTTCGGCGACGTTGCATCCGCTGGTATAGTCTGCGCCGTACAGCAGGCAGAGTATTTCCTCGCCTCCCATTCTGAAGCAGCTGTCCGAAATTCTGGTCGCATCCTGCACAATATTGCCAACACCAATCAGTACGGCATCGCCAATCTCATGGCCGTCTGTGTCGTTAATGAGCTTAAAGTCATCTAAATCCAGTAACAGCACCGTCATTGGGATACGCTGTTGTCTGAATTGCTCGATAGCGTTGTTCAGGGTGTCGTTGAGCAGCGCCCGGTTAAGCAGGCCGGTTAAAGGATCAGTAATGGCTCTGGATTCCAGTGCGCTTTGATATCTGCTTGAGACTGATGTGCTGATCGCTGAAAACACGCTCACAGCAAGTAGTGTGGCGGTTAGTCGCGTAGCAATTTCCGCGTCGAGTTTAGTCCAGATAACCGGGAGCAATACGAGTAGTGTTGCGCCATTGAGCAATTGTGCGCGTCTGGCGTCGAGCATACAGTAGTAGCAAATAATTACCGGGAATATCCAGTAGGTTGCCACCACGCCCTGCCGGTATAGTGACAACAATAGAAATGCCACCATGCATGGTGCCAGTACAAAAACAATCAGTGCCGGTCTGTTGTTACCGCGCCGTGCTTCAAAAGAGTTCAGTGCTGCGATGGCAATCACTGCCACTGCACCAGCGCCGATCAGATAACGTTGCTGGATAAAGTTATTCAATGCAAACGGAATCAGAACGACGAGGCTGGTCAGTGTGACCAGAAAAGTCGACTGAACTCTGAATTGTTCGGCAGAGTAGGCGTTGATGTCCGGTGTTTGCATAGCTTTCTCCCTGCTACAGACTCTGATCACAACTGCGGTTAATCTCGAGCACAAAACATGCGGTATTACAGTGTCGAGCGACCACTGTGTCACAAGCTGAATTGCGTCTCACATGGATATGACACTGTATTTTTTTCACCCGTTGGCATGAAATTTTTGTGAGCGAATCGAAGTGCACCAACCGTTCTGTGGTAGGGTTCTGGCACTGCAAATGATTACCCTGTGAAGCGTCTTTGAAAACAGTAAATAACATTTATTGTGAAGATGTGATAAGCCTCCTGTTATTCAAACAGCCACCTTATAATCAGCCGGCATAAAGAGCTGCGTATGAAACGTCCGACTATTCTGATAACAGGTGCCAGCGGTTACCTTGCGCACCGGCTGATACCTGTTGCTGCCAATTACGGCGATGTCATTGGTTTGGCCAGAAATGCTCAATCAGTTTATACGCCGGCGACGGCGATACCGGCAGATCTGGCCGACGGTGATTCGCTGGCCGAAGTGTTGTCTCAGGCCCGCCCCGACATCATCATTCACGCCGCTGCGGTTAACCCGGGCGGAGATGAAGCGATGATGGATCCGGTCAATCATCTGGCTTCAGCACGCATTGCTGAAGTTGCCAGGAAGTTCGGCAGCCGATTAATCATGGTTTCAACCGAAACTGTGCACCGGGGTGATTGCGCGCCGTATGCCGATAACGCTCAGCCCGATCCGATCAACACTTACGGCTTTACCAAGGCGGCCGGAGAACGCGCAGTGCTTGATGTCTATCCGCAGGCACTGATCGCCAGAACATCATTAATATACGGACTTGCAAAGATTGATCGAGGCACTGAAGGCTTCAGACAACGGTTGCAAAGCGGGCAGCCTCTGGTGTTGTTTGACGATGTATTGCGCCAGCCGGTAACGGCGGATCATTTGTCTGCCGCGCTATGCGAGCTTGCGGTGCAGCATGCTGATGTGTGCGGCACCATGAACCTGGTCGGTAGTGAAGTCATGAGTCGTGCTGAGTTCGGACTTGCGATGCTTGCCCACTGGAATATTGATGCCGGTGATCTTGTATCTACCCGATCCGGCGCTGGTATAGATGGTCTGCCGATCGACCTCAGGTGCCACAGTACTATGGCTGATACGCTCGGCATCAAGTTGCCCGGTGTGACTGAAGTGCTGGCGAGCCACCAGTGACTGAAGTGCCTCTGCCGGAGAGTTATTATTCGGCTGACTACGCCACCGCGCGCGAACGTTTTGTTGCTGCTGCCAATAGTGCCGGTGCAAAGCTGGAAAGCTATGCTGTTGAAGTTGCAGGTAGTGCCAGTCAACCTCCGCTGAGTATTGATGTTGCCGAAGTTGGTACCGGTAGCGGGCTGGTCATTGTGTCTTCAGGGTTGCATGGGATTGAAGGCTTTTTTGGTTCGGCGGTGCAGCTTGCGATGCTGGATCAGTTGGCACATCTGCAGCTGCCAGGCAGACTATTACTGATTCATGCGATCAACCCTTGGGGGTTTCATCACCGGTGTCGGGTGAATGAAAGTAATGTCGATCTCAACAGAAACTTCAGGATCGATGAGTTTAGCGGTGCACCGGCTGGTTATCATCAGCTGGACAGTTTTCTTAATCCGCAGTGTTTGCCGGCAAAATTCGAGATGTTTCGTGCGCGTGCAGCCGCGAGAATACTGCGGCACGGTATGAAAAGCCTGAAAGAGTCTGTGGCCAGCGGGCAGTACGAATATCCGCGCGGGCTTTTTTACGGCGGAGCAGAATTAACAGCTTCATCGCAGCTGATTGAAAGCAATATACAGCAGTGGGTTGGTGCAGCCAGCCGTGTATTACATATCGATCTGCACACCGGGCTTGGCGCTTACGGCCGGCTAAAGCTCTTGTGCAGTAAAAAAGAATCAGAAATATCCAGGCAATGGTTTGCGCACACCTTTGGCAATGAGCTGGTAGAGTCCTTGAATGAAACCACCACTGCGTATCCGGTGAACGGACAATTCGGTGACTGGTTGCAAACCCGTTTTAATAACATTGACTATCGCTTTGCTGGTGCCGAGTACGGTACTTATCCGGTACTGCGCGTATTAAGTGCGTTAAGAAATGAAAATCGATATCGTTTTTACGGTAAGCCGCTTAGCAGGAAGGCTATGCAAGCGACGGATGATTTAATGGAGTGCTTTTGTCCTGCTGACATTAACTGGCGTCAACAGGTTTTATCAAGTGCGGTTTCAATTATTCAACAAGGTGCAAAAGCGCTGTAAAGAAGCTGCCTAGTTCGCTTTAAATTACCAGATTGGTTGCGCCCGTGAATTAAGTTGCAGTTTCAAAATCAGCTCAGTAACATGCCGTGCCATTCGTAGAATAATAGTGTAAGGCTGATCACCACATTGGTTTCATTACTTGAAGTGCAGTGGGCAATAGTAGTTACTGTCAAGCGGTATCTTTTCGGAATAGTTGTTACCGGTTGCGCTACTTCAACGGTAGTTGTTTTGATGGGCTTACCGACTTACGTGATGGCGCAGTCTTCAGGTCAGTCGTGTGCAGTGGTTGCAGATACACTTGCAAATGCGATTACTGCCTATGCGCAAAACTGCCCACAGCCCCGACAGGATTGTGATCCGATTGATGGTGAATGGTATTGCTCGAGTGACAGCATTAGCGGGTCTGCTAAGCCTGCAGTGGTTAATCGAAATACCAGTCAAAATAACAACTCAAGTGCTTCAAATAATTCTCAAGTTCAGCAATCTGGTTCTGTAGATAACACAACATCCAGTCAAGGTAGTAATACGTCATCGGGCAACTCGACTTCAGGGCAGGGGCCATGTATTGATCACGACGGTGATGGCTGGGGATGGAACGGAGCGTCATGTCGTGTTTCGACTACCGTTGCTGCCAGTAACCAGACG
>CAYZVB010000452.1:0-3899 GCA_964481315.1 uncultured Granulosicoccaceae bacterium
TGCTCAATTTGCCGGACGTGCGCTGGCTAAACGTAATGGCGCTGGTGGTAACGAAACGGTCGAGGTTGGTAAGGTTATTGTGTCATGGGCCGTGTGGCCGCTTTCGTGAGTAAAAGCGGCGTTGCGCTATACTTTTATCCGTCTCTGCCATCGGTGAACTCTGTTGACTAATGATACTGCTGCAAACGCTGATCAGCCTGTGCGATTTTTTGACAGTCGTGAGAAATACCTGCTGTTTGTCACCACGACTAATGAAAAGTGGTGTATTGCACAAAGGGTCAACGAGGAACTTGAAAAGCTCGAGCCCAGTCCGCCGGCACTGAAAATATTTGATGCCGGCATGGGGGACGCCACGGTATTGTCACATGTGCTGCGTGCCACTCACGATGAGTTTCCGCATATACCGTTGCTGGTTGCTGCCAAGGAAATCAGTATGGAGGACGTGCGTATCGGCCTTGAGCGCATGGCAGACCGGTTTGCCGAACACCCGCAAATGGTATTGGTAATTACTAATATGCGCTACACCGAAGCTCCCGGCCTTTATCCGTCGCGCCCCGAGGATGTACCGAACCTAAAGCGTTGGGACATTGAGCTTGATGGCACTACCGCCAAGGATTTTGATCGCCAGTTGCGTGACCTGACCGATATCGTTCGCGAAGGCTGGCAGACAAGGCCGAGTGAAAAGACCGGCAACCCGCTGTACGTTAACCCCTCAATGATTGTCATTTATCGGAAAGATCAGCGCTTTGCGCTGAATGCAGTTATTCCGAGGGAAGGGCCGTTTACCGATGGTTATGATCTGATTATCTGTGCACAGCCTTACCGTTCACGAACGCCGGCAGACGCCAAGGTGCGTACCGTTGTTGCACCATTATCACGGGCGCTTGCCTGTGGTGGCCGAATGGTGGTGATTCAGTCCACCGGCTACGACCCGGGGATGGAAATTATTCGTCGTATCTGGCCTGCCGAAGTCCCGTTTCCTACACCGCGTCACGATATTATCGAAGCCCTGAAGGCAGGGTTGGTCGACGATGATCAGCTGCAGTGCAGCGCCTATACAGACGAGGGTTCACTTTTTAAGTACCAGCTGCACTCACTGCCGGAAGAAATGTCACACATTGGCACTTCTTCGTTGCTGGCTGCATGGAATGCTGCGGTGTATGTGGCACAGATGGACGACGACCGCATCGATGAAGCCATGCGTGACAACTCGTTTCTCGATGCCACGCGCGACATTCTGACCAAACACGGCGGACTGTGGTTTTTGAATGAGTCGTTTGTAGTGGCGCGCGAGTAAAGCTCAGCAGTTAGTGACTGAGCTCGGTCAGCGCGGCAAGCGTGGTAACACAGTGATCAGACAGTTCCGGCCAGTGAAATTCACTTGCCGGACTAAAGTGCACAGTAGCGACCCCGGCGTTGCGCCCGGCCTGTAAATCAAACACATAGTCTCCTACCATCACGGCATGCTGCGTATCAGCCTGCCAGTTGCCCAGCAGATGATGCAGGCCGGCGGGGTCGGGCTTTGGCAGACACCGCTCACGACCTATAACACAAGTGCCTTGAAAGTATTTGGCCAGACCTGCGGCCTGCAGAGTCACCGTGGCAATATCTTCTGCATTTCGCGTCAAAATACCCAGGCTGCAACCCCGGGTCTGAAGATGCTCAAGCATGGCTTCGGCATCAGGTTGGGCAACTGATTCTGCGGCAATTTCAAGTTCCAGCTGATGCAGCTTTGCACTGGTTTGCTGAGCCAGTTGCGGCGGCATGGTTTCAATTGCTTCGAGTATCGGTATGCCGGATTCGATATTGAGCTCCTTTCGGATAGCGTCGAAGTCATGCGCTGCCATCGTAAGCGTGCCGTCCATATCAAATATCCAGTGCCGGTACGTTGTGGTCATTGTTATATCCGTGTTCATCGAAAGCCGCTGCGCAGTTGCCCTAATGTTCATTGGTCTGGTAACGCAGAATGCCCGGTGGAATGCTATGGTTCAAGCAGGCTGCAAACGGGGCATTTGTAAACTTCTACGCTGTGCAGTGTATCCGGCTCATAGCCTTTCCGTTATAGTAAAAGCGTCTAGTTCAACAGGCTTAATTGGATGAGTATCAACGTTGGCATTATCGGCACGGGGCGAATAGCCGATATGCAACTGGCGCCCGCCATGCAGCATGTTACCGGTGCCAGGTTGTGGAGTATTCTAAGCAGAGACAACAGTCGCGCAGCCGAGTTTGCCGGACGGCACGGTGCACAGGCACCGGTAAATGCTCACTCGTCGCTGGCGGCATTTTTTGCCGACCCCAGTCTGGAGGCAGTGATTATCGCTACACCGGACGGGCTTCATGCACAGCAGGCAATTGCCGCTGCCAGAGCCGGTAAGCATGTGTTGCTTGAAAAGCCGATGGCAACCACACTCGAAGATGCTCAGGCCATTAATGACACCTGCTCAGAAGAACGCGTTAAGTTAGGCATTGCCTACCATTTGCGCTGGCACAAAGGTCATCAGCGTATTGCCGATATGCTGCACAGCGGTAAGCTCGGTCACCCGCGATATGCGCGGGCCATGTGGACCTGGAAGGCCGACGATAACACTAACTGGCGGGCACACCAGGAGCTTGGTCGATGGTGGGGCCTGGCCGGGGTAGGTACACACTGTGTCGATTTACTGCGCTGGATGCTAATGCCTCAATGCGGCGAAGTCACGCGCTGCAGCGGCATGCTCGATATGAGTCAGTATGGCGGCCCGCATGATGAAACGGCCAGTGTAACGCTGCAGTTTGAAAAAGGCGTGGTTGCCGATGTAACCACATCTGTCGTGTTTAGCGCGCCTTCGCGATTTGAACTGTACTGCGATGATGCAACAGTGATTTGTGAAAACACCCTTGGGCCAACCGGTGGTGGCAGTATCTCAATTAACAACGCGCCGCTGGACTTTGAATTTGCCAATCCCTACGTTGGTGAAATTCAGAATTTTATCGATGCTATTGAAGGTAAGGCCAGAATTGTGGTGCCGGGTGCAGAAGGTGCGCGTAATGTTGAGCTGTTATTGCAGGCTTCACAATAATGAATGCAGCCCACGATCTTGAAGCGCGTTTGCAGTTTGCGTTACAGACTGCAGCTCGTGCTGCCGCACTTGCTTATGATTACTATCGACAATTCGATTCTTTGACCATTGAGAAAAAAGGTCATCAGGATCTTGTTTCCAACGGTGATCGGGAGGTTGAACAGCTGGTGCGTGATGCCATTATCAGCAGGTATCCCGAAGACGGTATCGTCGGTGAAGAGTTTGAAAACAAACCATCGCAAAGCGGTATGCACTGGGTAATCGATCCCATCGACGGCACGGCGAGTTTTGTGCGGGGGCGTCCCGGCTGGTGTGTGGTTATCGGCTGCGTACAGGACGATGAAGCAGTTGTCGGTGTGATTGCCGATCCGGTGACTTCTGAGACATTTCATGCGGTAAAAAACGGTGGTGCTTTTCTGAATGGCAAGCCGGTAAAAACTTCTCAGTCTGATTCCCTCGGTGATGGTGCGGTGGGCACCGGTTACAGCTCACGTGCGCCGGCTGCTTTTGCGACAACTGTTATTCACAAGTTACTGGCAGAAGAAAACGGAATGTTGTACCAGAACGGTTCCGGTGCGCTGATGTTGTCTTATGTGGCCTGTGGCAGGCTTGTCGGTTATACCGAATCACATATGTACCCGTGGGATTGCATGGCGGCGATGTTGTTGATTAAAGAGGCCGGTGGCACTGTACAGCCGCATTGCGACGAAACACCTTTATTGTCAGGCGGTGGCAGAGTGGTTGCTGCCTGCCCCGGTGTTTTTGATCGGCTGGCTGCGTTGTCAAATTCAGTATTTGACAGTGATGTGCCTGGCAGGTGAAGCGCTAACGCTTTAACGC
>CAYZVB010000453.1:0-3861 GCA_964481315.1 uncultured Granulosicoccaceae bacterium
CTAACGCCTCCAGGCCCGACTGGGTTGCACTAACCTGCGTGCTCACCGCCGTGTCTATCTGGGCATGGTGGATGTCGGCAACCAGGCTTGCGGCACAACAGGGAATTGCTCCTATCGATGTCGCTTTGCTGCGCTACTCGGTACCGGCGTTGCTACTGGTGCCGGTATGGATGTCTACCTTTCGCAAGTTAAAGAAAGCGCCACTGTGGTCATCCATTGCCATGCTTGGCTGGGGTGCTCCGTTTCTGTGGCTGGTGACGGCTGCGCTGCAGAAATCGAGCGTGGTGTATCTGGCGACAATCGTTCCGTGCACCATGCCGATATTTGCCGTAGTCGCCGAACGTTTGCTGTTTGGTAAACAACCGACGCCAACTCAACTAACAGGCTTTGCACTAATCGCACTTGCTGCAGTTCTGGTTATCGTAAGTGCGTTATCGGGTGGCGGCATTACACCGGCAAGCCTGACACTCATGTTTCTTGCGGCAGCCGGTTGGGCCTGTTACGTCGTTGCGTTTCGCCATACCGGACTCACCGCGGCAGAAGGTGCAGCCTGGGTCTGTACTGCATCGACAGTGATTATTTTAATCATAAAGCTAATCAGTGGTGATGCACTGCTGCCGTTAACGCGTGAGCAAATTCTTTTTAACGCGTTTGCACAGGGCTTTGTGTCAGGCTTTGTTGCCGTGCTGCTATACACCACCGCTATTGGCCGGCTGGGTGCCACAAGAGCTGCAAGCTACAGCGTACTAATGCCCGTGCTCGGTTCACTGTTTGCGTGGCTTTGGCTACATGAACAACCTTCGCTGCTCAATCTTGTTGCGCTTTCTCTGGGCACCGCAGGTGTCGCGGTAATTAATGGACTGTTCAGCCTTAAACGACGCAAACAATAGCAGATTTTAATTCCGCTAAGCCTTATGCAACGCCTGAAGATAACGAAAAATCTCGGTGTGATCCGCTTCGGGCTCAAGCATGTTGTCAGCCTCACTCCACATCCCGGCTGCAGCATTCACACCGGGCAGCGGCTTGTTTACGTGTGCTGAAAGGCCGGCCGCAAGATTCACATCTTTTGCCATCAGTTCAAGGCTAAAGCCGGCTTCCCTGAACTTGTCAGATAAAATAAACTGCGCCAGCTTATTTTCAGTGGAGTTATTTCTGCCAGTCGATGCGTTTAGAATGTCTGTGATTCGCTGCGGTTCAAGACCAAACGCTTCACCGATAATCATCGCCTCGCACGCAGCAGCAAGTCCCGCCGCTGACACATAGTTATTGAGCGCTTTCGTCGCATGGCCCGCCCCCAGCGGCCCTGCACGATAAATGGTTCCCATGGCCTCAAGTACCGGTGTGACAGTATCGACTGCGGCTTTGTCGTTACCACCAAGCATAATCGCCAGTGTGCCTGAAACCGCTTTGCGTACACCACCTGATACCGGCGCATCTAATAGCGTAATACTGCGGCTTTCGAGTTCTGCACCAAGCTTTCGGGTTTCAACCGGATCAGAGGAGCTCATATCAATAATGATACTGTTTTCAGGCATGCCAGCGGCAAGGCCTCCCTGCCCCGTACAAACAGACCGGACAATCGATGAGTTTGGCAGCATAAGAATCGCTATCGACAAACGGCCGGCTATTTCTTCGATGCTGTCAACGCTATTCAAACCGCATTGTTGTGCGGTGTTTTTCGCAGCCTGCGAGTCAATATCGAACAGCTCGGGTTTGAAGCCGCTATTCGCCAGGCAACGCACCATCGGCGCCCCCATCGTGCCAATGCCGATAAAACCGATCGTGTGCAATGCTCTGTCCTCAGCAGAAACCATTAAGTCGAAAACGGTGCTACAAACCGTTTAAGGCGATAGTTTTAAGTGTTGATCACCGCCTGTAGCCTTCCCCGATAATCTACCAATGTTCCAAGTGTTTTGTAAGTCAACTGCACGGCGAAGTCGTATTGTCCGTCAATGATCTCTTTATACGCCACCGCGTGCGGATACAACAACGGCGGAATTTTAATGCCGCCTATGAGCAACGCCTGCTGTTGCCAGTGCCATCCGCTATTTTCGGTGCTCACCCCGAGATGCATTTCAATATTGCCGGTGCGTTCTTTCCAGTAACCATCCGGGTAGTGCCCCACCGGAGTAAATGACGACACCATGGTGCTGTGCGGAAATTCCCTGCGCCAGATCAGTTCAGTGTCGGTGTGACTGATATCGACCGTGAATGGATAGTTACCGGGCTGCGGAGGTAAGCCCAGCTTGCGCCCCAACCTGCGACCGATCAGCCCTGCCGGACCACGCCCAAACGTAAGCTCAATATTGCCCGACAACGTACCACCGGATGTATGCAGCTGACGAATAAGCGGATGTAGGTTGTTGAATTCTGCACCAAACCAGTTGCTGACAAGGTCACTCGACATTGCTGTACCCGCGTGCGATCAGGGAACCTGCACGCACCTGTTTAAAACAAATAGGACTGCACGGTAGTACATCAGGCCGGTAAACTCCAACGGGCCGATACTCTATTCTTCGTCGGACTGGCCCATACGAATAATTTCGACGGGCTCAGGCTTGGCCGCCGCTGCAGGTACGCTGTCTTCGGACGCTATCGCAGGGTTGCCCTCGTTGGCAGATTGTCGATAGGCGTTGTACAGAAACAAACCGGCGGCTGAAAAAACAATACACATCAGCACAGGCACAAGACGGCTATTTGACGACCCGCATCTGGGGCACACGGTATCACGCTGGGTGATTTTTCCCTTGCAGGATTTGCAATACACAATAGCCATTCAAACCATCTCCGGAGAAATACGATCCCTGACTCATGGTTTTCGCCCTGATGCACCAATGACGGGCAGCAGTACATTACGCAAACCCGCAGAGTCCGAGGGGCTTGAAATGCAAAGACCCTACCAACCCCGGACCGGGTGACGGTGATGCATGGGCTGCGACAAATGTTGACCAGGCAGCAGAACGACCGGCCCGCGATCACACTATGAAGCACCGGTCCGGGGGCCACTTGCCATACTTTTCTAAACCATGTACTTTGCTTGGTAAAGAACATAGCAGGCAAAACTGCTGTCCGGTTCAGGACCCCCTATGCAGGATCTCGAAAAAGCGCTTCAACAGATCGGTGACATTCGATCACAAATCGCCGACAGTACCGAATTCAATGGTTTCGGGCCAACCACTGTCGGCACCACCGGCGCTATTGCGCTCGCCACAGGTATTCTGCAGCAGCTTCAGCCGCCCGGCACATTGGAACAATACCTTTTCCAATGGATGGCAGTGGCAATAGTGTGCTCCGTAATTGTGGGCACAGAAATGTACAGCCGCACCCGACATGAGCACGGACAACTGGCGGCAGCGCTGCTGGTTCGCGCGCTGGAACAATTTATTCCCGCTTTTGCCTGCGGCCTGATGCTCGCCACATTCAGCTTGATGGCAGCCCCGGAAACACTATGGATGTTGCCCGGTCTGTGGCAGGTTTGTGTGGCCATGGGTCTGTTTGCAGCGGCAAGAAACCTGGCACCTGCGATCAGAGTAGTCGCTGTGCTGTACTTTGTTTGCGGCTTCACCGTGCTGATCCTGTCACATCAGCAGGCGTTGCTATCACCATGGCTGATGGCCGTGCCATTTACCGCAGGTCAGCTGTTGATGGCGCTGGTGCTGCACCGCCATAACCAGCAACGCAGGCAGGGCAACCGCCATGACTGATTCTTCAAAAGCACCTTTTGCGTTCGATGGCCTCGACCGCGTGATACATGAGAAAGCCCGCCTCGGCATTATGACTTCACTGATCAGCCATCGCGACGGACTTGCATTTGGTGATCTTAAAAAGCTATGCGATCTGACCGACGGCAACCTAAGCAGG
>CAYZVB010000454.1:0-3860 GCA_964481315.1 uncultured Granulosicoccaceae bacterium
CCTAACTACAGCTCATTTATCAGAGGCGAACGCCAGTCATCGGCGTACAACACCCTGGTGGGCACCATAAGCCTGGCGCGGCTGGAGGCAGTGAAATCGTCTCGCGTTGTCACAATGTGCATTAGCAGCAACCAGAGCTCATGCGATGGCACGACCGCTGACGAATGGAACAAAGGCTGGATTGTATTTTCAGACTTTGACGGCGACGGCACTGTCGACACCACCGATGGTGACACTATTCTGAAACGTGAGCCGGCGTCACCAGAAGGCCTCACTATTAAGTCTGCAGCCTTCACTTCAAGCATCACTATCGCACCCCGCGGCAGACTGAGATCGCAGGGGTCATTTGTAATCTGTGACAGTACCGGTGATGCCGAGAATGGTATGGCACTCAATCTATGGGTTACCGGACTAGGCCGTCTGGCCACCGATAGTAACAATGATGGCATTGTCGAGAATCTTGCCGGTCAACCAATAAGCTGCCAGCAGGCTGCCACCACCAGCACCAGTGACTAAGGTACTCAAACGTTGAATATAAAACAGTCTTCCGGCTTTGCCATGATCGAAGTACTACTGGCAGTAGTAGTGCTTGCAATCGGCCTACTGGCAGGTTCAAAAATGCAGATGCTCGGCCTTAACTATACGCAGGGTGCGCAAATGCGTACCAACGCAACGATGGCGGCAAATGACATTATCGATCGCATGCGAATCAATCCCACCGGTGTGATAGACGGCAACTACGAAAACGCCGATACCGACAACCCGCCTGCTGACCCGAACTGTATTGCCACCGGCTGCACACCAGCTCAGCTTGCGGATCATGATATCCGGGTGTGGGCTGCTTACTTTGGCGGAGAAGACGGTTCTAACACCTCGACGCCACTGGTAGGTGCACAAGGCACAATCAGTCGCAACGCAACAACCGGGTTATACACCATAGAGATTGCCTGGAAAGAGCTGATCGAAGGTAGCGAAGAAGAGCGGAAAGTAACTGTTGGAGTGGACTTTAACTAATGAAAGTAACAAATCGTCCTATGAAAAGCATGCAGGCCCAACAGGGGTACTCGATTGTTGAGTTAATGGTCGCCTCGGTGGTCGGACTGATTATCCTGTCGGGCGCGGTGACAGTTTTCACCGGCAACAAGGCATCACAGGAAATGTCCAGTGGTATGGCTCGTATTCAGGAAAGCGGCCGCGTTGCACTAGACATACTGAGTAATGACATTCGACTAACCGGCTACCAGGGCTGCACCAACGGCACAATATCCCCAAGCGTAATCTCGACTGTGAGACCTGCCGTTAACCTTCCCATGGATGCTCTGTGGGGCGCCGAATACAACGGCACAAGCTGGTCGCCTGCAGAACATGCCGATCTTTCAGCCATTAAGAACAGCCCAAAACCCGGCACCGATATTATCTATGTGCAACATGGCAGCGGAAGAACCACATTGCTTTCAAGTTCTATGACCGGCCTGTCCGGCCCGATTACCCTGCAAACCAACCCGGATCAGTTGGACAACGGTGATCTGGTCATGATCTCCAACTGTTCAAATGCTGATATCTTTCGCGCTACCAGCGTTGCAGACTCTACGGACGGTTCATCTACTGTGTCGGTTGGGTTTGCTGCAGGTACCGCCAACACACAGGCATCGCTTAATGCCATATATACCATTGATTCCGGCGGTACAGAAAATAACCCAATGCGGGTAATGCGTTTCGAGTCTAATGCTTACTTTGTCGGAGACAGCACCCGCAATGATAAAAACGGAAATACTATCTACTCGCTTTTTGTTGTGGATACGACATCACCCACCACACCATTCGCAGCTGTCGAACTGGTAGAAGGTGTAGAAAACATGCAGATTCTATACGGAGAAAGAATGGACAACGGCTCTGTTCGCTACGTGCCAGCTGGCAGTGCCGGACTGAACATGAACAGCGTGGTGAGCATTCAGATCGGTTTACTGGTCGCCTCGACAGACGAAGCCACAACAGACGATGACAACCGAACATACCTGATCGCAGATGTAAAAGTAGGCCCGCCCTCCGGCACAACCAGCGTGAAGCACGAAGGTGGCAGAGCCTTGAGAGCCGCCTTCAACTCGACCATTCAGCTTAGAAACCGCAGACTGTAACGAAGGAAGCAAGCGATGAAAAATACAATCAGCAATCAGCAGGGTGTGTCGTTACTCGTCTCCATGGTGATCCTGATACTGGTTTCACTCATTGGTGTGACAGCACTAAAGAACGCATCCGTAGAAGAACAGATGTCGTCAAACCTGTACCAGAAGAACCTGACTTTTCAGGCATCCGAAAGTGCGGTGGAAAACACAATTCTCGACAACACAATGGTCTCAGGGGCATTGGTATCAACAACACCGAAGGTCGAAAAAGTATCCGTAAACGTGCCGAATACCGAAGCAGAGGTTCAGTTCAAGTCACTGGGCTTTGCCCCGACTCTTGGAGATTCTGCAGGGATATTCTCAGGCGCGCGAATTATGATTACCTCTACCGCAACCAGTGGAGACACTCGAACCAGAACCGTTCACGGCGTAGTAAGACTGGTACCAGACCTGACCAATCAGTAGGCTGCGGCTAAATATTAAGCAGCCTACGGCCAGTTAGCCGATCGAACACCGCGGCTGTCAAGCGTCAGGTCGCCCGCGGTATCGGCGGCCTGCTTACCTTGTGGATCAGGGGTGGCAGTTAACACTACGCAACGCCTAATTGAAGTATTGCCGCATTGTCCGGCACTAAGGTTATATCGACCTGTTTCACTACTTACATTGCCGCTGGCATAACCCAACTGGCTAGCACTGGTGGTGTAGCTTAGATTGTCGCGATAGTAGCTTTCCTGGCGTTCCATCATTTCCAATAGCGAGGCAACGCCTTCACTACGTCCGGACTTTAGTAAATACTGCGTATACTGTGGATACGCTATTGCCGCGATAATGCCAACAATCGCGAGTACTATCAGCACTTCAATCAGTGTAAAACCCGCTGTTAGTTTTTTTTTATTTATATTGATCATATTCATTCCGATTATTCTTAACATCAATCACGCCTAAGGCCAGCAATAGACGAATCGTTGCCGCTGATTCGACCGAATACCCTGGTTGCGTTTAAGATCATCCAGCCTTGCGCTGGCGTCTATTGAGCCTGCGAGCACCTTAACCCTGCCAATAGACTCACCGACACAACCCAGTAAATCATTGCGCGAAGCAGTAATCACTGCATTGTCTACCTGCACAGTTGGCGGATGGGTTGCAATTGGTGCGGGCGAATCCTGATAAAGGTTACTGCCCTGCTGGTTGGCGAGCAGTGAATCAATTAACCAGTCATCATCGACCGACGGATTCTGATTCACGGTTTTAATAATGGCATTCAATTCACTGGATGCCGCATAAAACACACGCTGCTTAAATTGCTCGTTACGAATGGTGCCTGACTGGATCAGCAGGTCGCCCATCGTAACCATACCGATCACAGTCAGAATCAGTAATGCAACCATCGCAACCAACAGCGCCACACCATTCTGACGCTTTTGTTTTACGAGGCTGGTTTTCATAATCGCTATACGCATTTTTCCTGACATGACGACTACGGAACCTTGCTGTTAATCGTGATTGCAGTAGAAAACACCCGGCGTGCAACCCGGTCATTTTTGTTCGCAGTCACGTTAAACAGCTGGAAATTTCGGTTTTGCAAATCTTCAGAAGCGGTGTCGTAACCATCAGAAACCAGTAATGCGACTTTCACTGCACGCACCTGATCCCATCCCCGCTGTGCACTGCCGCTTACCGCGGGTACTTTATCGGCTGCCAGGTAACTGTAGATTTGCTCATTGCTGTCCGCGACCC
>CAYZVB010000455.1:0-686 GCA_964481315.1 uncultured Granulosicoccaceae bacterium
ATTGTGTTTCGTAAAATAACGATCCTTTTCCAACGAGGTAAACGGCTATGATTAAAAAAATCACCACAGCAGCATGTTTGGCTTTTGGCTTACTTTCCGGCTCTGTCGCTCACGCAGCCGAAATCGAACTGACACTGGCACACTCGTGGCCGAAGGGGTTTCCGATCTTTGGTACCTCTGTAGACGACTACGCTTCAATGGTAAGTGACATGTCCGATGGCAGAATAAGTATCAAGGTGGACAGTCGCAACAAACACAAGTCTGCTTTCGGCATTTTCGACTTTGTCAAAACCGGTCAGTACGACATTGGGCAATCGGCCGCATACTACTACGGTGGCAAGGAGCCCAACGCTCTGTTCTTCACCACCATGCCATTTGGCATGACGGCGCTCGAACAATACGCATGGTTCCATCAGGGAGGTGGTCTTGAGCTCGCCAACAAGGTGTTCGGAAAACACGGTATTGAAGTGATGACCGGTGGCAACACTACCATGCAAATGGGTGGTTGGTTCCGAAAGGAAATTGCTTCAGTGGAGGACCTGAAAGGCTTAAAAATGCGAATTCCCGGCTTTGGCGGCAAAGTCCTGGCTGGTATCGGTGCGGTACCAACCAATATACCAGCAGGAGAGTTGTACCAGGCACTGGAGCGAGGAACTATTGACGCACTAGAGTGGGTTGGCCCATCG
>CAYZVB010000455.1:696-3856 GCA_964481315.1 uncultured Granulosicoccaceae bacterium
GTTTTACTATACCGGCTGGCATGAACCGTCCACTGAGTTGATGTACTTTTTTAACAAAAACAAGATGGACAGTCTACCAGCGTGGGCAAAGAGCATTTTGCTAAACGCAGCAAAGTTAACAGGCTTCAACATGACGGTTCAAAGCCAGCACGACAGCGCGGTGAACTGGGCAACTATGAAACAGGAATTTCCAAATATTGTTGTCAAAAATTTCCCCTCTGACGTCATAGACGCGTTGAGAGCATCTAACCAAACGCTGTTAGAGGAAGAACGGTCAAAAAGCGAAGTTGCTGCGGAAATTATTGATTCGCAGGCCGCATACTTGTCTACAGTCCGCCGCTGGACAGAAATTGGCGACTGGTCTTACCTGGCTAATATCACTCAATAAGTTCAACACAGTTGCACAAGCTGCACTGGAGTTCCGGTGCAGTGTGTCGCAGCTTGTCTTCAATGTCGAAGAGTGAGATGAGAAAATACATAATACGAATCATAGAATTTTTATTGCAGGCTGCCGGAATGATAGCGATCACACTGCTGTTATTACTTGTAGCGGTTGTCGCATACAACGTTGTAGCGCGCTATTTCTTCAGCGCCTCTTCAATCGGACTGGAGGAATTGGGCTGGCATCTGTACGCCACAGTTTTTTTACTGGCAATTCCCTACGCGGTATATACCGACTCACACGTACGGATAGACTTGATCTATGAGGGTCGAAGTCCTCGTTACAAGAAACAAGTCGGTATCGCTGGCGCCATTTTATTTATGATGCCTTTTGCTTTAGTCACTTTTTATTATGGTGTCGATTTTACTGCACAGGCATTTGCCTACGGTACCCATGCAGATACATTGCCGGGGTTGTGGGAGCAGTTCTTTACCGATGGGATTGGGGAGAAAAGTCAGGACCCCGGCGGTTTAAACAACCGATTTGTTGTTAAATCTGTCATCCCCGTCTCAGCATTACTACTTTTCCTGGCCGGTATCCGCAACCTGCTGCAGTTGACGGATACAAACGTGCAACAACCCGAACCCACAGTGGATTGACTCGTTATGATTGGTATTTCAATATTTCTTGCAGCGCTAGCCCTGTTACTGTTCGGATATCCCGTTGCATTCACATTCGCAGGGATTGGGATTTTTTTTGTAGTGGTGTTTGGCGAACCGTCGCAACTGGCCCAAATACCCTACCGTCTGTATTCGACAATGGGAGACAATGGCGAGGGCATTGTGCTCATGGCCATACCGCTTTTCATACTGATGGGGTTAATTCTGCAGCGATCGAAGCTTGCGGACAAACTACTTCATTCGATGGGTAAGCTATTCGGTAGTCTACGTGGCGGACTTGCGATATCGACTATATTGGTTGGATCTGTGCTAGCTGCTTCGACTGGCGTCGTCGGTGCGAGCGTGGTAGCAATGGGCCTGATATCGCTTCCGGTTATGTTGCGTAACAACTACAACCAACGCCTAGCGACGGGTACGATAACTGCGGCAGGTACGCTTGGGCAAATTATACCGCCTTCTATCGTTCTCATTATTTTGGGCGATGTTTTGAATGTGCCGGTAGGCGACCTTTTCGGTGCAGCTTTGCTTCCCGGAGTGTCTCTAATTGGCTGCTACATTGCTTATATCCTGCTTCACAGTTACCTGCTGCCGGACCATGCACCGGCTCTACCGGTGGACGCTGGAGAACATCGAGGTCGTGTTGTGCTCGAAGCACTCGTTGCGATCGTACCGCCACTGGCGTTGATTCTGGTGGTACTTGGTTCTATCTTTACCGGAGTTGCAACACCGACAGAATCATCGGCACTGGGATGTATTGGCGCAGTGGGTCTGTCCGTGTTATCCGGCTCGTTTTCACCCAAAATGTTGTGGGAAAGCTGTAACGAAACCGTAAAGATAACGGCAATGGTGTTCGCCGTACTTATAGGCGCATCAGTCTTCTCAATGGGATTCTCGTACAGCGGCGGTGAGGAAGAGATTGAACACTTGCTATTGTCTATTCCCGGAGACAAGTGGGGGTTTCTTGCCGTCATAATGTCACTTGTGCTGATCCTGGGGTTCTTTCTTGACTACATCGAAATCTCCTATATTGTTATTCCGCTTGTCTACCCGGTAGCTGAGGCACTGGAGATCAATATGATTTGGTTTGCGGTATTGTTGGCGATGAATTTGCAGACGTCTTTTCTGACTCCTCCGTTCGGCTTTGCGCTTTTCTACCTAAAAGGCGTAGTCGGCAATTCGGTAAAAACACTGGAAATTTATCGGGGTGTTGTGCCGTTTATCATTATCCAGTTTCTGGTGTTAATGTGCATACTGTTTTTTCCAGGCTTCTTCGGATTACAAAGTGAGGCCGTCAGCCTTTGGTAAATCACTAAATGTCAGATATATCAACGCCATACTAACCAGGTTTCCACGAAATTGAATTTCAACAGGAAACTCATTCTGCTTACAGTCGTCCCTGTAGTGTTGGGAATGACTGCGATTGTATTCTGGGTAAGTAAGCAGACACGTGAACTTTCAGAGTTGCAGGCAATAGAATTCAAACAGGCCATTGTCGAACACCGAAAAGCACACTTAAAAGACTACGTTCAGATCGTGCAGTCAGCGGTAGATTATCTCGATAACAGCGCTGATAACCCGGAATTTTCGTCGGCCAAGTCGATCGTTGGACTGCTTACCCATATCGAGTTTTCCGAGGATGGGTATTTTTACGTATACGACGAGCTTGGAAACGGCGTTGTTCATCCGCGGCAGCCGTTCCGCGTTGGGGCAAACTGGCTGGACCTCACCGACACCGCTGGTACCCCTGTGATAAAGGGCCTGCTTGAAAAAGCTCAGGCAGGGGGCGGGTTTACTGAGTATTTATGGGAAAAGCCTTCGCTGGGCAGCATTGCCAGAAAAATCGGATATTCAGAGATGATCGATAACCGCAACTGGATGATCGGCACTGGCGCATACTTTGACGACATTGATAGCGAGGTCAGCAATGTACAGGCAGTGATGGCACCTCATATATCCACCACGATGTCCACCGGCGCGTTGATTGCGGCTCTGGCTGTCGCAGCAGTATTCAGTGGTGGTCTTATACTTCAGCTGAACGAAAAAAGACTAGCAGACAGCAAGCTCCGCGAACTTACGGGTCGTATCGTACAGGCACAGG
>CAYZVB010000456.1:0-3831 GCA_964481315.1 uncultured Granulosicoccaceae bacterium
CGGATTAACTATGCCGCAATTATATATGAGTACACTATTTGTTCCAGTACACTAGCCTGCATTATTCATGAGGATTCGCCAGTCAGCGGAAATAGTGCTAAACAGGTCGCTTGATCGAGCGAGAAACGTGGCCCGCCACGTGCCGAGCTTGATCATGCGAGATGTGACGCAATATTTTCGTCTGATGGTGAATAGACACTCTGTTGATTTGAAAACGGAACCAAAACTCATGTTTGATTCTATGTATGTAGACATATTCTTAAATTTACCTGGTCGCCTTGTGAATAATGCAGGCTAGCGGCAGGTCCATTAACATACAGAGCATCGAGTTCATTGAGTATTTGCTGTACAGCAGCGTGTTCTGTTGCTCTGGCGGCAACCCGAACACGTGCCATTGGCAGGTTATCCATCACACCGTTGTGGCAGGAAATTAACACCTCTGCCTGAACGTTTTTTGTCCGTTGCTGCAAAGTAGTTTGGGCAAGCCCGGCACGCACTGAAGCAATGGTTCCGGCATAGGAAATCTCCCCTTCCGCAAACCAGCCGGTTCGACAAAACAGCAGTGCTTTTAATGTTTCCGGCCGCGGGTGACCTTTGGCACAGGAAATATCAAACACGCCGCCGAGTTGTTGAATGGCTTTGCCACTGGCAATAGTCACCTCCGTTAAATCCAATACAACATCGGGTGTCAGATACGCCGCAGGATTGTGTATTTCATAGAGCATTTGCTGCGTAATGGTCGCACGGTTAAGCACCCCGCCACCGAGGGGTTTCGACAGGCTGATCCGGTTGCGCTGAACGGTTGCCACCGGCGGTCCAATGCCGGCCATATCGGGCACTTCAAAGCTTTCGTCAGCAAAGTAACCTCCGCACACCTGGGTACCACATTCAATCAGGTGACCGGCAAGTGTCGCATTGGCCAGTGCATTCCAGTTGTGCCAGTCGAGTTGTAATTCATGCACCACCGGACCAACCACCAAAGACGGGTCTGCCACGCGACCGGTAACAATGATATCGGCTCCCGCTGAAAGCGCCTCAACAATACCTGCAGCACCAATGTAGGCGTTTCTTGCAATGGCGGAAGTGTCTTCAGGCAGTGGCAGCGCATCACCGGTGACAGCCATCACTGAACGCTTACAACCGCGTTGTTCTAAATATTCGACAATTCCCCTGGCAACCGCCACAGGATCGGGGCCACCAAAATTACTGACAATGCGTATATTGTGTTCAATGCAAATGTCTATACAGGGTTCGAGAAAACTGCAGGCATGTGCAATGCGGGCCGCAGTGTCATTGGCCTGTACCATTGTCGCCAGTGTGCGCTCGGCCAGGCATTCGAATATCAGATAGCGCGGGCCGTCAAACAGCGCCAGTAATTGTGCCGCCACCGCACCGAGGTCGCGGCGGTCATTCTCAAACCCTGCCCCGACACTGACATGAACCTGACTCGCAGTCATTGTTGTCACCGATCTTCAGACGGTTGCAGTGTACTCTACCGCCGGGCGGCCAACATAGATTTTCTGTTTTTAAGTCAGAAAATTCGCGTTACCATAATCCCTGCACTGCCGCCACATTAATCGACATTTACCCGGCAACACAATACTACGGGGCTAAAAACCATGCACGATGCCACAGCCATTGTGAACCTTGAATCGTACCCGATACACGAGCTCTCAGGCGATGCAGGCCGCAGGCTTGCCACCGAATGCAAACAACAATACCTGGACAACGGTTTGTGCATACTGCCGGACTTTATTCGACCGGAGGCATTACTTCGGCTGGCCAGCGAAGCAGAGTCAGTTAAGCAAAACGCCTATTTCTGCAACAGTACCCACAATGCGTACTTAAACGATGCCAACGCAGACGATAGTAACAAGGGCAGTGCCAGTCAGCAGCAGGAAACCACCTATGTCGGTTCGGTGGCCTATAACTACCTTGCAGGTGAAACCGAGCTGGACCAGCTCTATAGCTGGGACGCGCTGAAAGATTTTATTGGTTACGTCATTGGCAAAAAAACGCTATACCGGCTGGCCGATCCGTTTGGCGCCTGCTCGATAAACGTATTTGTCGATGGCGGTGAGCACGGCTGGCACTTCGATGAATCTGAATTCACCGTCACGCTTATGCTGCAGAAGCCCGCACACGGCGGTGCTTTTGAATACGTACCGCGTATCAGAGGTCTGCCTAATGAAGAGTCGATAGTCTCGTCGGTGCTTAGTGGCGACCGTAGTCGCGTAGCAGAACTGCCTTTTACCGCCGGTACGCTGCTGATATTCGGTGGCCATCAGACACTGCACCGGGTAACCAGGGTATCCGGTGAAACTGCGCGACTGGTGCCGGTGCTGTGTTACAGCGAATCGCCAAACGTAGTGAATAGTGAAGCGGTACGCAAACTGTTCTGGGGGCGCAGCGGTCCACAAGAACATTAATCACAGTATGTTGTCTAACCGGAAACACCGGCAGCCTATTTATCACAGGTCGTTAGCATGCGTTTAGTTGTAGCTATTTTCGTGACGTTAGTGGTCAACAGCTTCGCCTCTGCAGACCAGTCAGATTTTTACGGTGTGTGGGGCACCAACAAGCAGTGCGCCAAAGAACTTATTGTTGCGGGTGGCAGCAAACACGCAGCCCCGTTTGAAATCACCAAAGACTGGCTCGGGCATGGCGATGTCTGGTGCCGGTTGTTCTGGGTCAATACCGGTTCAGGACAGCATGGCAGGTTCGCACTGGCCAGAGCGCTCTGCGGTGAAGACGATGTGCGTGATTATCAGCTGGATCTGACGTTAAAGAATGCTGAGCTTACGCTGACCTGGAACCGGCAAATCACCAATAACTCGTTGCAACGCTGCACGCACTAAACGCGCGTTGTACCACGCTAATGGGTATCGATACCCTGCAGAGTTTGATAGAACCAGCGCTGAAAAAGAATAAGCAGCACCAGCGGTGGCAGCAGCGTAATCACCACCAGCGCCATGCCGGGGCCGGACTCCTGTCCAATCAGTCGAATCCCCCGCACCAGCGTGTACAAGGTGTCGTCAGTGCTGATCATTAAAGGCCACAGGTATTGGTTCCAGCCAATCATAAACGCAATAATGAAGATCGCACCAGCGCGGGCAAGTGACAGCGGCAGAATAATATCAATAAAAAATTTCACCGGCCCTGCACCATCCAGAATCGCAGCTTCTGTGATCTGCTCTGGCAGCGTTAAAAAGTACTGTCGAAAAAAGAATGTGCCAAGTGCAACTGCCAGCACCGGCAAAATGATACCAAGATGCGTATTAATCAGGTTCAACACTACCGTCACCTGAAAGGTGGTGATAAACCTCGACTCAAGTGGAAACAACAGAGTGGCGAATATTAACCAGAACAACCATTTTGATGCCGGAAGCCTGAAAAACACAATGGCATAGGCAGACAGCAGCGAGAATATCGTGGTTAACAAACCGGTGCCAAACCCGACAATCAGTGAATTTTTTAACATGACCAACGGGGTTATCTGGTTAAAGTAACCCGCTTCAAGCGAAAGCACACTGCGGTAGTTTTGCACCGCGTGACTACCTGGAAGCCACTGCAACCCCTGTTGCTGCAGCGTTTGCGTGGTGTGGGTTGACGAAAATATAATCAGTAATACCGGCGCCAGCATAAAAGCCAGGCCGGCAATCAACACGGCATGGGCTACACATTGCGAAAGAACTCGACCGGGCAATCGGCGCCTGAACTCAGTCACCGTTGTCGCCACAGCACTGAGAAATTATTCGGCGTTACACCACTGATGGTTTATACCAATCGCTGACCAGATTGCTGATCAAAGATCATCGCGTTGCTCAAATC
>CAYZVB010000457.1:0-3823 GCA_964481315.1 uncultured Granulosicoccaceae bacterium
TGAATCAGATACACAGCCGCGTGAACTTACCACCAGTGACATCATCTCCTGTGCTGCAGCGTCATCACTGCAACCCGGCAGTATGTTAAACCAGCTAAGGTTGGTCGGATCGACAAGGCGTTCTACCGCAGTTTCCCTGATGTGCAAGTCAGTGACGTTGACGATGGCACGGGGATTATTCCAGCGTTTTACCAGTTCACTGCCGGTTAGATAGTTAAAAGTTTCACTGGGACCGCAGCGTACCGAGAAACGTTTGTTTCTGCCGAGTCTTTTTAGTCCGGTTTCGACCTGTTTGACCGGGCTGGTGTTGTCGGGGTTATTGAGCGGGGAGGGGTAGTTGTCAAACAGTGCGGCGCTGCCCGATGCCATGGCAGAGAACAGTGCCTGCTGGTCGTAGGGTTGTGAGCTAACCTGCCGGCGTGCGAGCTTTGCAAGCATTTGCGGTGTGAACTTAAGACTATTGTCGATAGTGACAAGGTCTGAAAATAATTCGTGGACGCTTTGATGTGTCATGTGTGTCCTTACCTCCCTCTCAAAGACTACTATGGAAAACGTTGCCCTTTACAGTATGTTGCATTACCCATTGTTATTTCCGGGGGTATTTCAGGGCTGGTTGAAATTGCAGAGTCGAGTGTCTGCCAGATGAATGCCTGCTGTGCGTCTGCGACGTCGTCAGCACGCTGGAATAAGTTATCTATCGCAAGTTGCGAACGCGGATCGAGCTGTTTCAGGCAGCGTGCCTTGAGCCGCAGCAGTGGTGCTTCAACGAAGCACTCACCAAAAGTTTGTACCAGGTTAAGCCCTTTGTCGACCCAGTGATTGGCTTCGGTAACTTCGTTGTGCATTAAGTAGCGATCGGCCAGTAAGCCGTAAAAAATTGAAAGCTCGACCAGCTCCTCGGATTGTTCGAAGCGGTCGATTGCCTCGCGCATCATCGCAAGGCCCGAAGCATCGCCACGTGCTGCCACTACACTGCCGTAGAAAAATGATCCCTGGTAGTACCACTTGATAAAACCGGTTTTCTCAGACAGTTGCATCAGACGTGAGGAGGTGGCTTCCATGGTCGATAAATCGTGCTGTATAACATTGAGGTAAAGCGAGTTGCCGAGTGCTGCTGCCAGGTCGTAGGCGGCTTTGTCTTCACTTATTTGTATTGACTGGTTACACAGGGAAAATGCTTTGTCTGCGTTGCCCTGTATATGAGTGATAAACCCAAGATACGTGTAGGCTTTACCCGGGTAGCCTTCGACGTGTTCAAACTCGTGTTCCAGGTAACCAAGTGATTCTTCCAGTGACAGCCTGGCCCGTACAAAGTCTCCCATGGCAAACTGGCACATGCCGGCACCGAGCAGACCAAGTGCCGCCGCCTGGTGATTTGCAACTGTTTTTGCATAGTCGGTGAGTTCTGCCGCTGCAGACAACGTGACTTCAAATTCACCGGAGTCGAAATGCAGCCACATTAAGTAGGTTTGCGCCGACACTACGCTTACTTCGTCGCCAAGCTTCTGTGCGAGCTCGACTACATTTTCAAAAGCCTTGTGACCGTCCTGATTAATCGGGCCGTAGTGTGCGCTTAGTACCTGACCGAGAATCAATTCAATCTGCACGCGCAGGATGTTGGCTTCGCGTTCATCGGTAACACTGCATGCAGCGTTGCGTCCGTGCTCGAGACGACCGATAGCTTCAAGATTTGATCCGGTATCGCGCGCGGCGATACCTGCGTCGAACCATAACTGTGCGGCACGCGGCCATTCCTCCGCCATGGTCAGGTGGTGGGCAATGACTTCCGGACGCGCGCTTTGCATATCACCAAACTCTTCCTGGTAAATACCGGCCAGCCGCTTATGTAGCTGCCGTGCGTCGCGTACCAGCAGATTTTTATAAACGACATCCTGAATAAGCGCGTGTTTGAAAGTGAGATTGTTGCCGCTGTTGTCGAGCGTTACCAGTATGCCTGCGTCAACGAGTAAGTCGACGTTATTGCGTATCCGTTTCCTGTCAACCTGCTGGTTATCGGAGGTTTGCAGCAGCCCCAGTGTTTCAAGGTCGAATTCGCGACCAATAACCGAAGCCACCTGAGCCAGTTGTTTTGCGTCGCCGAGACGGTCGAGTCTTGCCAGTAGCGGGTCTTGTAGTGAATTCGGTACTGCAGGGCGAAATTCATTGTTCGGACTTAGTGGTGATTCGGTGACTGCCACCGCTTCGTTTGAAGTGATGGAGCTCTTGACGATTTCTTCAACGAACAGCGGAATGCCGTCAGCCCATCGCACAATTTCTTCTACAGTGTCTGAAACGTGACCATGCATTTCAGACATCGCCAGTTGCATAGTCTCACCGTGAGTCAGGCGTTGCAGCTGGATCAGATTGATGTTGGCGTTATTTACATAGTCAAGTTTTTCAGGGCGACTGGTTAACAGCAAAAACAGATTGGCAGCTTGCTTGCGCTGCAGCAGATTCTCCAGCAGCATTTCAGAGGTCGGGTCGATCCAGTGCAGATCTTCGATCACAACGAGCTGGGTTTTTTTTTGTGCCTGTAGCAGGACAGCGTCGACAATCGCATTGCAAAGCAGGTCGAGTTTTTGTTTTGGTGAAACGCTGTCGACGGTATCGGTGACAGTCGAATCAGCGGATTGCACCATCAGCGACAACAAAGCCTGCTGTTCGCCAGGCTTTAGCGGCAGCAGATTGTTGAGTGTGGATGACAACTTGCGCCGCCTTTCTGCAACAGAGTCGCGGGGGCTGATTTCAGAGTTTGATTCGAATAGTCGAGTCCACGGTCGCAACGGTGTGTTTTCGTGGTTTTCGAGACACTGCAATATGATGGGTGCTTGCTGTATGCGATTGCATGCTTCGTAAACCAGTCGCGATTTACCGATGCCGGGTTCACCGACAACGGCCATTGCGTCACCTTCGCCTTCAGCAGCGCGCTTCCAGCAGTTCATTAATTGATTGAGTTCTTTGCTGCGCCCGACCAGAGGCGACAATGATGACAGGGTTGCCTGAAAACGCGACTCTGACTTTCGCTGGCTGTCGACACGCCACAGAGTAACCGGCTGATTAAAACCTTTGAGCAACCGGCTGCCGGTGCTGTGGAAGTCGAAGTAGGGCGAGGCGCTTTCTTTTGTCGCATCGTCGACGTACACCTCCCACGGTTCGGCGGCCGATTGCAGGCGTGCTGATAAATGTGCCGGTTTGCCAAACGCGATATCCACTTCCACGTTAGAAGACAGCTTGTGAGGGCTAAGCACTACCTGACCGGTTGCTATGCCTACGCGCACCGAAATCGGGTGAGATGAGGTTTGGTTTAGCGCTTCAAGAGAACGCTGGATATCGAGGCCGCACTCGATGGCATAAATAGCCCCCGGAGAACCGGTGCCGGGGTAAAAGTAGGCTTCGAAACCGTCGCCGGTGTTGAGCGCGAAAACGCCATGATTGCGCTCGATGACTTCGACAGATAAATCGATGAACGACTGGATAATGACTTCAAAGACTTCGGGGTCGAGCTCTTCTGCCAGTATGGTCGACCCGACCATATCGCAATTCAGGATCGTTAATCGTCGTTTCTCTGCGGCCATCCGTCCCGTGAATCTTGGTTAACGCGAGCCTGCTATCCAAAACATCGGCATGAATTCGCGGTCAATTGTGCAAATAAAACAATCTACAGAATCAAAATGTAGCACATTTACCGGCGTAACTGTGGCGGCTTTTTATGACTGAAACGTTTGCGATGAACATTGAATGCAAATAAAAGCCGGACTCTAAATAATTTGCCCGCTTGTGCGGTAATTCTGCCTGAATATTCGGGTAATAAGCGACTGTGCGT
>CAYZVB010000458.1:0-3823 GCA_964481315.1 uncultured Granulosicoccaceae bacterium
CCCCACCATGTCAAGGTGGTGCTCTAACCAACTGAGCTACGCGCCTGCCGAACGGTCAAGTGTAAGGGAAGCGCGGTTCGGCTGCAACCGAAAGGCCGGGAAATTATCGTCGCCGGGTGTTGCTACGCATCGCGCCTGAACGTTACTTTTTCACACTCTGTGATTACCTGGCACTTCAGATTCCCGGCAGGCTGCCGATGTTCGTGACGTCGAAAATGGAAATTTATATGGATCGCATAAACTCGGCGCTGCCTCTCAGTATTCTGGATATTCTGCCCAACCCGGTGTTGGTGAAAGACTGTGACCTCAAATACGTGTGGGTGAATCAGGCGTTTGAAACTCTGTTCAGCGTAAGGCGGGAAGATCTGGTCGGGAATCTGGACAAGGCATTGTTTCCGGACCGGCAGGTGGCGCAGTGCAACGGCGGTGATTTGCGTGTGCTGGACACCGGTGATGTGGATGAATCGGTTGAGACTGTGTTTACTGAAGATGGCGAGCCGCGTGAAACCATCACCCGTAAAAGTCGACTGACACTTGACGATGGCCAGGTGTATCTGGTGGGTGTGATGCACGACATTACCGATGTAACGCGAACTAATGAAACGCTGGAAGCGACCAGGGTCAGGCTCGAAGAACAGGCTGTTGGGCTCGAGCGTCTGGCAACGGTTGATGTACTCACCGGTTGCAGCAATCGGCGGGCACTTGAACCATGCGGCCGTAACCTGTTTGAAGTGCCCCATCTGTATTCAGCACTTTTGATGCTCGACCTTGATTACTTTAAGTCGATTAACGATTCGTTTGGTCACGAGTGCGGTGACGAGGTTTTGCGTCACCTGGTATCGGTGGTACGGCAAAAGCTCTGCGACGCCGACTACTTCATTCGCCTTGGCGGTGAAGAGTTCGCCGTGTGTGTCAGCCGCATTGATGGACGGCAGATCGAAGCGCTCGCAGATACAATCCGTCTGGCCGTTGAAGATGCGCCTTTGCAGTATCGGGGCAACACGGTTCCGGTCACGGTCAGTATTGGTGTCGCGACAAAAGAAACCGGTGAAACCTGTACTGTCGATGAAATGCTGGTGGTTGCTGATGCGAATTTATATGCCGCTAAAACCGGCGGCAGAAATCAGGTTTTGCGTGCTGCCTGAATTAAAGTGTGTTATCCCATTTGGCCGGGTAACCACAGTGCCAGCGACGGTATACCAACCAGTAGCGCCAGCCTGAAAATGTCGGCAACCCAGAACGGTGTGACGCCTCTAAAAATGGTGCCGGTCGACACATCGCCGACCACCCCTTTTAATATAAACACGTTAAGTCCGACCGGTGGTGTAATTAGACTTATCTCTGTGACCACTACCACTACAATACCAAACCAGACCGGATCAAAACCACGGTCTCTGACCAGTGGAAAAAAGATCGGTACGGTTAGCAGCAACATCGAAAGGCTTTCGAAAACACAGCCCAGCGCAATATAGATTGCCAGTATTAACGTCATCACTACCCATGGCGAAACAGAGTAGGTGGTAACAGCTTCAAGCAGTGCTTCAGGTAAGCCGGCCCGGTTGACGAAGTTGGAAAATATCCACGCGCCAATTAACACACTGAACAGTGATGCGGTGGTAAACGCTGTTTCTCTCAGTACTTCGAAGGTGTCTTTAACGCTTAGTGATCGCCTTGCCAGTGCAATAAGAAACGCACCCATTGCACCCATGCCGGCAGCCTCGGTAGGTGAGAAGGTTAAGTGCAGCGGCCAGAAGTCCAGTGCGCCATAAAGCCCGCCAATCACCAGAAAAAACAATAACAGCACGGCCCACACGCCTTTCAGGGCAAGCAGTTTATCCGCCCATGATGTACGTTCACCTGCCGGTCCGGAAGCGGGGTTTCTGGCGACGGTAAATCGTACTGCGCCCAAATAAAAGATAATGCCAATCAGCCCCGGAATAATGCCCGCAATAAACAGCTTACCGATAGAGGTTTCAGTCAGCAGGCCGTAAATCACCAGAATGACCGAGGGTGGAATTAAAATACCAAGCGTGCCGCCTGCAGCAATTGATGCGGTTGATAGTCCGTCGCTATATCCGTATTTGCGCATCTGCGGCATCGCCACTTTAGACATGGTGGCTGCAGTGGCAAGTGAAGAGCCGCATATTGCCGCGAAGCCACCGCAGGCAACAATGGTTGCCATTGCCAGTCCGCCTCTAAAGTGTCCAAGAAAAGCAAAAGACACCCGGTACAGTTCGCGACTAATGCCGCCTTTATTGACAAATAACCCCATCAGAATAAACAGCGGCACCACACTAAGTCCGTAATTTTGAGTGGCATCAATGATGAGTCGGGACACCATTGAGATCGCGCCGCGATAGCTCGACTCCAGCATGTAGCCGATCATACCGACCAGGCCCATGGCGAATGCGATTGGCATACGCAGCAGCACCAGTACCAGCACTGCTGCAGTTCCTATAAGTGCTGCCGTCATGATGCGTTATCTGTCGATGGTGACAGCCAGTGCGGCACAAACAATGTGATCAACCCTCTGATCAGTAATGCCACAGCGGTAATAAACGTCATTGCCGCGATAAACCAGCCAATGTAGGCCTGTGGTATTTGCAAATATTCGGTGGTGTCACCGTAGCTGCGTGCGCGTTCTGCAAGTACCCATACGCGTTGTGCCGGCAGTATAAGCAGTGCACCGCAAATCAAAAACATCAACCCGTCGCGCAGTCTGATGGCAAGGGGGTGTTTAAACCAGCTGTCGAGCAGGTCGACAACTATATGTTCGCCACGTGCGGACATGACCGGCAATACTGAAAAAACAATAATTGCCATAAACATTCGCGTGAGTTCGGTCGCAGCTTCGATGGGTGCATTGAAAGCAGAGCGCATCACCACATCGACAAAGGTCATTAGCATGAGCGCGAACAGGGTAGTACATGCGAGCAGAACTGGCGCCGTGCCCAGCCAGTGCCCGATTTTGGCCGTTCTGGTATTTGAAGCAGGACTGGTGGTTGAAGCGGGAGCAGTGTCTGCGTTTGGAGCGGCGTTGTCTATTGTAAGTTGCTCTTGTTGTCGTTTTTATTGGCGGTTAAAACGAACGGGCACCGTTGCCGGTGCCCGCTTGCACGGTAGGGACTTTAGTTACCCATTTCAGATTTGATCATGTCGTAGGCAGCCTGTGCATCAACGCCTTTCTCTGTGAGCTCACCAAGGATTTTTCCGGTGACTTTATCTGCAATGACTTTATAGGCCTCGGCATCTGCATCAGTTGCAACGGTAATGCTGTTGTCGTCAGCAGCTTTGGTTGCTTCAAGACCAACCGCATCAATTTCATCCCACGCGGCGCCGAGCATACGACTGGCGGGTTCACCAAACACATTTTCTTCCAGTGCAGCCTGAACATCTGCCGGCAGTTCGTCGAATTTTTCCTGGCTCATTAGAATGGCAAACGAACCACGATAAAAACCGCCTGGCATTTCAAAGACGTTTTTCGCAACTTCGGTCAGCTTAAAGCCCTTGCGTCCTTCAAACGGCATAGCAACCGCATCGGCCGCACCGGAGGCCAGAGTTTCGTATACCTTCGGAGCCGGTACTCGAATACCAACCAGTCCGAGTTCAGCGCCCACATCACCCGAAACACCGCCGCCGAGGCGCGTCTTGAGTCCATCGAGATCAGCCAGTGACTTGACCTCCTGGTTGCTGTGAATTTGTCCCGGGCCGTGTGTGGTGAGTGCCACGAGTTTTACGCCTTTGTGCTCATCAAGGGCTGCAAGGTGTGCTTCGTGTACACGCCAGTAGGCAACCGATGCTGCTTCTGCATTGCCTTCGTAGC
>CAYZVB010000459.1:0-3811 GCA_964481315.1 uncultured Granulosicoccaceae bacterium
CGTGCACCCGACGCACTACGGTCGTGTTTGTCCGATTGAAACGCCGGAAGGGCCAAACATTGGTCTGATCAACTCGCTGGCGGTTTATGCACGTACCAACCAGTACGGTTTTCTGGAAACGCCTTATCGCAAAGTGAGCGATAGCGGTGTTATGCCTGAAGTCGAGTATTTGTCTGCCATTGAAGAGGGTAACTACGTTATTGCCCAGGCCAATGCAGCACTTGATGACAACGGCAAACTGACTGACGAACTGGTGTCGTGTCGCTATAAAAACGAATTTGCCATGATGCCGCCTGACAAGGTCGAGTACATGGACGTTTCGCCAAAACAGATTGTCTCTGTCGCGGCCTCAATGATTCCATTCCTTGAGCACGACGATGCGAACCGCGCACTCATGGGTTCAAACATGCAACGCCAGGCAGTACCAACCTTGCGCGCTGAAAAGCCGCTGGTAGGTACCGGTATGGAACGAACAGTTGCCGTTGACTCAGGTGCCACTGTGGTAGCACTTCGTGGCGGTGTGGTCGACTCTGTCGATGCCGGCCGTATTGTGGTCCGTGCCAATGACGACGAAGCAGGTCAGGGTGAAACCGGTGTGGATATTTACACCCTCACCAAGTACACCCGGTCGAATCAGAACACCTGCATGAACCAGCGTCCACTGGTGAAGCCCGGTGATGTGATTGCGCGTGGCGATGTGCTGGCCGACGGCCCAAGCACCGACATGGGTGAGCTTGCGCTGGGGCAGAACATGCTGATCGCATTCATGCCGTGGAATGGCTACAACTTCGAAGACTCGATCCTTATCTCAGAGCGTGTTGTTCAGGAAGATCGATTCACTACTATTCACATCGAAGAACTCAACTGTGTCGCCCGCGACACCAAGCTTGGGCCTGAAGAAATTTCAGCGGATATTCCAAACGTCTCAGAAGGTCTGCTTTCAAAGCTGGATGAGTCGGGTGTGGTTTATGTAGGTGCTGAAGTTAAGCCGAACGACATTCTGGTTGGTAAAGTGACACCGAAAGGTGAAACGCAACTGACACCTGAAGAAAAGCTGCTGCGTGCCATTTTTGGTGAAAAGGCATCAGACGTTAAAGACACCTCACTGCGTGTACCACCCGGTATGGACGGTACAGTGATTGATGTTCGTGTCTTCACTCGTGATGGTGTTGATAAAGACGCCCGTGCGCTGCAGGTAGAGCGCGAAGAGCTTAAGCAGGTGCGCAAGGATCTCGACGACGAACTACGAATCGTTGAAGACGATATGTTCTCGCGTATTGAACGTTTGATCCTTGGTCAGGAAGCTGAGAAAGGTCCGAACGGTCTTAAGAAAGGCGACAGCATTACCGGTGAATATCTGGAAGGTATTGAACGCGACTCATGGCTCAACATCAGTCTGAAAGACGAAGATCTGAACGTGCAGCTCGAAAAAATGAGCGCACAGATTAACGAGCAGCGTGAGCAGTTCGAACAGCGCTTTGTTGAACAGAAAGAAAAGATCACGTCCGGTGATGAGCTGGCGCCTGGTGTACTTAAAATGGTTAAGGTTTACCTTGCCGTTAAACGTCGCCTGCAACCCGGTGACAAGATGGCCGGTCGTCACGGTAACAAGGGTGTGATCTCAATGATCGTACCGGTGGAAGATATGCCATACGACGAAACCGGTCGACCGGTCGACATCGCATTGAACCCGCTTGGTGTTCCTTCACGAATGAACGTAGGGCAGGTACTTGAAACCCACCTTGGCTGGGCTGCCAAAGGCCTCGGTTACAAGATCGGCTCAATGCTCGACGCCGATAAAAACGTGGTTGAGATTCGTGACTTCCTCGATCAGGTATACAACCACAGTGAAGATGTTGGCAAGACTGCCATTGAGTCGTTAAACGACGACGAAGTGAAAGAGCTGGCTGAAAACCTTCGTGGCGGTGTGCCGATGGCAACACCGGTATTTGACGGCGCGGCAGAAAAAGAGATCAAGGCAATGCTTAAGCTTGCTGATCTTCCCGAGAGTGGACAAACGTTGTTGTACGACGGGCGTTCCGGTGAGCCGTTTGATCGACCGGTGACCGTTGGTTACATGCACATGCTGAAGCTCAACCACCTGGTGGATGACAAGATGCACGCACGTTCAACCGGTCCGTACAGTCTGGTTACTCAGCAGCCGCTCGGTGGTAAGGCGCAGTTTGGTGGTCAGCGCTTCGGTGAGATGGAAGTCTGGGCACTGGAAGCATACGGCGCGGCTTACACGCTGCGTGAAATGCTAACGGTCAAGTCGGACGATGTTGTCGGTCGAAACAAAATGTACAAAAACATTGTTGATGGTGATCATCGAATGGAGGCAGGTATGCCTGAGTCATTCAACGTACTGTTGAAAGAAATTCGATCTCTCGGTATCAACATCCAGCTGGAGCAGGGCACCTGATACGCGTTACTTAACAGCTAACCCGTATCAATCCTCGCTTTTGGAGCAAAAATGAAAGATTTACTGTTTAACTACAAGCAGCAAACACCTAACGAAGACTTCGATCGTATTCGTATTGGTCTTACATCACCCGAAATGATCCGCTCGTGGTCATACGGTGAGGTAAAGAAGCCGGAGACGATTAACTATCGTACCTTCAAGCCGGAACGTGACGGACTGTTCTGTGCCAAGATCTTCGGCCCGGTAAAAGACTACGAGTGTCTTTGCGGTAAATACAAACGTCTCAAGCACCGTGGTGTTGTGTGTGAAAAGTGTGGCGTTGAAGTTACCCTCACCAGAGTACGACGTGAGCGCATGGGTCACATTGAGCTGGCCAGCCCGGTAGCGCACATCTGGTTTCTGAAATCACTGCCGTCACGTATTGGTCTGTTACTCGACATGACACTGCGTGAAATCGAGCGTGTGTTGTACTTTGAAGCCTACGTTGTGATAGACGAGGGGATGACCACCCTCGAACGCGGTCAGTTGCTCAGTGATGAGCAGTACCTGGAAGCGATTGAAGAACACGGCGATGAGTTCGATGCACGCATGGGTGCTGAAGCCGTTCACGACCTGCTGAAAGATATTGACCTTGAAGCCGAATCGCGCAAGCTGCGTGAAGAAATTGATGCAACCAAATCGGAAACCAAACTCAAGCGACTGATCAAGCGACTGAAGCTGGTTGATTCTTTTGTTGAGTCCGGTAACAAGCCGCAATGGATGGTGATGTCGGTACTGCCGGTACTGCCACCTGATCTGCGCCCGCTGGTACCACTCGATGGCGGTCGATTTGCAACGTCTGATCTCAACGATCTGTACCGTCGCGTGATTAACCGTAACAACCGACTGCGCAGACTGCTTGAGCTGAACGCACCGGACATCATCGTGCGCAACGAAAAGCGCATGCTGCAGGAATCTGTTGACGCGTTGCTCGATAACGGTCGTCGCGGCCGAGCAATTACCGGCAGCAACAAGCGTCCGCTGAAATCACTTGCCGACATGATTAAAGGCAAGCAGGGACGTTTTCGTCAGAACCTGCTCGGTAAGCGTGTTGACTACTCCGGTCGTTCAGTAATTGTATGTGGTCCTACACTTAAGCTGCACCAGACCGGTCTGCCAAAGAAAATGGCGCTGGAACTGTTTAAGCCGTTTATCTTCAGTAAGCTGCAACTGCGCGGCATGGCAACCACCATCAAGGCTGCCAAGAAGATGGTGGAGCGTGAAGGCCCTGAAGTCTGGGATATTCTTGAAGAAGTGATTCGTGAGCATCCGGTACTACTTAACCGTGCACCAACACTTCACCGTCTGGGTATTCAGGCGTTTGAGCCGGTACTGATTGAAGGTAAAGCC
>CAYZVB010000460.1:0-3800 GCA_964481315.1 uncultured Granulosicoccaceae bacterium
CTGCCATGTTTGAGTAAGGCGCATCACCAGAGGCAGCAAGTACGAACGGATAGGTTAAAAAGATACCAACAGGGGTAAAGCTGTCTTTTTCAATACCAATGTCTATGTTTGGCCCGACAACAGGTACACCAATCACAAAAGAACCAACCATTGATCCGTCAGTTGGACCGTTAAGCACTTCAAGCGCGCCGGGGAATGGACCGTCGCCACCACCGGGTTTGTTAACTACCGATGCAGCAGCACCTGTGGCCTTTTCAAAGTCCGCGGCGATCATACGGGTAAGCACGTCTTCAAAATCGCCCGGTGGCCATGGCACTACAAACTGTACCGGTCCGTCCGGGTATTCTGCGGCGGCCGGGGCTAACGCAGACACTGCGGCTGTGACAGACAACAACGCTACCTGTGCGAGTCTCTTCATGGTTTATCTCCAGTTGAGTTAGTCATAGTTAATTGTGTTTGAGTCGCCTCTGAAAGACGACACTGCGATGAAACCAATGACCAGCAGTATCACCACAAACAGGGTGCCGGAAACCGGACGGTTAATCAGGTCGACAGCAGATTTTATCTGGCCCGCACCGGCCGCCAGACGTTCGATAATTATTGATCCGAGCACCAGCCCCAGCACCACCGGTACCAGCGGCCAGTCAAGCCTGCGGAAAATATATCCGATGTAACCGAATATCACGGCAAATATGCAGTCGGTAAGGCTGTTGCGAATAGAATACACGCCAACGAACGCCAGAATCATAATGAATGCGCCAAGAAACCGGTTGGGGATGTGCACCAGTTTGGCAATAAAGCGCGTTGACACCAGTAGCGTCGCCAGCACAATGACGTTAATAATTAACAGCGCTATGAACAGACTAAACAGAAAGTCTGGATTGTTCTCAAAAACATCGGGCCCGGGTTTAATACCTGCGTCGAAAAACACCACCATCATCATGGCGGTCAGTGCCTCGCCCGGCACACCGAGCGCCAGCAGCGGGATCATTGCAGCAGCAGGCACGGCATTGTTGGCCGTTTCTGAAGCGATAAGACCCTGCTTTGAACCATGACCAAAACGCGCCGGTTCTTTTGAAATGGCCCTGGCGGTTGAGTAACTGAAAAACTGTGCGACAAACTCACCGACTCCGGGAATGATACCCATTAGCGTACCGTACATGGCAGACAACAAAGTGATTAGCTTGTTTTTAAACAGCGTGCCAAAGCCACGCAGCAGGCCACCGGTAACGCGTGCTTCGGGCGGATCATCGTCTTTGCCTACCATGAGGTTAAGTGCCTGACTTAGTGCAAAGATACCAATAATGACAACAATCAAGTTGAAACCCGAATACAGGTATTCAATGCCAAACGTATAGCGATCGATACTGCGGGTGGTTTGCCTGCCGACCATAGCAATTAAAAAACCGAAGCCAAACAACATCGCGGCAATACCCATCGACTGACGGTGCGCTGCGATGAGTAATACCCCGAGTATCGCTGCCATTAAGATATCGCGCTGACCAAACAGTGCGCCAAGATCACGCAGGTACGGACCAAACACAAACAGTGCACACAAGGCAGCCAGTATCGAAAACAGCCCGCCAAAAAATGATGCAGAGTATGCCAGTGATAGTGCTTCTGCCGCCTTACCGCGACGGGTTAGCGCATAGCCGTCGTAAGTGGTGAGTGCGTTAACCGGTGTGCCCGGTGTGTTGATAAGAATGGCGGGTATAGCACCGCCGTACATCGACGAGCCATAGACACCGAGTAACAACACCAGACTGACCAGATCGTCGAGAAAGACGGTAGCAGGCAGCAGTATCGCAATGGCAATCGCCGGTCCGATACCGGGGATGGCGCCAATGGTTAATCCGCCGACCGAACCGATCACTATGGCCAGCAGCACCTGTGGCGCCAACAGATTTTCAAGGCCGAGTAAAAACGCTTCCATAACTTAAAAATACGTCAGCATAAAAGCGCGCATGGCGGTCGGTAACTGATCGTACAGCCAGATGCCTGCGGGTGTTTTAATCTGTAGCAGACTGCGAAACACCAGCACAATGGCGAAACTTGTGGCCAGCGACCGCATGATCCAGACCGGGCTTCGATAGCCGAGCCGGAACGTCAGGAAGGTGCCGAGAATCAGTGTGGACAACAGGTAGCCAAGTACAGGCACTAACAACGTATACGCAATGAAGTAGGCAACAAACTCCAGTGCTGCCAGATACTTCGAGAACTCGTGGCGGGAACTGGTAGGCAGCAAAAATCGCTTGCGCCAGCGGTGTACCTTCAGCGAGTCGCGGAAGTTGAAAATGGCTGTCGGCACCAGCAGCAGCAGGCACAACATGGGAATAACCCACGACTGTTTAAGGATGCGCCCAAAGCGCGTCACCCTGCCCTCAAGTTCGATCACCCCTGCCTGATGCGCCAGGTATGCCCCCAGATCATCGGGAAGTTTACGTGCCTGCCAGCCGGTTTGCGTGAAGAAAAACACCAGAAAAAACAGCGCAATCAGCATGGCAACCAGCGACACCTGAAAATCACCCATGCCGCGGCGAAAGCGGAACAGATCATCGACCTTGATCTTTTTATCAGGGATGCACTCGCTCCGAAAACCGGTTTCGGAACGCAGATCGTCGAGCGGCATAGCCTCCTCGAACATCAACAGATCGGCCGGGGCGGTTGAATTCACGCTGGTTTAACGGCCCCCGGGATAGTGGTGATCAAGTAAACCTCCAGACTATGCGAAAGAGGAAAAAGTTTGCTTTGTTAAGTAATATTTGTCAACGCTTTTTCGGTGGTGGCTGCGACGTCATTCGCAGTAGGCCGGAATATGCCCGGTGTTATGAACTGACCGGCGGACGTGCTTCACCTGACCGAAAATTCTGTTACCGTTGCGCTGATTACTTAATCAGAGCAACGCATTGGATATTGCCAGAGACAATGAAGGTTACCTGCTTGATCCTTCACAATGGAGCGAGCAGCTTGCGGGGGTGATTGCCGCGGAGGAAAACATTGACCTGAGTGATGATCACTGGCACATCATCCGATTTATCCGGTCGCACTATGAAACTACCCAGGTGGTTGCGGAAACAAGGGCTCTGCTTAAACACCTCAAGCAAACCATGGATGCAGAAAAGGCAACGCGCAGATACGTGTACCAACTGTTCCCCTACGGTTACGGGCAGCAGGCATGCAAAATTGCCGGTATGCGCAAGCCGCTAAAGTTAATGCTTGATGTTTAACTAATCGAGTTCAGGGGTGACCAGCGCTTTAACTTCACCATCAGTATGCAGTTGTGCGCCGGTAACCGACTGCAATGCTTCAAGTGATATGGCGGGGAGTTTTTCGCGAAGTATAAACCGGCCGCTGTCGATATCAACCACAGCAAGTGAAGTATACACGCGGGTAATGCAGTTAACGCCGGTTAGCGGAAAAGTACATTGCTGCACCAGTTTTGGCTTGCCGTCTTTGGTGGTGTGATCAGTCACCACGGCAACGCGTTTTGCACCATGCACCAGGTCCATTGCGCCACCGACCGCCGGCACACCCTTACTTCCTACCCGCCAGTTAGCCAGATCACCGGTCTGTGACACCTGATACGCCCCAAGTACAGCCAGATCGAGGTGCCCGCCACGGACCATCGCGAAGCTGTCAGCGTGGTGGAATATCGATGCCCCGTCCTTTAGCGTGATAGCTTTTTTACCGGCATTAATTAAGTCCCAGTCTTCGTTTCCTTCAGCAGGTGCACTGCCAAAACCAAGCACACCGTTTTCGGTATGGTAGGTTACATGCCGCCCCGGTGGCTGGTAGCGGGC
>CAYZVB010000461.1:0-3757 GCA_964481315.1 uncultured Granulosicoccaceae bacterium
CGCGTGCTCTGTGTGATGTACCGGGTGATGTACCGGACGTACCGCAGTAGTTGGCCACTGCCTGAGTATTTTTGTCTGGCATTTCCTGTTGTGGCCCATGGTATACCAAATACCGTTGAAATTTAAACCCCAGACGGTACACTGATATGCAGGTGTTGGCTTGTGCCAAACCTGACTGACAAGCCGGCGGATTCTCCCCGGCATTTGAACACTCCTGACATAACATGGAAGTGAATTCCTGATGGCAAGCATTGTTGCGGTACGAACTAAACTCTATGAGTGGACAGGTAAAACTGTGCCGCCGCAGGCAAATTTCTGCACCAACGCTTCCGACCCGCTTCCGGAGATGGGGGCCGCCGGTCGAGACAGCATGGGTTCATTTCGTTTTCATCAGTGGCTGGTGTGCGAAGTCGAAGCAGATGATGGCACTGTAGGCATTGGCAATGCAGCGCTGTGTCCGCCCTTAATTAAAGAAACGATTGATCGCTATCTTGCACCGCTGGTTATCGGCCACGACCCGTTCGACACCGCCTACCTGTGGGAAAAAATGTATCGAATTACGCATGCCTGGGGTCGCAAGGGTGTAGGCATGACCGCCATCTCTGCGGTAGACATTGCGATCTGGGATCTGATGGGCAAGCTTGCAGGTAAGCCGGTGTTTAAACTGCTTGGCGGTCGCACCAAAGACGCAATACCGTGCTACTACTCAAAGTTATATGCCAACTCCATTAATGCGATGCAGCAGGAGGCACAGGAGTGGCGTGACAAGGGTTTTACCATGTTTAAGTCACGCTTTGGTTACGGCCCCAAAGACGGCACACGCGGTGTTGCCGAAAATCTTAAACGGGTTGCCGCGGTGCGTGAAGTGATTGGTGACGAATGCGATCTGATGCTCGAAGCGTATATGGGCTGGAATGTCGACTACGCAAAACGCATTATTCCGAAACTTGAAAAGTTTCAACCGCGCTGGCTGGAAGAACCGGTTCTGGCAGACGATATCCACGGCTATGCTGAACTTAATGCCGGTCCGATTCCAATTTCCGGTGGCGAGCATGAGTTTTCATTGCTTGGCTTCAAACAACTGCTCGATGCCAAAGCTGTCAGTGTGATTCAATACGACACCAACCGTGTTGGCGGCATTACAGCAGCGCAAAAGATCAATGCACTTGCCGAGGCTTATCAGGTACCGGTAATTCCGCATGCCGGACAAATGCACAACTATCACCTCACCATGGCCAACTTTAACTGTCCGATGAGTGAGTGGTTTCCGGTGTTTGATGTCGAAATCGGTAATGAGCTTTTCTACTATATATTCAAGGGCGACCCTGAAGCACAGGACGGTTATCTGCAACTTGACGATAATCTGCCGGGCCTTGGGATAGAGCTTGATCAAACCCATTTACAACACTTTAACGTGATTGAATAAACGTCTGCCGGTTCTGGTGTTTTCAGCACTTTGCACTGCAGGCTCTTCGCACTATCGATGAGATTTAATACTATTTTTATGCGTCATTTTAGTTCTGCCTTAATGCAGTACCAACAATCCCAAGGCAGATCCTCATGAGTAATGCTGAAGACCCGGTGTCTGTAGAGTCACTGCCAAAGCTCGAGCGCCGAACACTGGCCGAACGTATCGCCGAGCAACTGCGCGATCTGGTGTTGCTTGAGAAGCTGGTACCGGGCGCTGCCATCCCGGAACGTGAAACAGCGCTTGCACTGGGGGTGAGCCGCACACCGTTGCGCGAATCACTGCGTATTCTTGCCGCTGAAGGTCTGGTTGAAATTGAACCCAACCGAGCGCCGCGGGTTGCAAACCCGTCTCTGGAAGAGCTCGATAATCTGTTGCAGGTGCAGGGTGCGCTCGAATCACTGGCCGGTGAGCTCGCCTGTGACATGGCGACAGATGCAGAGATTGAAGCGATCGCTGCCATGGAAGCAGACATGCGAGCCTGTTCCGATCAATGCGAGCCGCTTGAGTTTTTTCAAAAAGACATGCGTTTTCACCAGGCTATTGTTGCGGCGTCGCACAATCAACCGCTTATCGAAACGCATAAAAACTACAACTCACGATTGTGGCGCGCACGCTTTATCTCATCGCGTCAGCGTGTCAATCGCACCGGCACTCTTGATCAGCATGGCGAGATTGTTGAAGCGCTGGTTAACAGGCAGCGCAGCAAGTGCGCCAGGGCACTGCGCAATCATCTAAGGGCTGGGTACCGCAATATTGTGAAAGCAATGAAAGCCGCTGACAACGCAGACGGTGGTTCCTGAAGCCTGGTTGTGTTTTACAGGCAATATCTTTTACCAGTACAACGCGTAACCGGAAATTACTCATGACAAGCAAACCATTGATTGGTCTGGTGCAGGGTGACCCTGCAGGTATCGGTCCCGAACTGATGGTCAAGCTATTGTCTGCACCGGAAGTGCTGGAGCGTGCCAATGTGGTGATTATTGGTGACCCTTCAGTCATTACCCGCGGTGAGCAGGTCGTTGGTACCGATATCCCCAGAAAGCACCAAACAGACTTTACCCGCAACGATGCTGCAAGTGGCATTGTGCATCTTGATGTTGCTATTGAAGGTATTGCCGATGTACCTGCTGCAGAAGTGAGTGCTGCCGGTGGCAAGTCATCGCTCACCGGGCTTGAAACGGCTTTTGGTTTGTCTGCCGCCGGACACATAGATGGTGTGTGCTTTATGCCATTCAACAAGCAGAGCATGCATTTAGGTGGCAACCGCTTTATGGATGAGATTGGTTTTGCGCGTGACTACTTCGGTGTTGATACGGCGGCCAGTGAATTTAATATTGCGCACGGTATGTGGAACGGACGGGTGACCTCGCATGTGCCAATGAAAGATGTGCCGGCCATGCTTAGTGAAGAACGTATTTGCCAGTCCATTGAACTGGCCAACAGTACGCTAAAGCTTGCAGGCTACGAACGCCCGCGTATCGTAGTGGCTGCCTACAACCCGCATGCCGGAGATGGCGGGGTAATGGGCCGTGAAGAGATTGATATCATTCAACCTGCAGTAAAACGCATGCAGGAACGACAAATGAGTGTGGCCGGTCCGTACCCGGCGGATACCTTGTGGCTTAAGGTACGCGATGGCGAATATGATGTGGTGGTGACGATGTACCACGATCAGGGGCAAATCGCCATCAAGTTACTTGGCTTTGATCAGGGCGTGTCACTGCTGGCCGGGTTGCCGGTACCGGTTACTACGCCGGCCCATGGCACTGCGTTTGATATTGTCGGTAAAAATGCTGCCAACCTAGACCCGGCACGGAACGCCTTTATGATGTGTTGTGATATGGCAGACAGTCTGCGCAGCGGTGGTGGCTGGTATCGCAACGATAAGGATAGCACCGGTCAATAACTCTAATCAGTCCGGCCATGTGTATGTTGTTGTCGTGATGCCTTGCTTTGACTGATAACCCAGCGGCTTTCCGAACTGCGGCCATTCGCATCGCAGGATATTCTGCCATTAGCTATGTTGTTGGCTATTCGTCGCAACTGGTTGATATATTCTGGGTAGCCAGAATCAGCGCCGGGGCACCGACGGCCGTGGCGTTTGTTGCCACATTCTTTGCGGTTGTGCTGACCTTAAACGAAGTCGCCGGTGTAGGCAGTGTTGCCGTGATCTCCCGCGCCAAAGGCAGTGGCGATTCTGCTGCCGCCACGCTCGCCATAATGCAGACGCTGTTTTTAAAGCTGGTGCTTGGGGTGGTCATGGTGTTGTTGTTCTGGCTGTTTGTT
>CAYZVB010000462.1:0-3752 GCA_964481315.1 uncultured Granulosicoccaceae bacterium
CCCCGCAACTGCAAAACAGAATTGTAGAAGTTATTCACCATAAATACAAGACTTATTGCGAATTTAAACTGTCTATTAACCGGCGAAAGCAGCGACGCAGGCGGCCATGATCATGCCTGGGAAAATCCCGAACCAGACAACCGCCAGGCCATTCAGTGTGAGCCCCACCTGCACATCAAATGCAGCCAGTACCGGTGTGGGTTCTGCCGGCTCATCAAAGAACATGTATTTGATCACACGCAGATAGTAGAACGCCCCGACCACTGACATGAGCACTGCGATAAGCGCAAGCCAGGTCAGGTCGACCGATACCACTGCTTTAAGAACAGCCAGCTTGGCATAGAAGCCGACCGTTGGTGGCACGCCGGTCATCGATATCAGCAGCACCATCATCACTGCAGCGTACACCGGGCTGCGGCGAAACAGACCGCGCAGATCAGTAAGCAAATTAATGTCGACACCCATGCGGTCCATGGCAAGCAAAATCCCAAACGCCCCCATGCTGGTGATGGCATAAGTGATCGCGTAGAACATGGCAGCCGAATACCCTTCATTGGTACCCGCCAGTATGCCCATCAGAATAAAACCGACATGCGAAATGGTAGAATACGCCAGCAGCCTTTTAAAAGACACCTGAGCGATGGCGATAATATTGCCCAGCACCAGCGACAATACGGCCAGCACTATCAACATACCCTGCCAGCTACTGTGCGCGGTAATTAAACCGTCAACCAGAAACCGTACCGCTAATGCGAAGGCAGCAATTTTCGGTGCGGCCGAAATGTACAGCGCCACCGAGGTTGGCGCACCATCGTAGACATCGGGCACCCACATATGAAACGGTGCAGCGCCAAACTTAAATGCGATGCCTACAACCACAAAGGCCAGTCCAAACACGGCCGCAGTGGAACCTTCGTTGCCTGCCAGGTTGGCGGCAATGGCGTCGAAGTGCAGACTACCGGTGGCACCGTAGACCATTGAAATACCGTAGAGCAGCGCACCGGAAGCCAGCGCACCAAGCACAAAATATTTCATGGCAGCTTCAGATGAGCGCGCATCTTTTTTGTTGAGCGCAACCAGTGCGTACAAAGACAGTGATAACAGCTCAAGCCCAAGGTACAGCGTTAGCATGGTGCTTGATGAAACCATAATCATCATGCCAAGCACCCCGCTTAGCGCCAGCGTGTAGTACTCGCCGTTGGTGATTTTGCGTGCGTTGACGTAATCACGTGAATACAAAAACACACCAATAGACACAATAAGTATCCACGACTTACACACCACACTCATTTTATCCATCACAAAGCTGCCGCTAAACGCAGACACATCACCCGATTCAGGCGCGATAGTCCAGGTCAGAAACAGCGTAATGATTAAGGAGATTTGCGAAAGCGCGTAAGCCAGCGGACGGCGATCTTCACTGACAAACAGATCACCAACCAGGATCACACAGATGGCGCAAAGTAGAAATATTTCCGGCGTAGCAAGGCCAATATTATTCATTTTATCGCCCTCTACAGTTTTGAAACGGTGACATGCTGCACCAGGTTTTCGATGGAAGCGTGCATAACATCAACCAGTGGCTGCGGCCACAGTCCAAAAAACAGCACCATGGCTGCAAGGATCGCAAGCATGCATTTCTCGCGGCGATTAACATCCGTAAGAGCGGCAACGTTGTCATTGGCCACTTCGCCAAAAATAACGCGCTTCACCATCCACAGCGTATAAGCCGCACCCAGTATTAAAGTGGTTGCCGCCAGAAACGCAAACCAGAAGTTGGCCTTGAAGCTGGCCAGTATCACCATGAACTCGCCAACAAACCCGGAAGTGCCAGGCAGACCGGCGTTAGACATGGCAAAAAACACCATAAACGCCGCGAAGATCGGCATGGTGTTGACCACACCGCCGTAGTCGGCAATTTGTCTGGAGTGCATGCGGTCATATACCACACCTACGCACAGAAACATGGCGGCAGAAATAAAACCGTGGGAAATCATTTGCACCATCGCGCCTTCAACACCCATTACCGCATGGCTGGTGGTTTCAGATCCGGTGCTGTTGGTCACAATGCCAAATACTATAAACATCCCCAGCGTCACAAACCCCATATGCGAGATAGACGAATAGGCAATGAGCTTTTTCATGTCGGACTGTGCCAGCGCCACAAAGCCAATGTAAACCACCGCAATTAGCGACAGCAAAATCATCAGCCAGGCGAGCTGTGCGCTTGCATCGGGCACCACCGGCAAACTAAATCGCAGAAAGCCGTACCCACCCATTTTCAGCATGATCGCCGCCAGCACTGCAGAGCCTGCAGTTGGCGCTTCTACGTGCGCATCCGGTAACCAGGTGTGTACCGGCCACATGGGTATTTTGACTGCAAAGGCAATAAAAAACGCAAAGAAAATAAGCGTTTGGGCGTTCGCCGCAATCGGCAAATCATGGAACGCTGTTATCGAAAAAGTACCGGCCTTCGAATATAGATAGATCAGTGCAACCAACATAAACACCGAGCCAAGAAACGTATACAGGAAAAACTTAATGGTCGCATACACGCGCCGTGGACCACCCCAGATACCGATAATCAAAAACATCGGAATTAGTGTGGCTTCGAAGAAGATATAAAACAAAATGGCATCAGTGGCCGCAAACACACCGACCATGAAACCGGTCATGATCAGAAACGACGCCAGATACATAGCCGGTTTGTCTTTAATTACTTCCCACGCGGAGATCACCACAATGATGTTAATAAAAGTGGTCAGCAGAATGAGCGGCATGGCAATGCCGTCAACACCCAGTGAGTAGTTGATATCAAACGACGGCAGCCACGCTACACTTTCAGTGAATTGCATGTCCGCGGTGTTCTTATCAAACCCGAAATACAGCGGCAGGCTAAACAGAAAGGCAACAACCGATATCGCCAGTGCCACAGGACGGCAGCGGTTATCGCCAACGAACAGCACCAGCACACCGCCAAGGATCGTCAGCCAGATTATTATGCTTAGGATGGGCATCAGTCGTGACCGCTGCTAGGTTGTAAAAATAAAAACAGAAAGCATTGCCAGTAATCCGATAATCATGGCAAACGCATAGTGATATAGGTAACCGCTCTGAACCGTACGGATCAGTGCTGAAAACACACCGACCTTATTGGCACTGCCGTTGACCATCATGCCATCGATCATTTTCACGTCACCGACACTCCAGAGTTTGTCGGCAAGCTTAAGACTGCCGCCGGCAAAGACCTTCTGATTGAAATCGTCAAAGCCGTATTTGTTTTCGAGCAGTCGATGCACAAAACCAAACTTTGAGGCAAAGAAGTCGGCAAGCTCAGGTTTACGCATATAGATGAACCAGGCAGCAACGGTACCCGCCAGCGCCAGATACAGTGCCGGTGTGACAAAGCCGTGTAACACAAAGCTTAGCGGACCGTGGTAGTGCTCCCCTACTTTGGCCAGCACATTATGCTCCGGTACCACGTAAATAGCGCCACCAAAGTAGTGCCCGAACAACATGCCGCCGATAGTCATCGCACCCAGAATTACCGACGGAATGGCAAGCAGTATTAATGGCACAGTCACCACTGACGGAGACTCGTGCAAGTGTTCTTTGGCGTGATCGTCCATACGCTCTTTGCCATGAAACACCAGAAAGAACATACGGAAGCTGTAGAAAGCAGTAATAAACACACCAAGCAGCACACACAGATAAGCGAAGCCTGAACCTGCGATATCTGAGTTGTGTACCGC
>CAYZVB010000463.1:0-3742 GCA_964481315.1 uncultured Granulosicoccaceae bacterium
GGTAAGAGCCGTTTTGCAGCATATTCAAATCGTAGTTGGCTTCAAGTAATAACGCATCAACACCGCTTAGCTGGCGGTGCACGTAAGGCGTTACGCAACCCATATCAGTGGCGATGGCAAATCTTTTTTTACCGTTACCAATAATGTACTGGCACGGCTCTGCAGCATCGTGCGGTATTGGAAACGGCGTTATTTTCGCATCGCCAATACGAAAAGAACCATGCGGGTGAATAAACTCTACCTGCGGAATGTTGCGGTCTTTCATACGGCGGTATGTGCCGCGTGTCAGCCATACCGGAATATGATGTTTGCGCGCCAATACCGGCACACCTTTGACGTGGTCGGAGTGTTCATGAGAAACCAGAATTGCCGTCAGTTGTTCCGGTGCAATTCCGGCCTCAAACAGACGCTGACAGATAATGCGTGCAGAGAAGCCGGCATCAATTAGTAGCAGTGTATCGTCGACACGAACTACCGTGGCGTTGCCGTTACTGCCACTGCCAAGACTGACAAACGAAACACTCACCGTGTTTTACAGTTTTGCGCTGGTTTAGATGTCGATACCGGCTTTGGCGAGTGCCTGCTTCACCGGATCACAGCACTGATCACTCAGTCCGACCAGTGGCAGCCGGATGCCGGGTTTGATTAATCCCATCTGCTGCAATGCCCACTTGACCGGAATAGGGCTCGACTCAATAAACAGCGCACCGTTAAGATCGGTAAGCTTTGCTTCAATTTCGCGCGCGGTGTTTTCGTCTTTTGCCAGTGCCGCGGTACACATCTGATGCATCAGCGCAGGTGCGACGTTGGCAGTGACGGATATGTTGCCTTTTGCACCGGCCAGAATGCTTTCCATGGCAGTACCGTCGTCACCGGTAAATATAAGAAACGACGCCGGGCAAAGTGCCACCAGCTGTTGAATCCGCTCTACGGTGCCATGTGCTTCTTTGGTGCCGATAATGTTGTCGACTTCGGCAAGTCTGGCAGTGGTTTCCGGGGCCATATCGACCGACGTTCTGCCCGGTACGTTGTACAGAATTTGCGGAATATCGACACTTTCAGCGATCTTGCGAAAATGCTGGTAAAGCCCCTCCTGCGGTGGTTTGTTGTAGTACGGCGTTACCAGCAGGCAGGCGTCGGCACCTGCCGCCTTGGCATTTTCGGTGAGCTCCAGCGCTTCGGTGGTGGAATTGGCGCCGGTACCGGCAATGATCGGAATATTGCCACCGGCGAACTCAATGGTTTTGCGGATCACGGTGGAGTGCTCTTCCATGCTCAGCGTTGCCGACTCGCCGGTAGTGCCTACCGAAACAATGGCATCGGTGCCTTCCTTAACATGGAATTCGACCAGGGTTTTCAGCGCATCAAAATCCACCGATCCGTCTTCGAACATCGGTGTGACTATCGCAACAATGCTGCCCTGAAACATTATTTATACGCCTTGTGGTGAGTTGGCCGGGTTACGGCTAAAGGGCGACAGCTTACTGACAGGTAGCGGCTGTGACAAGCACAGCCGCCATACCGGAATGGTTGCCGGGCGACGCCAGTTATGCAGCCTGTCAGGCGGCCTGGTCGGGCGTGTCTTCGAGCATTGGATCGGTGTGGTGCCGGTGTCTTGGCCAGGCGTCGAGCACCGCCTGCGTCAATGCTGCAAGCGGAATAGCGAAAAATACCCCCCACAGCCCCCACAGCCCGCCAAAAAACAGCACGGAAACAATGATGGCGAGCGGATGCAGATCGACCACTTCTGAAAACAGCAGAGGCACCAGCACATTGCCGTCGAGAATCTGGATGATCTGATAGCCAGCCAGCAGGTAGCCGAATTTGGCGGTAAAACCCCATTGAAAATAGGCAATAAGGGCAATTGGAATGGTCACAACCACAGCGCCAATGTACGGAATGATGACCGAAAAACCCACCAGCGCACTCAGCAGCACCGCGTAGTTGAGGTCGAGGATTGTAAAAAAAATGTATGTCACGACCCACACGATCATGATTTCGATCAGTTTGCCGCGGATATAATTGGCGATTTTCCCGTCGGCCTGTTCCCAGACTTTCTCTGCCAGCTCGCTTTTATTCGGCATAAAGCCGGCCGCCCAGTCGAGCAGTTTTTGTTTGTCTTTGAGGGTAAAAAATACAATCAGCGGCACCAGTACCACATAAATGGCCAGTACGAACAGGTTGATGGCGCTGGCAATTGAAAACGATAAAAAGCGTTGCCCGATCTGACCGACCTGGCGCTGGCCGCTGGCAATGAGTTCGTCGATTTGCTCGACGGTAAAAATTGCCGGGTACAGTTCCGGCAGCCGCAGCAGCTGTTTTTGGCCGGAGGCGATCATGTTTGGCAGTTCGCGGATTAGTGAGGTGATTTGCTGCGACAGTAGCGGGACTACCCCGAACAGTACCACCAGACAGAAAAACACAAACACCAGCATTACAATAGAGGCCGCCAGCGGTCGCGGGATATGGTAGCGCTGCATGGCGGTAACCACGCTGTCGAGCAGGTAGGCAAACACCATCGCAACCATCACAGGCGCGAGTATATCGCCGAGCAGCCATATCAGCATAAATGCTGAAAACAGCAGCAACGCCAGTATGACCGCTTGCGGATCAGAGAAATTTCTCTGGTACCACTCGCGAATGGGTTCGAGCATTTTTATAGCGTATTACTCTTGTTTGTTACCGGTGAACAGACATAACGCAGTGTTCCGGTGCTGCCAGTGCTTGCCGGCCGCGACAGAATTAGACTTTTGCGTCTGTGTACCATCACCTGAAGTGTAGATTAATCCACCAAAAGTGGGTCTGGTTATTAGAATTACAAATAGTGAAAATAACCACTGACAATACAAAGTTGTCACGGTCACTTCCGGCAATTTCGCAGCGGTGTGATGCCAGCCTGCGACAGGCGCTCATGACTGGCTCTGGCACTGCCCCCGTGTGACAATGCTGATGTAGCAGATCGCTATCGTACAACAAGCGACTACCCTCTACATTAACACTGACTCGAATTCCCCGACACAACCGTTACCGTTTACAGGCTTTTCCATGCGCACCAGTCAACTTCATTTGTCCACCACCAAAGAGTCGCCTGCTGATGCAGAGGTTATCAGTCATCAGCTGATGCTGCGATCCGGAATGATTCGCAGGTTGGCTGCAGGTTTGTATACCTGGATGCCGCTGGGTCTGCGGGTGTTGCGTAAAATCGAAAAGATTGTGCGTGAGGAAATGGATGCGGCCGGTGCTTCCGAGCTCATTATGCCTGCCGTGCAGCCGGCTGAGCTATGGGAAGAGTCCGGACGCTGGGGGCAGTTTGGCCCGGAGTTGCTGCGACTGCAGGACAGGCACGGGCGCGACTATTGTGTCGGCCCAACGCATGAAGAAGTGATTACCGATATTGCCCGCCGCGATCTTCGCAGCTACAAACAGTTGCCGGTGAATTACTACCAGATTCAAACCAAGTTCCGTGACGAAGTGCGCCCGCGTTTCGGTGTCATGCGCAGTCGTGAGTTCATTATGAAAGATGCGTATTCTTTTCATGCCTCTGCAGAATCACTGCAGCAGACTTTTGACGATATGCATCGCGCCTACAGCAATGTCTTCTCGCGAATGAGTCTTGAGTTTCGCGCGGTAGAGGCAGACAGCGGTGCCATTGGCGGTTCGGGGTCGATGGAGTTTCACGTGCTGGCCGACAGCGGTGAAGACGCCATTGCCTATTCCACCGGCAGTGACTACGCCGCCAACC